>CADCKD010000003.1 GCA_902801985.1 uncultured bacterium | reverse complement strand
TGGGTGGGGGACTATTGTCATTGCGAGGAGGAATGATAGTGACGACGCGGCAATCTAGATTAAACAAATTATTCAAAACGGCTGGATTGCTTCGCTAAAGCTCGCAATGACATGAAAAAATGCGTAAGATTTATTACAACATTTACCCCCGCTCGAAATGACATCAATCATCCACTGTGCAAAACAACATGTCACAGACAAAAGTGAAGCCCCTGAATTACTTCAAGGGGCGGACACATTATATTAAGATTAAAAGAGAGTTATTTTTATTTTATACACGAGCTCTGTGTAAATGTTGAGCCCTTACCGGACGGCCAACTGTTCTTGTTACGCCGTGTTGTTGCTGATTAGAAGCAAGCATTTGACCGGCTTGCATCATGAAACCACCCAATTGCATAGCTTTGTCAAGGCGTTTCTCTGTAACACCAGCCATTTTTTCTGTAGCTTTATTTCCTGCTTCTGTAGTGGCAGTACTTGTACTTTCTTCTGCAACATCTGTAGCCTTTTCTGACACTTTATTAGCAGCATCTTCTGTCTTTTCAGCTAATTTATCAGCTGCCGCAGATTTTGCCGATTCAACCGATTTGTTTATACTTTCAAAACCATTCGCCATTTCTTTGGTTCCCTTAACAGCTGAAGCTCCTGACATAACTGCGGTACCTGCAGCCATTAATGCTCCTGAGAAGTTACCTTGAGCAGTAAATACGGTAGCTTTTGTAACATTTGCAGCCATTTTACCATAATTACCAACCGTTTCAGCAACAGTCCCCACTTTTTGGGTAACACCACCTGCGGTTATCATTGCAGTACCGATTGATGCACTCCATGGATTACTTGCTAAAGCTTTCCCTGCGATGACCATACCTTTACCGACATATTGAGTCATTTGTCCTGCAGTTGCAGTATAACTTGAAATTTGGTCAACTTTATTTGCAACTTCTAAAACTTTATTAGATTCTTGTTGATTCTGCTGCATTGCAGATACGTTCTTCGCAGCAGTTTTTTGGAAAGACCTTGCTGTCCTTGACATAGTCCTTATCGCTCTATTAGTTTTAGAAGATGTCTTTTGGATTGAAACTTGTCTTTTACCAATTTGAGCCTGATTTGAGTCAATTGATGCTGATCTTGATTGAATTCTTGAACTAATATCTTGCAATTGAGATGATGTATCTTCTCCGCCATCTTGCTGACTTTGAGCTGATAATGCTTCAGATTGAGCATTCAATTCTTCAATTTCAGCAGATGCAGCTTCATTTGCTTCATTTAAAGATTCAATAGCTTTTGAATCATTTGCAATTTTTTTCTGATTTGTTGCAACCATTTTTTCGGTTGTTTTCATTTGCTTTTTGAACTTAGCTTCATCAGATTTCATCTTCTTTTCAATATTTTTAGCATCATTGCCCGCGTCTTTCATTTTCGCAGTATTGCGCTGAGTTTCTTTTGTTCCTTGAGCAGTAGATGTTTGAGCACTTTTTGCTTCAACTGTTGCCTGCTTACCATCTTGTTCTAAGCTTTCGGCTTCTTTTTTCTCATTCTTTTGTTCAATAGTTTCTTGATTTTCAGCTCTTTTTGTAATTTCAGCATCAACTTTTTTCAACTTTTTATCAACACTTGATCTCAAAAATACAGGAACATCCGAGTCTTTTAATTCTTGTAATTCTTGTTTTACACTTGAAAGTTCAACATCTGATAATTGAGTCAAATTATCAAAATCGATATTTGAAATATCAACTTTGTTTTCTTCATTATCAACTTGTTGATTATTATTTACATTGTTATTAGTGTTAACATTTTTATTTTCAACTGCATCAACAGATTTTGCAGTATTCAATGCTGAAAGATTTTTAATTGCATTATTATTATCCAAAGCAGAAATATTTCCAAGTCTGTTTTGACCGGAAATCATGCTTGCATTGTTTGCAGCAAAAACAGAGCCATCTTTTGTAGCCCATTGAGGAACTTTTTTGCTTAAACCGGCTGCACCGGCTTTGCCGTTTTTCATCGCCTCAAGAAGCTTCTTGATGTTCATGCTATTATTCTGTTGATTTACGGAATTAATACTCATGTTTAGCTCTCTTTAAAATCTCTCTAGATATATAAAAAATTTCGAAAAGGGCTAATTTCAGAGTTATTTAATTTGTTTACAATTCGTTACAAAAAAATTAACAATTTAAATAAGAAAACTTTGAAACAAATAAAAATAAAAATTTGATATACTAATACCCCCGTGATAAGATTTAATTACGTAAGAGAGAAAAGAAGGGAAATGGGATATGGAAAACAAAGTTGTAATTGGTGCACAATGGGGAGATGAAGGTAAAGCTAAAATAACAGATTTACTTGCTCAAAAAGCCGATTTGATTATCAGATATCAAGGGGGATGTAACGCAGGACACACAGTCGTAGCACATGGAAAAACTTTCAAATTTCACCTTATTCCTTCAGGCATTTTATATAAAGGCAAAACTTGTTTTATCGGAAACGGAACAGTTGTTCTGCCAGAATATTTTGAACAAGAAATTGAAGGACTTAAAAAAGAAAATATTGATCTTTCAGGCTTAAAATTAAGTCCTCTGGCAACTATTACAATGCCGTGGCACACGGAAGTTGACGGATACAGCGAAGATAATGCAACAAAAGGTAAAATCGGAACAACAAAAAAAGGTATTGGGCCGACATATACAGACAAAATGGCAAGAATTGCACTAAAAATCGGAGATTTATACTCTAAAGAAGCATTAAATGAAAAGCTTGACGTAATTCTACCAACAAAAAATAAACAACTAAAAGAATTATATGGCTTGAAAACATATACAAAAGAAGAAGTTCTCCGACTTTGTGATAAATACGCAAAAATATTTGAGCCATACGTATGCTTTGAATGGCAAGAAATGCTTCAAAAATTTAAAAAAGATGGCAAAAAAATCTTATTTGAAGGAGCTCAAGGAGTTATGCTTGACGTGGATTACGGGACATACCCGTTTGTAACAAGTTCAAACCCGGTTGGCGGAGGAGCTGCAACAGGTTCAGGATATGGCCCGACTGTAATAAATGAAGTAATTGGCGTTGCGAAAGCCTATGTAACAAGAGTTGGAGAAGGTCCATTTGTAACAGAACTTACAGATAAAACAGGAGAACAAATCAGAGAAATTGGACACGAATATGGAGTTACAACAGGCCGAGCAAGAAGATGCGGGTGGTTTGATGCTGTCACAATGAAATATGCTTGTCTTGTAGGCGGAATAACATCAATAGCTCTTACAAAAATTGATGTTTTCGACGGATTTGATGAAATAAAACTTTGCATCGCATACAAAGATAAGCGTGACGGTAAAATATACAAATCATACCCAACAGATGTTTATATCCACAAATATTTAGAACCGGTATATGAAACCCACAAAGGCTGGGGGGAAAATATTACAAAAATTCAAACATATGAAGATCTGCCTATTAATGCACGAAAATATCTAGAAAGATTAGAAGAAGTTCTCGAAACCCCTATATCTATTGTTTCCGTTGGGCCAGACAGAGAACAAACCATTTTTAAATCTTAATATTTCGAAAATAAAGGGCAATATTTTCACACTATGTGTTTTTATATATACATAGGTAATGTGTGTATGAAAATTATTCCGAATTATTTCAGTATTAACAATAATTTAAATGTTAACAACCAAAAACAAACGAGTTTTGGCAAAAATTTTACGATTCCGGACGATATTGCAAAAGGCCCCGGTGTTGAAAATATCACCCCTCAATTCCAAGTAAAAGCTCCTATTGCATATTCTCATATTGAAGATATTAAACTCCCTAATAATTTAACTGCACATTATTACAAGCTCGCAAACGGGCAAAAAGTTATCATTGTGCCTAAAAAAGGAGCAACAATCGTAAAAACATACGTTAACACAGGTTCTTTAAATGAACCCGATCATTTAAGAGGGATAAGTCACTACATTGAGCACAACCTCTTTAACGGTTCTGAAGCTTTAGGTGATAAAGTTTTCTTTGATGAAGTAAACAAAATGGGGGCAAGCACAAATGCCTCTACGAATTTCTCGTTAACCGATTATTATATATCTTCCCAGCGTCTTGAAGATACAGACTTTGAGAGACAAATAAAACTTCATGCCGGTATGGTACAAACTCCAAAATTTTTACAAGAAAAATTAGATAAAGAAAAGAAAATCGTTGATTCTGAAATTAATATGGCGCTTTCTGACGAATATAGCAGAGCAGCAACTATAACCATTAAAAATCTGTTTAATATTAAATCTAAAGCTCCTGATTTAGTGGCGGGTTCGACAGATAATATTGACGCGCTTACAAGAGATGACGTTGTTAATTACTTTAATAATAATTACTTCCCTGCAAATATGGTAACCGTCATCACAGGAGAAACAACCCCGGAAGAAGCAATGCCCCTAATCGCAAAATATTTCAATTTTACAAAAGCTCCTCAATCAAACAGGCATCACGAACCAATGACTCCTACAAACCGCCCTGTAAGACAAGATCTTATATCGACAAAAAATGAAGGGGCCGCAGAAGTGCTTATTGGTTTTGCCGGACCAGAAAATAACAATTCTAAAGACAAAGTTCATATAGAAGCAATTGGGTTATTGTTCAATGGTCTTATAAAATCACGAGTCAAAGACATTGAAAAGAAACACTCAACAAAAATTTATTATAATATTGAAAGATTAGGCAGCAGACCAACAGATAAAACCGCCTTAATGCTTGACTCATATTTGCCTGAAAAGAACGTAGAGCCAATGCTAAAAGATTTATATAGAGCAATACACAGCCTGTCTGACACTCCACCGACTCCTGAAGAATTTGAAGCAATAAAAACAAAACTTAAATTCGCAGACTCAAAGGCATTTCAATCTTCAAAGGCTTTAAATTCGTATATTGGTATGGATTTTCTGAACGGAGACACTCATTTTACCGCAAATTATAATACAATACTTGATAATATGACCTATCAAGATTTTATAAATACTGCAAAAAAATATTACGACTTAAATAAAGTTGCCCTAACTGTTGTCCATCCAAAAGGTACAACAAGAGAAAGCATTATAAACAATTACAATAAAACAAAAGAAACTGGTAATATCGCTTTTACAGGACGCACACATAAAACCCCGATAGATACAAACAAAATCACCGAATACAAAACATTAAACAATTTTAATGTAAGCCTGCAAGATGAAGATACAGATGTAGTAAATTATCATATTAATATCGGAACAAATAAACACATCTGTCAAAATATCGTAGCAGCAGAGGTGTTAAATGATATGCTTGAACACTGCGGCTCTCAACAAAGAAGCTGGGAAAACATCGCAGCAATCGAAGATAATAATGCCATTTCATCCGGAATAGGAGCAGGAACAAAAGGAATAGGTATTAGTGCAGATTTTCCGGTAGAAAAAGCCTATACAGCATTATCTCTTTTTAGAGAAAAAGTATTATATCCAAAATTTACACCGGAATTATTTACCCAAGCAGTACAAAGATGCATAGACAAATATTCAACGATAGAACCTAGTGCCTATGAAAAATACGGTAAAGAAATGTTCAAAAATACCCCACAAGAAATGACTGCCGAAGAGCGTTTAGAAAAACTATCTAAACTCCAATACAACGATGTAATAAATCTATTTAATCAAATAATGACACAAGGGCAAGGACAAGTTTCCGTAACCGGACCATTTTCAAAACACCCAGAATTAAAGCAAGAAATATTTAATAATCTTGCATACTATCACACCGTTCAACCTAAAGATATAACACTTGAAAACGTGTATACCCCTGTTGAAAAATCTAAAGTCTACACAACAGAAACTAATAAAAACCAAGCAACAATACTTGAAGGTTTTAAATATCAACAAAATAGAAATGTAAAAGACAGCGTTTGCATAGAGCTTTTAGAATACATTTTAGGAGGCTCTCCGTCATCAAGATTGTTCTCTGACTTGAGAGAAAAAAGACAACTTGCGTATACAGTATCTTCATTTTCACAGAATAACGGAGATACCGGAATAATGACCTTACAAATACAAACCACAACTGACAATAAAGAAACAGGAGAAAAAACTCCGGACAATATTAAAAAATCTATTGACGGCTTTAGAGAAAATATCAAGAAAATTTCAACAGAAAAAGTAACATCCGAAGAACTTGAAACAGCAAAAAAAGCTCTCAAAAATGAGATGTTAGCCGCAACAGAAAAAAGCATAAATAAAAATGGTATACTTTTTGACAGCGGCAAAAATCCTTATGGAATAAATTACTTTAATAAAAAATTCGAAACAATAGACTCTATTACAGCAGAAGACATTCTAAATACCGCAAAAAATATCTTCTCACAAAAACCGATATACTCTATTGCAGGAACAAAAGAAGCAATTGACGCAAATAAAGAATTTTTACAAACTCTTGGAGAATTGGGTTAATCAAAAACCTTAGTTATTTGGTTTACAATTCTGTCAGCGCCATCATAAATTGCCAAATCAAGTGCACTATTTTGCATATTTACAAGGTCGATTTTGTCATTTACTAAAGATAAAATACTATTTTTTAAAGATTCAGGACTGAGCTCTGAGTCTTCAATATATAAACCTGCACCTTTTTCAAGCATATACTTTGCATTCTTTCTTTGGTGATCCGCAGCAGCGTATGGATAAGGAACAAAGATAGTAGCAACAGCACACGCGCATAATTCCGAAATACTTAAAGAGCCGGAACGGGAAATTGCAATATCAGCAGCTTTTAAAATCGTTATCATATCATCAAAATAAGGTTTTACTATAATATTTGAATTCTTGCTATACTCCGGATAAATATCCTTTAATTGTTGAATAACACTATCATAGTTTTTCTTACCTGTTTGAAAAATAACCTGTAAATCCAATTCTTCAACCAAATCTTTAAGAATGACAACAGTTGCATCATTTATTGTTTTTGCCCCTTGTGAGCCCCCCATAATACATATAGTCAACTTATCCGAAGACAAATTCAATCTTTTTCGAGCTTCATCTTTTCCTAGAAGCGAAAAATCTTTTCTTATCGGATTGCCATTCACAAAGATATTATTATTCTTTAATTTTTCCTTTGCGACTTCAAAAGCTACAGAAACACTTTTCGCATAAGGAGCGAGCTTTCTTGTAACAAGCCCCGGATTTGCATCACAATCGTGCATTACAAAAGGCACCCTCATAGATATAGCAGCAAAAAGCACCGGAGCAGAAACGTACCCCCCTGTTCCAAATACGGCATCAGGTTTGTATTTTAATATATAAAAACAACATTTTAACCAACCTAAAAACATCAAAAAGGTCCATTTAATAAAACCAAATGACAATTTTCTCGGCATACCGGAACTTGAAACAGGCAAAAACGTATAATTTTTATCCTTTACTATATTTTTTTCCATATTATTAGGATTGCCGATATAATATATATTTTTAGTATCTTCTTTTTGTAAAAGAGCATCAGCAACTGCTATTGCAGGATAAATATGTCCTCCGGTACCACCGCCGGTTATAAAATAAGTTTTTTTAGACATCTTCTTCTACCTTAACTTTTCTAATTCTCTGTTTTGAGATATTTAACAACATTCCGACCATTGCCAAGAATACTACAATAGATGTACCGCCATAGCTGATAAATGGCAAAGTAACACCGGTTACAGGTAATAACGAACGCGCAACAGACATATTCAAAAATGCTTGAAATCCGAAAATAAATGTTATACCAATAGCCAAAAGCTTTCCATACATATCAGGGCATCTTTTAGAAATTCTAAAGCCTCTATAAACAAGCGCAGCAAACAAGCCGACAATAAAAAAGCACCCTAAAAATCCGAATTCTTCAGCAATAATTGAGAATATAAAGTCTGTATGACATTCAGGCAAATATGCCAACTTCTGAATAGAACCGCCATACCCCGTTCCGGTTATTCCGCCGGAAGCAAAAGCAATCAATGATTGGATTATATTATATCCTTTACCTTGAGCATCACTACCCGGATTTAGCCATATAGTAATTCTATCCATCTGATATCCGTGGAGCAACTTTGGAATCATTGCAAGAACTCCCGCTCCAACAATTCCCCCTCCAATTCCAAGCAGCATCATTGGACCTCCGGCAGCAATATACATCACTAAAGAAGTCATGAACAATATAATTACCATACTTAAATTTGGCTGCTTAAAGATTAAAAATACAATAATCAACAATGGTAAATATACTTTACAAATTATATCCGTATTCAAAAGCTGCACTTTATTTTTAAATGAAGATGCAAGCATCATACAAAATAAAGGTTTTGCAAATTCAGACGGCTGCAATTGCAAAGGGCCAAGTCCAAGCCATCTTCTTGCCCCGTTTATCTCAACTCCCAGGGGAGTAAAGTCTACAAGTAAAAGCATAATAGCAACAATCCACAAAACTTTTACATTATATCGTTCCAATTTATGATAATCAAACCCTGCAAAAAATCCCATTGCAAAGAAACCAAAAACAGCATACACTCCTTGTTTTAATAAGAAAGATACAATATTCGCACCCTCTCTCATGCATTTTGGAGCAGTAGAAGAAAATATTGCCAAAAAGCCTATTATCACAAGGAATGTTACTATAATAATCAAAGGCTTATCAGGGGGCGTCAACGAATACGGAGAGTCTTTTTTTCTTCGTTTCGTTTTATTTTCGTTATTTTGAAGATATTTAGATTTATACTCGCGATAAGACATAATCTTTAAATACCTTCCCCCTATGCTCGTAGCTGTCAAACATGTCAAAACTTGCACACGCCGGAGATAAAAGAACAACATCGGAACCGGCATGAACAGATTTATCAACCGCATCCTCCATAGATGCAGCTTTTATGATATTTGTAAAATGGTGTTTTTCAAGATTTTGCTCAAATCTTTCAGTTGCTTCACCAATCAACACAACTGTTTTAATATGTCCGTTTACAGCTTCACAGAATTCGTCCAAATCAGTATTCTTGTCACGACCGCCTGCAATAAGAGCGACATTTTTATCATTAAATGAATTTATAGCCACAATTGCGGCCTCAGGATTTGTTGCTTTGGAGTCATTATAGAACGTAACCCCACCTACCTCACAAACTTTTTCCAATCTGTGCTCAGGAGCTCTAAATTCCATAATAGCCTGCTTAATTGTATCATTATCAATACCTGTTAACTTTGCGCAAATTATAGAACACATAATATTTTGATAATTATGTTCACCAATTAACGGACACTCATCTAAGGCAATAATTTCTTCTGCAACATTATTGCTTTTGTAAACAATTTTGCCATCTTGCTCATAACAACAATTAGTACCAATATTTTCCCCGAATAAGAATACATTCCCTTCAACTTCTTTTGAAAATTCTAAAAGTTTCGGATCTTTTGCATTTAAGACGCAATACTTGGCCGTTTGAGGTTTTCTAAAAATTCTGGCCTTCGCATTAAAATAATTCTCAAGACCATTATGCCAATCAATATGATCCGGAGTAAAATTCGTCCAAACCGCAATATAAGGCTTCAAAGAAGTACTCATATCAAGTTGAAACGAACTTGCCTCACAAACAAAATAATCTAAATTTTCATCCGCGATAGAACAAGGCGGAGTTCCGATATTCCCGCAAGCCATAGTTTTTAGCTTTTTAGATAAAATATGCGCCGTAAGAGATGTCGTAGTTGTTTTACCATTTGTACCCGTAATAACAATAAACGGTATATCGCATTCTCTGTATGCAAGCTCCAACTCAGATATAACAGGGATTTGCTCTTCTCTGACTTTTCTTATAATTTCACTGCGCGGAGGAATACCCGGGCTGGTTACAGCCATATCCGAACCCTGAATAAATTCTTTTGAATGCTTACCATACTCTACATGGATGCCCAAATCTTCCAGCGCCTTCACCTGATCTGATTTTTCCTTAGTAGTAACATCCTGCGATTCAGTTAAATAAACATTTGCCCCATGCTTTTTTGCAAAAGTCGCTGCCGCAATCCCACTTTTTGACAGCCCTAAAACTAAAACCTTTTTCCCTCTTACGCTCATTATATAATCCCCTTACTGAATAATACAAACAATACAACCGCCAAAACGGAACATAAAAGCGACACAATAGAAAATACCGCAACAACTTTTTTCTCGCTCCAGCCAAGAAGTTCAAAATGATGATGTATAGGTGCCATTTTAAATACACGCTTTCCTGTTGTTTTGAAACTTGTCACTTGAATGATTACGGATAAAGTCTCAACAATAAAAACGGCTGCACAAAAAATTAAAAAGAACTCAAATTTACCAATAACAGCAAGAGTACCGAGTAAACCTCCGATGGCTAATGATCCGGTATCACCCATAAAAACTTGAGCTTTAGGCTTATTATATTCCAAAAATCCAATCAAAGCTCCGGCAACAGCGGCTGAAATTATTGCTAACTCAATATTTCCAAGTAATAAAGCTATAACAGCGCATGCAATAAATGTAGGAACACCACACCCTGCAGCTAAACCATCCAAACCATCAGTCAAATTATATGCATTTGAAGCACCTGTTATAATAAATACGGCTAAAATAGGATAAAACCACCCTAAATTTATAACCCAATTACCAACAGCAAAATTACAAGAAGCTGAATTTGTAGTTAATAAATATAAAGTAGGTAACAAAGCAATAGCAATTTGCCTGAACAATTTTCCTCTAGGGGTTAATCCGTCATTACCTTTGCCCTTAATTTTTATATAATCATCCTGAAAGCCAGCAAATGTATAAAACGCCAATGTTATAATCACCACTAAAGCGAGGGAATTCATTTTTTGAGCAAGGCATAAAGTTATTACAGAAGCCATAATTATTGCAGCAACAATAAAAACACCACCGGTTGTCGGAGTTCCTTCTTTCTTAGCATGAGCTTCAGGAGCAACATCTTTAATATACTGACCTATCATTTTCTTTTTCAACATAGAAATATAAGGGACGCCAAAAAGCGAACACAATATAAATCCGAGCAAAAATGCCACAGCAGCCATTATCATAATCTTAATATCCCTCTATTTTTTTATATTTTCTATAATTTCTTCAAACTTCATCGCACGAGAAGCTTTCAAAAATATTGTATTACTGTTATTCAAATTTTCAACAATGTAACAAGAAACATCCTTGTTATTGTCAAATGCCTTTGCATCAAAGCCGCTATTATTAAGGACTTTAGCAATTTCAGAAGCATACTTGCCAACAGTCAAATATTTAACATTATGGTTAGAACGTGCAAGATATTCTCCGACCTGCCTGTGATATATAGCACTCTCATCTCCGAGTTCGCACATGTCACCAAGTACCACCACAGGATTTGAATATAAATCAACAAAAGTTTTAACGGAAGCTTTTACAGATTCCGGGTTTGCATTATAGCTGTCATTTATGAGATTTAAACCATTTACGCAAACCATTTCCCATCTTTTTTCTATCGGACGATATGAAGCTAAACCGGCGCGGATTTCCTCGTATGAAAGTCCTAATTCAAGTCCCAATTCTATTGCAGACAATGAATTTTCTATATTATATTCTCCTTCAACATTAAGCTCATATAGCTTTCCTTTATATTCAAACTTAGAACATGATTTTGACTGTTGAATAATATTGACATCTTTCAAGGAATAAAATATTTTCTTTCCTGAATAATCAAGATGTTTTTTCATAATATCTTGGTCTAATCCGATGAAAACACCATTGTGCATAAGTCCTTTAGCGATTTCACATTTTGCAATTGCAATATTATCTAAAGAACCTAAACGACCGACATGAGCACTCCCGCAATTTGTTATAATTGCATAATTAGGTTTTAAATGGGAAGTAATAAGCTCAATTTCACCAAGTCCCCTCATACCCATTTCAACAATAAGCGCCTGAGTATCATTTTGCATAGCTAAAACAGTCTGGCAAAAACCAATTTCGTTATTATGATTTAAATATGTTTTCTGGGTTTTAAATTTTTGACTCAATACAGAATAAACAAGTTCTTTCGTAGTTGTTTTACCGGAGCTTCCCGTTATTCCAACAGTTATCGGATTTATTTTTTCTCTGTAATATTGTGCAATCTTAAGATAAGAGTCCAAAGTATTTTCTACCTTCAATACCAATTCAGCTCCGTCATAAACAACATCTTTTGTTGTAAAATATGCTTTTGAACCTTTTTCAATAGCAGCTTCGATAAAATCTTCTCCGTCAAAACTGGCACCCTTTAGAGGTAAATAAATATCACCGAATGAAATAGTTCGGGTATCGGTAGACAAGCAAAGATCTGCATCATTGCTTATATCATCTTTAAGAACTTGCGCCCCTGTTATATTTATCAATTCTTCTTTAGTAAACATAATAATATTTTAACGCAAATAACAAAGCATTGCATAATAATTAATAAATATTAAAATAGCTTGACAATGCGATATTATCGTTTAATAATAACTATAAGTGATTACTCGGGCAATCGTTATGAAAAATATTGTACCCCACACTAGCGGTATAATTACGATCCCACAAACGAAAGGATAAAAAAATGTTCGCAATAGTTGAAACTGGCGGAAAACAGTATCAAGTAGAAGAAGGACGCTACGTTGATATTGAGCTATTAGAAGGCGAAGCAGATTCTAAAGTTGTTTTTGACAAAATCGTTATGCTTGTTAACGGCAAAAAGTCAAAAGTTGGACAACCTTATGTATCAGGAGCTTCTGTTGAAGGTAAGATCCTTAAACATGACAAAGCTAAAAAAATCATCGTGTTCAAACAAAGACCTAAAAAAGGTTACAGAAAAAAACAAGGACACAGACAACAATTTACAAGAGTTATGATTTCAAAAATCAGAACTTCTGCTAAAAAATCAACAAAAGAAGAAACTGCTGAAGCTTCAGCTGAATAACGCAGTAAATGTAGTTAGTTAAGTAAAAAGGAGAAAATGAAAAATGGCACATAAGAAAGGTATGGGATCCACCCGTAACGGCCGCGACTCCGAAGCGAAGCGTTTAGGCGTTAAAAAATTCGGCGGAGAAGCAGTTAAAGCTGGTAATATCCTTGTTCGTCAAAGAGGAACAAAAATTCATCCGGGAAATAACGTAGGTATCGGTTCTGATGATACATTGTACGCTATGATTGACGGCACAGTTAAATTTGAACCTCACAGACGTGACAGAAAACAAGTTAGTGTTTATTCTGCATAGAATTAAATACAAAACAAAAAAAAGAGATAAGTTAAAACTTATCTCTTTTTTTTGACTAAACCTCGCAATATGCATTCTCTTTGAATACATCATCCGGAATATAATCTTCCGCTTTTATGACTAAGTTCTCTTTAATACCGCCTTTTGGATATTTTGGAGCTTCAAAATTAAATTTTGCAGCCAAAGCCTCAACCGGTCCTGAATAAGAGGTTTCTTTAGCTTTGCCAAATCCAAAAACACCTAAAGGTGCAGCGATAGAATTTTTTAATTTTTCAATATTATTTAACTTAATATTTGAATTTACTCGTCCATTACCTTGAATACCGTCAACCATCTTAAATATCTCCGTATAATCTGCTCTCTATAATTAAATAAAGTTTTTTATAAATACGGAATTTCAGTTAAACATTATTTTGTTACAATGCTTAATAATTTATTCTTCTAAAATGGAATACAAATTTGGAGCTTCTTGCACACTAACAGCATTAGACGGAACTTTTAAAACTTTAACTTTAAGAGTTCTTGAAGCATATTCAATCTCAATAATATCATTTTCTTTGACTTGTTTTGCAGGTTTTGCAGGATTGCCGTTGATGAACACTCTGCCCATATCAGACACCTCATTTGCGACAGTACGGCGCTTTATTAACCTTGAAACTTTTAAAAATTTATCTAATCTCATGGCACGATTATAGCACATTTTGTAATTTTCATGCTATAATTAGGTTTATAGGGAGAATGTATATATGAAGAGGATTTTTGCACTTTTTTGTTTAATAATATGCTTGATTTTTACAACAACAAAAGCTCAAGCAGAAAATATAAAATTTGTTCAAATAACAGATGCACATATTTCAACAGGATCTGAATATTCTCAAAAGGTTCTTAAAAGTGCAATAGCAGATATAAATTCTCAGCCTGAAATCGCATTTGTTGTCTTTACCGGAGATAACATAAACAACCCGACAGAAGACAATTTAAGAACATTTATCTCAATAATAAAAAAACTTAAAGTTCCATATTATATAGCTTTGGGCAATCATGACGTTTATAAGAACAAAAAAATGTCCAAAATAAGATATTTTGAGATTTTAAGAGAAGGCAATCCGTTTTACAGACAAAAAACTGCAAATTATAAATTCTCTAAAAACGGCTTTTTATTTTTAGTCGTAGACGGTGCAAAAGAAGTAATACCCGGCTCTATTGGATATTACAGAAAAGACACACTAAACTGGGTTGATCAAACTTTGTCAAAAAATGAGAAACAAAATGCGATAATATTCCAACATTTCCCTGTTGAATATCCTGATGGGGTAGAAAACAAATTAAAAACACACAGAACATATAAAGTTGAAGAATACCAAAATATGCTCTCCAAACACGACAACGTACTTGCCGTATTATCAGGGCATTTCCATACTAACGGTGAAAATATGAAAGACGGAGTTTACCACATTTCAACTCCATCAATTATAAATGTACCAAATTCGTACAAAATAATTGATATCGTGACATCTAAAGAATTCTCTCCTATAATTTATACTCAACTTAGAGAGTTTGAAGTCACAGAATAACAAGACTATCTTTTAAATTTACCGAAGAATTTTGTTAAAGACGGTTTAGCAAGAGCACATAATATGTACGCGGCAAATGCACCGAATAATATCTTTATTATCTTAGGCGCACCTTTTTTCTTTGGTCTTGCAGTCCTTTGAGAAATATATAAATCTTTTTGCATCTGATTGTATTGATTTAAACAATCAGAGCCGGAATAAATTTTTGGCATTGGCAAATACCCGGGAGTTGGAACTACACCTACTCTTGGCCCGTCATTACCATAATGCATGGGTTTATTTAATGGATTTTCTACCTGTAATTTTCCTTCCATACATTAATTAAAACAACTATTTATAAAAAATTGCCATTAAATTAGTACTATAAATGTAACAAAATATTAACAATAAGTGATAAATTATTAAAGATTTTATACAAATATGCCGAATACAATAATGTACGGAAACAAAAGGGATAAATGGATGAGTCTGAACGTTAATTATACATCTTTATATCAAAACGGAATTGATACTTCAGTATTAAAAGAAGTATCAAAAGAGATTTTGAATCGTGCAGCTCAAAAAAGTTCTCAATACGCAAATACAAATCAAACAACATCATATGCAAAACCGGTAGAACTGGGAATTGATTTATATCAGGGTAAAATTGATGCAAATGCACAAAAACAAATTGCAATGAATAATGCACTACAATTTCAATTGAACACCGAAGCATTAAAGTCAATTCAATTTTTAAACTCTCAAGCAGCAGTAGCAAACAGAGTTGAAGGTAAAATTGTTCCGGCGGTAAATGAAGTTGTAACAGAAACTCAAAAAGTTTCAGATTCAAATAAAACAAAATTTATGAGTATATTCACTGCTCCGACAGCAAAAGACAAAGAAGGTTCAAATCCTTTCTACAACGGAGAATTATTAATGAATAATAAAAATTCAAAAGAAGAACAAGAAGCAAAAGAAGCAGATAAGTTAAAAAATATATTTGCATAATATAATCTATGTCCCCGAAATAAGAATACATCGTGTTTATAAAAAAGTTTAATATCTCTCACATGAGAGATATTTTTTTTAGCCTGTTAGACAATTTAAAAAGGAAAGAAATGAATTTAATATTTGATTGTTCAGAAGAGAAGGAGAAAATTATGAAAAATAATATGTGGATTATTGGGGCATGTGTTGTGTGTTTTTTAGTAGGATACAGTACAAATGACGTTGCAGTTTCATTCCCAAAATACAAAGTTGCAGTTGTTGATATCCCGCAAATACTTGAAAAATCCACAGACCTGCAAAACCTGAAATCATCTCAAGAAAAGCAAATGAATGAGATTAATACTCTTATATCGAAAGCACAAAATGAAATAGCAAATGAGCAAGACAGAAACAAAATTACTCAAATGGAATCAAAATACCGAAAAGAGATTGAAGACAAAAAACTTGCAATGGATGAAGATTACAATAAAAACATGATAAAAATCACAAACAAAGTAAAAACCCTTGTTTCACAAGAAGCAAAAAAGACAAATTACAACCTTGTATTACCGACAGGAATGGTCATTTCAGGCGGCGATGACATTACCCAAAATGTCATTCACAACATGAAATAAAAAATTATCCTTTGAAATAATCACAAATTAATTTTTCTTTGTGAGGTATCAAATGTTTAATACGTCCGACAATAGAACGATTAGAAAGCTCATCCAATTGTTTTTTCAATATAGCTTTTTCTATTAACACTTTGTCGTATAAATCTGAGCAAATTTCACTTTTATTAATATGTTTTTTTAATTTCGCCAGTTGAATTTCTTTTTGCTTGATAGAGGCAATAAGTTCTTGTTTCACTTTTATTAGGACCTTTCATTTTACTTTTTAAGAATATACCTTGCAGTAAAATTTAAAATCAACTTTTTAGGTGATTTTGAACTATACTTTCAATAAATCATACTCATAACCGAGTTTTAGAGCTTCGATATTTTTAGGTATAAGATTTGCTCTATGGGGTGGAATAACGGTGTATAACGCTTTTTCCAAAGTTTCTAAAGAAACTAATTTACTTACCCTTGATAATACGCCAAGAGCCAATATATTAGCCATTTTTATATTTCCTAACTTTTCTTGAGCCAATTTTGTTATAGGCACGAAAATATAATTTATATCTTCTCTTGTCTTTTTAATCGCCGCAAGAGAAGAATTTACGATAATAGAACCGCCTTTTTTGACACAAGAGACAAATTTATCAAAAGAAGCCTGATTTAAAACAGTAATAAATTCAGCTTTTGCTTTTTGAACGGCACTTACTTCAGTATCGGACATGACAACAGAACAATTTACCGTTCCTCCGCGCATCTCTGCTCCATATGACGGGTACCAAGTAACATTTTTATCATCAAGCATGAATGCATTCGCAAGAACTTCTCCTGCCAAAAGAACCCCCTGTCCTCCAAAACCTGCTATTATAAAATCCTTTTCCATTATTATTTCCTCTTACTGTTTTTAAACATTTTCTACTGTAACATCTTTATAAATACCAGGTTTAAATACCTGCATCATTTCATTTTGAACTCTTTCATGAGCCTTGTCCGGAGTCATTCTCCAATTTGTAGGGCAAGTTGAAAGAATTTCAACAAAACTATAACCTAAGCCTTTTAGCTGAACTTCAAAAGCCTTTTTAATTGCCTGTTTTGCTTTTTTAATATTAGCAACTGTATCCAATGAAACTCTGGCACTAAACGCAGTACCGTCACATAAAGCAATATGTTCAGCAAGTTTAATCGGATAGCCGTAGTATTCAATATTACGGCCCGTAGGAGATGTTGTAGTAACCTGCCCGAGCATAGTTGTCGGCCCCAGTTGCCCTCCTGTCATGCCATAAGTTGTATTATTTATACAAATTGATGTGATTTTTTCACCTCTTAGTGCGGCATGCATACCTTCAGCCAAGCCAATAGAAGCATAATCTCCATCACCTGAGTAGGTAAACACGAATTTATCAGGTTTGGCTCTTTTTACACCTGTTGCCTCAGCAACAGATCTGCCGTGCGGAGCTTCAAGTGCATCCATATCAATAAAATCGTAAATTGTAACCGAACAACCAATACCGCAAACGGCAATGGTGTTATCGATTACTCCAAGTTCTTCTAAACATTCCGCAACCAGTCTTACAGCTACGCCATGATCACAACCCGGACAAAACGTGAATTTCGCATCTTTTTTTATTGTATTTGGGATTTTAAAAACTTGTGTAGCCATTTATATCAACTCCTCAATTTGCTTAAATATAACTTCCGGATCCGGCGGAGCTCCAACGCCTTTATGGATAAGTTCAACAGGAACAACACCATTTACGGCAAGACGAACATCATCTACCATTTGTCCCATATTAACTTCAACTGTAATGAATTTTTTAACAGTTTTAGAAAGCTCTTTTAATCTTTTGTTCGGAAACGGGAACAACGTTATAGGTCGGAAGAATCCTGCTTTAATACCTTTTTCTCGGCACATTTTTACAGCAGTTTTAACATTTCTGGATGTACTGCCAAAACTTACCAGAACTACATCAGCATCCTCAGTGCCAATTTCTTCCCATTCGGTTTCATTTTCTTCTAATTTTTTATATTTATCAAACAATTTTTCTAAGAAAACACACCTATCATCAGCAAGAGGGCCATATGATCTTATTATTCTTGCCTTATGGTCTTTTGTGCCGGACAGACGCCAAGAAGAATTATCAACTTCCGGATACGGATATTCCTTAAATTCCACCGGCTCCATCATTTGACCAAGTAAACCATCTGCAAGCAAAATAGTAGGATTTCTATATTTTTGAGCAAGATAGAATGCTTTGTATGTCAAATCTGCACATTCTTGAACAGTAGAAGGTGCAAGAACAATTGTTCTGTAATCTCCATTACCGCCGCCTTTTACCGCTTGAGTGTAATCACCTTGTGAAGGATAAATATTACCTAATCCCGGACCTCCGCGCATGACACTAACCAATACAACCGGCAATTCATCCGTTGTTGCATACGATAATGCTTCCTGCATAAGAGCAACCGCACAAGATGAAGATGAAGACATCGCTTTGACCCCTGTCGAGCATGCCCCTATTGTCATATTAATTGCAGCAAGTTCACTCTCCGCAGAAACATATGCTCTGCCAAGTTCTTGCATCTTTCCGCTCATAAACTCACCGATTTCACTCTGCGGAGTAATAGGATAACCGAAATAGCATTGACAACCTGCAAGAACTGCAGCATTTGCTATCGCATAATTACCTTTCATTAAAACTTTTTTATTTGTTAAACATTCTACCATTTAATATTAACCTCTATATACCTCTGAAATTGCCAAATCCGGACATCTTGTCGCACACATAGCACAACCCAAACATTCGTGATTTGGATCATCAAATTCCACAACACTGTTTCCCAATTTGTTTACTTTATCTTTACTTACTTTTATAAGATGTTTGGGACACTCTTTTACACACAAATAACAAGCTTTGCATCTGTTTTCATCAACTACTATATGACTCATAAATCCCTTCCTCTTAATCTGCTGTCGAATTTATTCTTATTCTAACACTAATAAAAGTTTTTAACCTAAATCAATACGGTATTCTTAACATTTGTAATAAATATTGTTAAATAAATTTACTATTATTTGCAATCTTGGTAAAATTATAAAATAGGGATAGTTATATTTAAGGATTGGGAAATGGCTCAGGATTCAAATAAGATAGTTAAGTTACTAAAAGAGATGAAAAAATGCAACACATTAAGCTCAGAGAGCATTGATAAATTATTGGAATGTATTGAAACAAATATAGATTCACATGCCAAAGGAGATACAAATATTCTGTTGGAAGAATATATAAGTAATTTGGCAAATTCAATAGATAACAAATTTGCTATCACAACATCTAAACTGAAAAATATTGAAAAAACTCTTAAATCGATATATGCGACAGGGAAAAGCGCATTAAAAGAGCCTGAAATAAATAAGAATTTTGATAATTTCCTAAACAGCGTAAAATCCTTTAATACAACAGCAAAAGATCAAAGATCTTTGCTCAAAGATATCGAATCTAAAGTTCACGATTTGAAAAATATAAGTAAAAAAGAGACAGTTGGGGAGATTAAAAACAGCCTTTCCCAGATAAACAACACCTTTAAAAAATTCGCAGATGATGTTAATAAGAATTTAAAACCGGTAATAACAGTATTAACAGATGAAAGCGTTATTGGTTCTAAACGTGAAAATAAAAAGAAAATAGAATCAATCTTTAAAGATACAGAAGAGATTGTAAATATGCTTCAGCAGCATAATGTTAATGATTCAAGCCTTGAAGAAATATACAAAAACATTACAACATCTCAAAACCTAAAATACACGCAAGGGATTGTAGATTGTATCATCAACAAAGCAGAACAGATAGAATCCTCTTTTGCAGATTACAAAGCATCTGATGATGTTCAGACAACAATTTCAAAAGATGATTATTTTGACTTGAAAAAATGTACAGAACAAATTTCCCTAAAAACAGATGAAGTAAAACAAATACTAGGGAAAGTAACGAAAGATATTGAAGCTATTCCTGATACTGATACATTGGAAAAACCATTATTACAGGTATATTCAAAATTGGACAATCTGCTTGCAAATATATCAGCATCTAATGTTAAAGGAGATATTTTTGACTTAAATTCATCTTTTTCACTTTTAAGAGAAGATTTATCAACTGTCAAAAATATTATTGAAGATTTAAATGATGTATTAACCAATAAAATATCTTCACAAGCCAACAAACTCGGTTCAAATATGGATATTGAAAGCCTTAGAGAGACGATATTCAAAATGGCAGAACTTATCCCGACAAAAGAAGATATTGAAAATCTTCTAACAAAAATGGAAGTTGAACTAAATACATCTAAAAATGATATTGAAGATATTCGCAACAGCCAAACAAATATAGAAAACAGCATTACAAACCTTGCAACAAAAGAAGACGTACAAGATATTGGCGACAAAATATCTGAAGTAAAATTTGATCAAGAATTTTCAGACATATATAACAAAACAACTTCAATTGAAGATTGGCTTGTACATTCAAAAATAAAAGAAAATACCGAAGGTATTGCATCTCAACTTTCTAATAAAGCCGAGCAAGAAGATGTTGTCAGCCTGAAAGAACAAATTTCGGCGGCACTAAGTAAACTTTCAGAAAAAGATACCATGGACATTTTGGGCTCTACACTTTCCGACGTGAGTAAAAAAATTGAAAAAATTCAAGATGAATTTTTATCAACTAATCAAATTATTGATAATAAAACCACACATATTGAAGATCAATTGGTTTCAATTTCAGAATATATAAGCAAACTTCCAGCAAATGATGAAATTATTAAAGAAAAAATTGAAGAAATTAAAACTCTTATAGAAGATAAATATCATTTAAAAGAAGACAAAGATAAACAGTATGTTGATATTGCTCAAAAAGTTAGTGAAAATTTGGAACAAATGTTCACTAAGAAATTACAAATTCCTGCAAGTGAAGAATTTAATGATGCCATTTCAGGCATTAAATCTTCAATTATAAACTACAATACAGATAATAGCTCTCAACTTTCGGAGATTATTAAATCTATTGACGGAATTAACAGTATTATCAACAAAAAAGAAGATTTAGATACCGAGTTAAAATATTCTATATCTGAATTAGACGGTCTGAAAGCACAAATTTCAGATGTTATTGATTTATTGAAAAAGAACGAAGAATTAAAAAGTTCAGAGAATGATCAAACATTTGAAGCTTACAGTGCAAACACAAACAACTTTATTTGTGAAAGACTCGCAGAGTTAAAAAACGACTTGGGTTCAACGGTGGGTGAAAATGAAACTCAAATGCAACAAGGTTTTGTCTACAATACTGAACTTATAGAAGAAAAAACAGAAGCGATACTAAACTTTATTAAAAATGCAACAGATAATGAAGAATTTAATAATTCTATCCGCAATAACTTCAAAGAGGTGGAAGATAAACTTTCTGATTTTAAACAACAGATAGAACTATTAAATACAGATCTTATAGAAAACTTAACTTCAAAAACTGATTCTATAAGTGAAGCTCTTCTGCCGTTAAAAGAACAACTCAATGAAGCTGCAAACAGTAAAGAAATAAAGAATTTGGAAGATAAATTCGAATCCCTAAAGACTATTATTGAAACTAGTCTGAATAATGATGAAGAAGAAAAAGAAGAATCCACAGAAATAACAGAAAGTCTTAGCATGTTGGAACGCAACATAAGAGACTACATGCTTGGAGATATAGACTCAGTTATTGTAAAAGTTGACGAACTAAAAGACTATATAGATTCTTCCGTAAAAACAATCGTCCCGCCTGATCCTGAGAAAATGCAGGAGTTACACGATTATGTAAAAGACATAAATGAGTTCCAAAAATCGCAGCACGATTTAATTCAAAATGCAACAGATATTATTCAAGAAAATATGGCAATGCAGCATGATGAAATTAAATCAATGATTGCAAATTCAATGAATCCTGATTACATAATTGAAGGAGTTAAAAATCTCATTGAAACTAACAATACTTCAACTTCTAATGAGGAATCAATTGAAAAACTTGAAGAAATTCGAAACGAAATATCCGAGAATAATAATTCATTAAAATCAATGCTAACTGTTGCAATGAACCACGATGAATTAATTTCAGTTATTGAAGATTTAAAACAAAATTTTGAAACTAAACTGAAAAAATTCAAAAATTCAGCAAGTGATAATGATAATATTTCAAACAGCAATCTTGATGATTTGAGAGACAATCTGGATCATTATTCTTCCGTAATAGAAAAATTAACTGGTCAAAACGAAGATATTGCAAGCATATTGCAAAATATAGAAGTTCATTTGGACAATATTGAAGATACTCAAAACAGTATCTCAGACAAGGTTAAGAAAAGAGTAAAAGTTACAGATACGGTTCAAACGTCAGAATTTGACTTTACCGAAGCTTTTGACATACTGAAAAAAGATATTGATACACTAAAATTCAGAATAGACGGTATACTTTCAAATGATAATTTCGTAGACAAAGAAAGTCTTGAAAATATTGATTCAAAACTCGAAAAAGCGCTTGATAGAAATTGGCTTGCAGATATTAAGGAATACATCTCAAGCAATAATATAGCGCCAATGCTTGAAGTTATGAGTTCAAAAATGGATATTCTAGCCCAAGCAAATAACGATTTGATTTTAGAAGATATCTCAGAAAGTATCAATGATGTATCTCAAAATATAGATGAATTACAAAATAATATTGGAAATACAAATTCTAAAATTGTTAAAGTTGAATCAAAAATAGACGATTTTGGTAATAATATCCATAATGTAGAAAATAATATTGAAGATGTAAAAAATCGTATAGGAGATTTTGAAAGTAGTATCAATAGCGTAGCGACAAGCATCAATAGTGTAGAAAGCAGCATCAACAACGTAACTACAAGCATTAATAGCGTAGAAAATCTCATAACACCGGTAGAAAATTCTATAAATAAATTATCTCTATCCGATGAAAAAATCACATCAATGCTGGATACATTAAATCAAAAAATTGATTTGATATCAGAAACAGGCGGAACAATTTCTGACATTGAAGAAGTAAAAGATTTAATTCACGAGCAGCAAGAGTATATTTCAAGCTTAGAACCGAATGACAAAATGGATGCATTCAAATCTTGCTTGGATAAACTGACAGTAGATGTTAACAAAATCTCATCTGAAAATAACACCGATATTAAAAATGATCTCAAAGATATGAAAGATACCTTGATGGGCGCAGTTGTTAATATCTTTGATCAAGTATCATTTGTTGAAGAATCAGAAGATATTAAAGATTTTGTAGAAGAAAGAACAGACCAAATTAATGAAAATATCGCACAAATCACAAGACAGCTGCAACAACTTACAACTTCAGGAGAAATAAATGATTACAGCTACTCAATGCAAGATATTGAGACTGATTTGTCAAAATTGAGATTAGCATTGAATGAAATTCAAAATAGCGGCACAGGACTTCCGACAGGGGAACTTGCCAAAATAACCGAAAAACTTCATTCAATAACATCTTCTGTTGATTCTCTAACCCAAGAAGAAATGAAAGCTCTTAAAGATGAAATTACTAATATTAAAGAGCAGACAAGATTTCTCATTGTTTCCGCTGATAAATCCTACAACGCTATGGTTGGAGAGGATTTTGGCGGTAAAATAAACAATATTACCAAAATGCTTGAAAAATCAAACAATTCTGACAATGTAGTAAGAAAAGCTCTTATATATATGGGAGAATGGATTGATTCTGCAAGCGAAAACATGAACAATATCAATAGAAATTCCGAAGACATAAAATCAATCATTGACAATCTAAAAACAGAATTACCAAATCAAACACAAATTCTGAACGTTCTTGAAAATAAAGTACAAAACTTGGAATCAGAAATTTCTACAATGAAAAACATTGAAAACGAAATCACTTCGCAACAAGAGCGTATTGACCGTTTAGAAATGAATATTGACAAAATTCTATCTGCGATTGAAAATATTGATGACTTTGGATTAACAGGAAAAGTTGAAAAGATAGATAAACAAATATCCAGATTAAGTACTAGTATAGAAAAACTAACGGCATATGTTGACTAAAGAAAAATTCATGGCAGAATTGAATACTACATTACCCGCAGAGAATGTAATAACAGACATTCCCCGTTGTTTTGAGTATTCACAAGATGCCTCATATATAAAAGATAAAACTAATGTTGCAGATGCAGTTATATTTGTAGAAAATATTGAACAGGTACAAAATGTTGTAAAACTGGCAAGTAAATACGAAATTCCGGTTATTTGCCGAGGAGCCGGAACAAATACTGTCGGTTCATGCATTCCCGTTCACGGAGGAATAGTCTTGAATTTTGAGAAAATGAACAAAATTCTTGATATTACACCTCAAAATATGACAGCCAGAGTTCAGCCGGGAGTTATCGTTGGCGATTTACAACAGGAAGTGGAAAAAGTCGGATTATTTTATCCGCCTGATCCCTCAAATTTAAAAGTTTCAACTATCGGAGGAAGTATCGCACAAAATTCAGCAGGTGCAAGATGCTTCAAATACGGAGCCACCAAAGACTATATTATAGATATGCTGGTTGTAACAGCGGACGGAGAGCTTTTAAGAACAGGCTCTAACACAATAAAAAATGCAGCAGGATACAATTTAGGTTCTCTATTTATTGGTTCTGAAGGCACTTTAGGTATAGTTGTTGAAGCAACCGTAAAACTAATACCAAAACCGCAAGACTCACAAGTTGTTATGGCATATTTCGACAGTGTTGAAACAAGCATCGAATGTGTTAATGAAATTATAAATCAAAAGGTATTTCCATCTACAATTGATTTTATGGATAAAAACGTAATGACCACAGTAAATCAATTCTACCCTCAAAGCCTTATTCAAATTAAAGAAGCTGCATTGTTAATAGAAATTGATGGGACAAAAGCATCTATTGAAGAACAGAAAATACAAATTTTAGAAATATTAAATAAAACAGGAGCCACAAATATTCAATATTCAACTAACAAAGAAGAATATGATAAAATTTGGACGGCGCGCAGATCTTCAATGACGGCATGTTCTAAAATAAAACCCGATGTCACAACTGATGATGTTATTGTTCCAAGAAAAAACTTGGCAACGCTTGTAAAAGGTGTGCAAGATATTTGTAAAAAATATGATTTAACAGTTTGTCTAGTTGGACATGTCGGAGATGGCAGTGTGCATCCGCAAATTCCTATTGATTTGAATGACACTGACGAATACCAAAGATATAAAAAAGCTAAATCAGAGATTTACCAATTAACAATAGACCTTGACGGAACAATTTCTGGCGAGCACGGCATTGGTCTTGAAAAAAAGGATTATTTGCCAAATGTTACAGGTGGGTTATCAATAGAATATATGCGCAAAATTAAAAAAGTCTTTGACCCTAAAAATATCCTAAACCCTTATAAAATTTTCTAAACTATCCCATTTGGGAGTTCGCGCCTGAAATAACTTCAATAATTTCGTTTGTAATAGCAGCCTGACGAATTTTATTATATTGAATAGACAAATCATGCATAATCTTTTCAGCGTTTGTAGTCGCAGCAGACATAGCAGTCATACGGGAAGCAAGTTCACTCGCTCTAGCTTCTAATAGGGCTTGATAAAATATATTTGTCATATACATTGGAACAACTTTTTGTAAAATATGATGTTTATCCGGAGTAAATTCCATTAAAGATTCCAAAACATTGTCAGTAATACGTTCGTGAGAATCTTTAACTCCTTCTACCGGCAAAACAGTCCAGCTATCGACACTATAACTAACCATATTTTTAAATCTTGTTGTTATAATTTCGATTTTATCAATACGTTTATCAACATAATATTCAGCTAAATCTTCAGCGATATCACGTGCTTCCATGGCATTAAGTTCTTCTATTGCGGAAAAATATTTTCGTTCAATTGAACAGCCCATTGCTGCAAGTTTTTTACGCATAATAGAAATCCCTTTTTGACCTGCAATAAAAACTTTTACACCAACGCCTAAATTAGTATATTCTTTGATTTTTGCTAAAGCCGCTCTTGCCACATTGGAACTGTATGCTCCGGCAAGTCCTTTATTAGATGAAATTACAAAGATACCAACATTTTTTATTTCACTTCTTCTGAGCAAAGCAGGATAATTATCTATTGCACGTTTTATCTTTAAAGACTCAGAACTAAATTCCCCGACAGAATTTAAAAGTTTTTGGAACATATTAACAACTTCGGTTGAATATGGTCGAGAAGCTTTAACAGCATACTCTGAGTTTCTGACTTTTGCAGCTGCAACCATCTTCATCGCACGAGTAATTTTTTTTGTACTTTGAACACTGTTTATTCTGTTTTTAATATCTTTTAAATTCGCCATTTTAAATTATACCTATATACAAAGAACAAAGGGTTTGTAGTAAAAATCTTGATATGCAGTCTTAGAATGTTGCCTTAAATACTTCAAGTGCTCTTGACAATTCAGCTTTATCATCGTCAGACAGAGCTTCACCGGCATCAAGTCTATTAACTAAATCTCCCATATTGGCTTTGAAATAGATGAACCAGTCTTTTTTGAATTTTTGAATTTTGGTATTATCTACATCGTCCAAAAAACCTTCATTCGCAGCATATAGTATTGATACTTGTTCCGCAACACTAAGAGGATTGTACTGAAGTTGTTTCAATACTTCGGTTAATTTTTCTCCTCTTAAAAGTTGTTTTTTTGTTGAAGCATCAAGATCTGATGCGAACTGCGCAAAAGCTTCAAGTTCTCTATACTGCGCAAGTGCAAGCCTTAGAGTCCCTGCAACTTGTTTAATACCTTTTGTTTGCGCTGCACCACCAACACGGGAAACAGAAATTCCGGCATTAATCGCAGGTCTGATACCTGAATTAAACGCGTCACTTTCTAAGAATATCTGGCCGTCAGTAATTGAAATTACGTTTGTCGGAATGTATGCAGACACGTCCCCTGCTTGAGTTTCGATAATCGGCAAGGCTGTAATACTTCCGCCACCGAGTTCATCATTCAATTTAACAGCACGTTCTAGAAGTCTTGAGTGTAGATAGAATACATCCCCAGGATAAGCTTCACGTCCCGGCGGTCTTTTTAAAAGCAAACTCATTGCACGATAAGCCTGAGCGTGCTTTGACAAATCATCATATACTATCAAAACATCTTTACCCTGTTCCATAAATTCTTCCCCTACAGTAACACCTGCAAAAGGTGCAATATACTGTAAAGGAGCAGATTCATCCGCAGTAGAAGAAACGATAATTGTATATTCCATTGCCCCGTGCTCTTCTAATGTTTTTGCAAGCTGAGCAACAGTTGAAGCCTTTTGACCAATTGCAACGTATATACATATAACATTTTTACCCTTTTGGTTGATTATAGTATCAATAGCAATGGCAGTTTTACCTGTTTGACGGTCACCGATAATAAGTTCTCTTTGCCCTCTGCCAATCGGAGTCAGAGCATCAATTGCAGTAAGACCCGTTTGAAGTGGTTGGTAAACCGAACGTCTTGTAACAATACCCGGTGCAACACGTTCAATCGGTCTTGTTTTTTCGTAAGGATACTCTCCTTTTCCATCAATAGGCTTTCCTGTCGGGTCAATAATTCTTCCGATTAAACCATCGCCCACAGGTACAGAAGCAATTCTTCCTGTAGTTTTTACAACTGTTCCTTCTTTGATATTCAAATAATCCCCAAGAATAACAACACCGACATTGTTTTCTTCAAGGTTCATCGCAATACCCAAAGTAGAATCTCCGTCTTCAAACTGGACCAGTTCATTTGCCATAACATTGCCTAAACCATATACACGAGCAATACCGTCACCTACTTCCAAGACGGTACCTGTATTCGCAACTTCAGTCTGAATATCATAATTTTCTATTTTACTTTTAATAATTGAACTAATTTCATCAGGTTGTATTAGTGCCATTTTTCGTTTCCTTTTACTGTTTACTCAATTGTTTTAATTTTGCAAGAACACTTGTATCAATAACATAATCATCATATTTGAACACAAGTCCTGCAATAATATCTTCATCTATCTTCCATTCCGGCAAAATCTCACAATTCAACTTTTTATTTAATTTTTCAATAATGCGTGATTTTGTCCCGTCATCAAGATTTACGGAAGAAATAATTTCTACATTTTTTTTATTAGAACTTTTGTTATCTAATTCACAAAAAGCAGAATAAATGCTTTCCAGTTCAGATATTCTGTTTTTTTCTATCAATAATTTTATCAAATTTAATACATGAATCTCTATCTTATCTTTGAAAATTTCGTCAATTATATCAATTTTTTTACCGCCCGATATAGACGAATTTGCAAGAACAATTTGTAAATCTTCCGATGAATTTACAGTCTTCAGCACTTCAGACAACTGAAATTTTAAAACACTGTTATCTACTTCGGTATCATACAATGCCTGTGCATAAATTTTTGAAATTGTAGAAAGATTCCTAACCTGCATTAAATTTTCTCCAACTCATTCAGACTTTCATCGATAAATTTGTTATGTAAATTCGGATCAGATTTAAGCATATTAATAATGTCGGACTGAGCCTTTTCGATTGACATATAAAAACTACGTTCCATTATTGCATTAGAAGTCTTTTTCTCATCAATATTTTTAATCTTTTCTATATTATTCTCAACTTTTTGAATAGTTTTTAAAGTATTCTCTTCTAACTGTTTTTTGAAAACATCAGTTTTTTGTTTTGTAAATTTCTCTATTTCCTCAACCTGAGAAGGCAATTTATCCATCAAATCCTGAGCTTCTTTAATCTTTTTAACTGAATTTTGTTTTTCGCATTTTGACTTTTCAATATAATCCTCAACAGCATCGACAGACTTATTCAGAATTGATGAGAGTTCAAACTTTTTACACAAAATACACAACAACCATACCATTATCAAAAAATTGATAATATTTGATTCTAAAATATATTTAAATATTTCTATAATATTTTGCATAAGCCTAACCTACTACCTTTTTTACTATCTGAGAAGACAAATCCTTTATCAACTCCGAATTTACTTCTCCATAAAGATTTTCTTTCTCTTTTTCTATGATATCTTTATTGTTTTGTATTTGGATTTTAGCATTATCTTTTGCCTGTTGTATAACATCAAAAGACTTTTTTTGAGCATTTTCAATTTCTAAAGCCATATTTGTGCGGTTTTCAGTTTTTGCATCCGTCAATTTAGTTTGATATTCAGCATTAATTTTTTGAGCATTGTCAGCTAATTCTTTTGCCTGTTCATAATTTTGATTTACCAAATCATCACGTTTTCTGATAATTCCCAAAATAGGACGATAGAATATAGCATTCATAACGAACATGAACACCACAAAACTAATCATCGCAACAATTAATGTACCATTGAACTCAAACATTTTTTATCCTATTTAACAAATATCAATAATAACGCGATTAACAAAGCATAAATAGCAGTAGCTTCAGCTAAACCGGCACCTAAAATAAAGTTTTTAAATGCTTCATCTTTAATTTCAGGTTGACGTGAAATAGCTTCTAAAACACCCTTTGTTGCTATACCTAAACCCAGACCGCCGCCTAAAGTACCTAAACCAACAGCAATACCTGCCGCCAATCTTCCTAAATCTAATGTTTGTTCTATCATAACTTTCTCCTTTTATCTTTATATCCTTAAATTTATTCTTCCTGTATCGCCAATGAAATATATGTCGTTGATAATATTGTAAACACAAGTGCTTGAATTAAAGCAACAAATATTTCAAATAACATAAACGGCAACGGGCACAAAATCCCTGTTAAACTGACAACCGTAGCAACTAAAACTTCTCCTGCAAAGATATTTGCAAAAAGTCGCAGAGCCAGAGAAAAAGGTCTTACAAATAACTCTAACGTATCAACCAGCGTTATAATTATACCGTCTACGCTAAAACCTTTAAAAAAGAACCTAAACCCGTTTTTTTGCACACCATAATAAATATAATATATGGACACAACAATAGCCATAGCTGCTGTCATATTTATATCATTATTTGGAGATGCAAATTCTCCGCTTGCCAGATGTATAAGTTTCAATGGTAACTGTCCTACTAAATTAGCCGTTAATATAAACATAAACAACGTTAACACGATTGCAATATGTTTTTGCGCATTATCATTACCCATACTGCTTTTGGCTAAATCATTGAAATACTTAACAATTCCTTCACCGATTAGTTGAAGTTTGGAAGGAACCATATTGAGTTTTCTGGTTGTAAAATATGCAAGAACAATAAGCATCAACATAGATGCCCACATAGTAATCAACGTGTCCATATTAAAAGACACACTATGCCCAAAAATTGAGGTTGTACAAACCCAATGTTCCATATTTCTCCCTTCGTACTAATAATATTACAGAAAAAATATTTTCGCAAACTTAAAAAAAAAAATATATATTAAGAATTATTAACCCGTGAAATCAACAATCTTTCAGAATTTTAATATCTGTTTGCAGTCACTATGTTTGTTGTATAATGAAAGTAATCAATGAATTTGATTAGAGGATATTATGAAGGTTATAAAACTTGAAGAGGTTGATTCAACAAACTCTTATGCCAAATTAAATATCGATACCCTGGAAGATAAAACAGTCATACATGCCCTAAAACAGTATTCCGGAAGAGGGAGATTTGACAGAAAATGGGTAGACTTAGGAAAAGAGAATTTATTTTTTTCTATAGTTTTGAAGCCTTCTGAAAAATACATTGATATCCTTTCTAATATTACGCAATATGCTTGCATTGTATTATGTGAAATACTTGAAAAATACGGAATAAATCCTCAAATTAAGTGGCCGAATGATGTAATGATTGACGGAGAAAGAAAAATCTCCGGAATATTATCAGAATCTGTAATTGAGGGAGGAAAATTAAAAGGTCTTGTTGTCGGCATTGGAGTAAATCTTAATGCCAATATTAAAGATATTGAAAATATAAAGGACAGAACAGCTACAAGCCTCAACATTGAAATTGGCAAAGCAGTAAATATGGATTACTTTTTAGAAGAGTTTTTGAGTGAATTTTTCAAAAACTACGACAATCTTTTAAACAAAGGTTTCACATATATTAAAGAAAATTACAAAAAAAGAAATTGCTTTTTAAATAAAGATTTATCCGTGCAAGTATTGAATGAAATTAAATCAGGATATGCAACAGATATAAACGACAGAGGAGAGCTTGTTCTCCGCACAAGAGATAATGAAGAACTAACACTTTCAATAGGAGATATATTATGAACAATTTAGAAAACGGTCTGGCTTTGTTAGCCATAGGGATGGGTTTTGTATTGTCGTTCTTATGCCTTTTAATTATGGGAATGGGCATAATGTCAAAAATCGTACAATACTTGAACAAAATATTCCCTGAAGCAGTTGAGGAAGTAAAATCAACAGCAAAAAAAGTTTCATCAAATGTTGATGAAGCGATTGCAGTCGCTATAGCTGCAATAATGGCACAAAGAAAGCAATAATTTAGTATTAAACGAAAGGACATATATATGAGTAAAAAACTTATCAAAGTAATGGATACGTCTTTTAGAGACGGTTTCCAATCTATTTTCGGAGCTAAGGTTCTTGTTGAAGATTTTATTCCGGCATTGCAGGCTGCAGTTGATGCAGGTATCAAGCATTTTGAAACTGCAGGCGGTGCAAGATTTCAGGCTCCTATATTTTTCTGTAATGAAAATGCCTTTGAAACAATGGATAAAATCAGAGAAGCAGTTGGCCCAGATATTAAACTTCAATCTCTGGCAAGGGGTGTGAATGTAGTTGGTTTGAATTCTCAACCAAGAGACGTTATAGACCTTCATGCTAAAATGTTTGCAAAACACGGCGTTAACGTTGTTAGAAACTTTGATGCTTTAAATGATGTAAATAACTTAATTGATTCCGCAAATTCAATTAAAAAATACGGCATGCAGCACGAAGTTACAATCACAATGATGGAGCTTCCGTACGGATGTGAAGGTGCACATGATGTTGCATTTTATGAAAAAGTTTTGAGAAATATTTTGGATTCAGGATTGCCGTTTGATTCATTAGCATTTAAAGATGCATCAGGTACATCCAACCCAAGAAAGGTATATGCAACTGTAAAAATGGCCAGAGAAATATTAGGTCAAGATGCTCATATACGCTTTCACTCTCATGAAACTGCCGGTACCGGTTTGGCTGCATACTTGGCGGCACTTGAAGGCGGGGCTGATGGTATAGATTTGGCGATGAAACCGGTTTCAGGCGGAACAGGTCAACCTGATATTATTTCAATGTGGCACGCACTTAAAGGAACCGAATATGATTTAGGTTTAGATATCAAGAAAATCATGGAAACAGAAGAAATCTTCAAAGATTGTATGAAAGATTATCCGATTTCGCCTATTTCATTGGCAGTAAATCCAATTTTGATTCAGGCGCCGTTACCTGGAGGTGCAACTGCAACAACTGTTAACCAATTAAAAGATATGGGTATGCTAGATAAGTTTCCTAAGCTTATTGCCAATATGAAAGAGGTTGTTGAAAGGGGAGGCTTTGCAACATCTGTAACTCCTGTTTCTCAATTCTACGCTCAACAATCTTTCTTAAATGCAATTTCTGAAAAACCTTGGGACAAAGCTAACCCAGGATATGCAAAAATGTTATTAGGATACTTCGGAAAGACTCCTTGCCAGCCGGATCCTGAACTTGTAAAATGGGCAGAAGAACAAACAGGCTTACAACCTACGACAGAAAAAGTTGTAGACTTGAATGAAAAAGATCCTGAAAAAGGTATCAAAGCAGCAGAAGAAAGACTGAAAGCTGCAGGTTTGCCTGTAACTGATGAAAACTTATTTATCGCCTGCGCATGCAAGGACGGTAACGTTGATAAAGGTATAGATTTCTTGCTTGGAAAAGGCAAAGTTTCTGTTAATAAAGTATCAGCAGATGCAGCTCCAAAAGCTGAAGGTAATGATACAAACGGTTATACTGTAACAGTTAACGGCAAAAAATATGCAGTGGCATTGGAAGGTGCTAAAGCTGTTGTTAACGGTAAATTATATGACTTTAGCGTTAAAAACGGAATAGAAGCAAAAGCTTCAACAGGCGAAGGAACCCCTGTCAAAGCAGCATTACCTGGGAATGTACTTAAAGTCTTAGTTTCAGAAGGAGACAACATTTCAGAAGGTGACGTAATAGCAGTTGTCGAAGCAATGAAAATGGAAACAGAAATTAAATCCCCTGTTTCAGGCACTGTTAAATCTGTTGAAATTGAAGTAGGTAATAAAGTCCAAAACGGACAAGTATTGGTAACAATCGGTTAGGAGGCTTTAGATGGAAATTACAGAAGGTTTAATAAATCTATGGCAGAATACCGGATTATATAACATGATTTCTCAACCGGATCCGAATATTACAAGTGCCGCAGAGCAGTTCTTACATCAGTTTGGACATCCGATAATGCTTGTTATATGTTTATTCTTGCTATGGTTAGGCATTAAAAAGCAATACGAACCGTTGTTACTTGTACCAATTGCATTTGGCGGGATTTTATCAAATATTCCGTTTTTGGATCCGTCAGAAGCAATTGCAGGTCCAACCGGATTTTTAGGAATAATTTTTGAAATAGGTATTCATAAAGGAATATTTCCTTTGATTATCTTTATGGGCGTTGGAGCAATGACAGATTTTGGACCGTTGATTGCGAACCCTAAAACCGCACTACTTGGTGGAGCAGCGCAATTTGGTATCTTCGGAGCTTTACTTTTAGCATTATGCTGTTTTGGTTTTACTCTTCCACAAGCAGGTGCTATCGGCATTATCGGAGGAGCAGACGGCCCGACATCTATTTATGTAACTTCAAAACTTGCACCTGAATTATTGGGAGCAATCGCAGTTGCAGCTTATTCATATATGGCTCTTGTACCGGTAATTCAACCGCCTATTATGAAATTATTTACAACAGCAAAAGAAAGAATGATACAGATGGAACAATTGAGACCAGTTTCTAAACGTGAAAAAATTGTTTTCCCTCTAATCATATTATTTATGTGTATTCTTCTATTGCCGAGTGCTTGTCCTTTAGTAGGGGCATTTACTTTTGGTAATATGTGCAAAGAATGCGGTGTTGTAGACAGATTATCTGATACAATGCAAAATGCTTTAATAAATATCATTACAATATTCTTAGGTTTAACAGTAGGTTCAAAACTTTCAGCAGAACAATTTTTAACCGTACAAACCTTATTCATATTATTGTTAGGTATTTTGGCATTCTCATTTGCAACTGCAGCAGGGGTATTAATGGCAAAATTGATGAATGTTTGTGAAATTATCACAGCAAAACTTCAAAAAAGAGAGCCAAAACTAATTAACCCATTAATCGGTTCTGCCGGTGTATCAGCAGTTCCTATGGCTGCACGTGTATCAAACAAAGTAGGCTTGGAATATAATTCTCAAAACTACCTTTTGATGCATGCAATGGGACCAAACGTATCCGGAGTAATTGGTTCTGCAGTTGCCGCAGGTATTTTGCTTGCTTTGTGCAAATAATTAAAATTAAAGTTAGAATTAAACAAATAATAAAAAGCGGGAATTTTAATAAAATTCCTGCTTTTTATTATTTGTAGTAAAATCATCATATGAAGAAAAAAATATTATTAATAAATTCTGATATTTCTGGAACAATCCAAAATTATTTTGCGGACAAAAATGTTGAAATAGTCGAAAATACGGAAGATTACGATTTAGCTGTTTATAATAATCATACAGGTGACCTTCCCGAAAAATCTATCAACATTCATCCTTCCCTATTACCTTCGTTTAATGAAGAAAATGCAGAAGAAAAAGCATTTTTAGCGGGGGTTAAAGTCAGCGGAATCACAATACATTCAAACAATAAAATCATCGCGCAATATCCGGTTCTTATTGGGATTGACACTCATATAGACGAATTTAAAAAAGACATTCTGGAGGTAAAAAAGCGACTTGTACCTCCGGTTATTGAAGCAATATTAGAGGATAGAGTTTTTGATTTCCAAGATTTATTTAAAAATCAATGCTCACATAATGGCTGCACATCATGCAGAGGTTGCCATTGATTATATTAAACATTGTAAATAACATAATTCATATATAGCAAAAAATATTTTCACAGGAGTTAAAAAGAAAAAGGGGTATAAAATGATTTCTAAGATAGGAGTTATTAATCAAATAAACTTCCAAGCACGCATTAAAATCCAAAAAGAGGGATTTAAAAACATTATCGAAGACGTAAAAGGCAGTGCAAAAATCGGAGCGCGAACAGTTGGCTCTGCTTCTAGCGGGACAGCAGAAGTAACTTCATTCCCTACTGATATATCCAGTTATAACCACAATTTCTCTGCCATTCGCTACAATGCGGATATAATAAATAAAGAATCTGATGCAATATCCACAAGAGATTTAAGAACAATAATAAGCACTGCAAGCCAAAATTCAGCAGCAAAATCAAAAAAGACAAAAGACATTCCATCATAAAATTTTGAATTTATTATAAAGAGGAATAAAAAGAAAAGGAGTACTATATGATTTCAAAAATCGGACCGGCAAATCAAGTAAACTTTCAAGCACTTATCAAAATCAGAAAAAGCGGAGTAACAAATCTTTTAAAAGATAGTGTAGACATTTCAAAAATTGGCTCCAGAACAAGCACTTCAGCATCTAGCGGAATAGCTGAATCCACAGCATTTCCTGCAGATATTGCAAGTGAAGGGAACGCGTTATCAGCATCAATGCGTTCAAATGCTGACGCAATCAAAAGAGAAGCTAATAACATTTCTACAAGAGACTTAAAAACAGTTGAAAGCGAAAAGCCGAATAATATGGGAGAAGACCTCAGAGAAAGCGCTATTGGTTCATCCTCAATCAGTTCAGGAGTAGGCTTATATTCATCGACAGCTGCAACAGCTCTTGAACAATCAGCACACAACCCGCATAGTATATATGCAGGATCAATACACGACGGACTGGCAGCAATCAGTACCCCTAAATCAGCTGAGGTAATGGGGAATATAGAGAACTTTACACAAGAATATTCCGTAAAAGGCCTTGAATATCAGCAGGGGCAAAGTAATAGTACCAAGATAGAATCTTTATCCGGATACCACGCAACCTATGGCTCACTATCAAATTGGGCCGGCTCCACTGTACTCAAAAATAATTTCGAGAATATTGTTGAACTAAAAGACATAGAAAAAAATATCCCGTCATAATTAAATAAAAAAATAATATTAGAATATTAGAGAAAAAGGAGTTTAAAATGATTACAAAAATAGGTCCAACAAATCACGTAAATTTTCAAGCACGATTAAAAATAAGAAAAAACGGATTTGAAAAATTGTTAAAAGATACTAGTGACATTTCTAAAATGACCTCAAAAACAAGCACTTCTGCACCAGATTTAAAAAAAGTTAAAAGTGAAGAACTAAATAGCACGGAAATATCAAATTCATCAATGCTTACTGGTGGCGGTTCGAGCCTTTCAACTACAGGCTCCGGTTTAGATTATTCCACGGGAGCAGCATTGTACGGGAAATCTGTGCATAACCCCAATAGCGTTTGTTCAAAATCCGTACCTGAAATAATGGAAGGAGTTAGCACCCCGGAATCGATTAATGAACATTTACTGGGAAGTGACCCACAGATGATGGCACATTCACAATTTATGACAAATCAAATGCCTGAGCCAAATGGTTTTAATGAAAGTTTTGCTTCAACATTCTATGCAGGCTCCGGATTATTATCACAAACTGCAGGTAGTGCAACTATAAAAGAGACCGCGGAAAATATAATTAAAATAGAAAAAAATATCCCGTCATAACAATTAACGATAAAAATAACATAGCCGGCCACTGCTTATACAATGGTCGGCTTTGTTATAAATATACATATGCTCATTAAATATTGTAAACATTTAAATCCTAAATAACAAAATATATATTTAGAAGTTTTAATAAGAGTACACAAATAAAAATATTCCTTCATAGCACAAAAAGAAAGAACCGTTTATGAACATTACCCCAGTAAATTATCAATACCAATATCAATATAGAAATATAAATGCTTCAAAAGCTGCATTAAATCAAGCTCCCGCACAAATGGCTTTTACAGGTGTAAGAGCAGAAAAATCAATGCAAAAGGGCGAGTATGCTCTGAGAATTATTGCAAATAAGATTGGCAATTTATTTCAAAGTAAAAAAGTAAAAGAATTAACCAAAACAATATCCGAAATCACACCTGAATCTTCACCGAAATATCTCTCCCAACTTGAAGGCGTCAGCAGAATATATGCAAGCAACAAGATTATTGATGTTAATATAGAAGACAAAATACTTGAACAAATTGCTCAAAACGGCAAATCAACAATATTCATTATGAATCACTCAAACCAAAGTGAAGACCCGCAAATGCTTGCGGTATTGAATACTATACTGACACAAGCATACCAAGATGCAGGCAGGGGTGAAAGCTTTCCTGTACCAAAAATTATACTAAACCAAGACATCTTAACCACAATGGATCCTATAAAAAGAAAAGCGTTTGAAGCAGTTGGAGCCGTCGGCGTTGACGCGAATATATCTTCACGCGATATAAAAACCAATGCAAGAGCGATGTTTCCTTTGATGCGAGATTTTATCTCTGACAAATGCAATATTTTTATATTTCCTGAAGGAAGACTTGCCGTAAGAAAAGACTTAGAGCTTTTTCAGCGTTTCCAAGGCGGAGTAGCAGAAATTATAAATAAAATACTTGGAGTAAAAAAAGAAGTTACTGTTGTTCCGGTGGGCTTTGCATACGGAAAAGGCGAGAATAAAAAGCTGACAGGAATGCACATCGGCAAACCTATAATTTTCAAAAGAGATAAAGACATTACAACAACAACTTCAGGCTCAATACCGAATTCAGAATTTGCAGATTCAGGATTTGCTCAATTTTTTGAAAAGCACAAAGATGAAACAGACGTCGTACTTACAAAAGATGGACAACCGCTAGGTAAAAGAGAAGTTACTGACTATATTAAAGACATTTTAAGCGAAAACCTTGGGATATGTGCAAAAGAAGCGGACAAAAAGGTCATAAAGCCTATCGACGAAAACGAAATCGAGATATTCTAAATTAGTTTTTATAAGTATTGTCTTCCAGCTTTGCCAATATCTTTGTAAAAAACGGCTGTGTCTTTAACTTTTTCTTAGTTAAAGTATTATTTCTATTCAATTTTGAGGAGTAAATTTCCTTTATTTTCTTAATTTTTGTTTTATCCATTGTCCAAGTCTTCTTAATTCCCAGGGTAATTACTATTATTTAATTTGAGGGAGGGGGTGTACTATAAAACCTCCATCGGCTCGATTGAAAAATCGATTATATACGGGCCTTGTTGTGAAAAAGCACGCTCAAGAGCATTATCAATGTCATTTATTGAATTTACTTTTACCGCTTTTATTCCATAGCTATGAGCAAGCTCCACAAAATCAGGGTTAGATATTTTAGTTTGAGAATATCTGCCCTCACAATTCTTTTGTTGGAGTTGTCGAACCATTCCCAAATATCCGTTATTTAAAATCATTATTTTAAGATTTAAATTGTAATCTTTACAAGTTGCAAGCTCGCCTATACTCATTTGGAACGAACCGTCACCGGAGATACATACAACTTCAGAATCAGGACTGCCAACACATGCCCCAATCGCTGCAGGCAAACCAAAACCCATAGTCCCAGAACCACCAGATAGCAACAATTTCCTATCCTGATTTACATGAAGGTTTTGAACCGCCCATAATTGATGTTGACCGACTTCACTTGTAAATATCACATTTTTATCTTTTGTATATTCATCAATTTTCTTCATAACTTCAAATGAATGAAGCATATTAGAAGTTTTTTCTCTTTTTTTATTTAAATTTCTATAATCCTGAGCAACAAACAGCCAAGATTTCCAATCTTTATTCATGCCTGCAGTTTTAGAATCGAGAGCACGTAAAAACTGTTTTATATCACATACCATATAATCTCTCGGAGAAATCATACGGCCTATTTCATTTTGGTTTATATCTATTTGTACCAATTTAGAACTCAAATCCACATCTTTATACATGCAGGTAATACGATCGTTAAATCTTGCCCCCAAAGAGATAATTAAATCCGACTGTCTTATAACTTCATTTGCGCAATTATCACCAAAAATCCCTACCATTCCAAGATAATTTTTATCTTCCTGAGGATAGGAACCTAAACCCATCATAGTAGATACAACAGGGAGACTGAATTTTTGAGCAAAATTCCATAATTCCTTATAACACTTAGAATGATTAACCCCGCCACCTGCAACAATTACAGGTCTTGAAGATTGTTTTAATAAACCTGCAATTCTTTCTACTTCAGAATAGTTTATTATACTACTGTCTTGAATTTCAGTAATAACTTGATTAAATTCAGCTTTACCATCAAAAATATCTTTTACAAGATCGACAACAACAGGTCCTTTCTTACCGGACATTGCACAAGTATATGCCTCTTGTAAAACACTCTGAATATTTTTAGCGTCATCAATTTGATATACAGCTTTGGTACAAGAGCGTGTAATATCACAAATATTCGCTTCTTGAAAGGCATCTTTTCCTATTAAATTCTTGAATACCTGCCCTGTAAGAACAATCAAAGGAGAGCCATCCATATAAGCATTAGCAATACCTGTTACAGTATTTGTCGCACCGGGGCCAGATGTAACAAGAACGACTCCGCATTTGCCTGTAGTTCTTGCATAACCTTCTGCAGCATGGACTGCAGATTGTTCATGTCTTACCAGTACATGTTTTATGCCATTTTGCTTATATAATTCATCGTACAAGCCCAAAACAATACCTCCAGGATACCCGAATATAGTATCCACACCAAGGGATTTCAAGGATTCAATAATAACCCTTGAACCTGTTAGTATTTTAGTATTGTTATCTGTTAACATGACTATTTATATCCCTTATTCGACTTTTAAATATTACCACAGAGATAGATATATAACAAGAAAAAGACCGTATGTCTATCAGAAAACATACAGTCTTTTACATTTTTTAATGAAAAATTAGTTCCAAGTAAACAAACCTTTCCAGAATTTCTTTTGATTAGCCCAGAATGTTTTTTGTTCATTAACTGATTTTTCATAAGCAGCTTTTTGATCCGCAATAGCTTTTTCTCTTGCTTTTTGTTGTTTTTCTAATTCTTTTTGTCTTTTTTCAGCTGCCTTTTGCATTTCTTTTTGTCTTTTTTCGGCTGCTTTTTGCGCATCTTCTTGTGCTTTTAATGCATCGTTTTCAGCTTTTGTAACTTTGTTAGCTGCATTTGTAATTGCATTTGAAGTTTTGTTCAATGCATTTGTAATCGGATTAGCACTATATGCAGGAGCTGCAATAGAAACTAAAGATAATGCCATAAATGATACTAATAATTTTTTCATTAGTGTTCTCCTTTCTTACTACCATCGGAATTTAATTCTTCCAATTTTTGTTTTTTTATTTCTAACCTACTATTATAAAATTCTAAATTTTTTTCTTGCATATTCTTCTTGTATTTTTTTGATTTTAATCTTGCTACATTTCTGAAATATTTTCTTTTCATTTTTCTTATTTGTTTCATTTCAGCAAGCTCAGCTTTGGCAGGTTTCACATTTTTTTCAATTCCTTCTTCAAGTGTTAACCCCTGAGTAGAAATAGGTTTATCACTTGCTTGGCAAGGCATTGTCAACATCCCAAAACATAGTAATATAATAACATATACAAAAAATTTGTTCATAACAAAAAATTACTCCAAAGTGAAATATTTTTCAATAATTTCATTAATACCTTTTTTTGCAACATTAAAAATCTCTATCATCTTGTCAAATTCATATGCTTCACCTTCAGCAGTAGTTTGAAACTCGATAATCTTTCCGCTTTTTGTCAATACAACATTAGAATCTACTTGAGCATGCGAATCTTCTTCATAATTTAAATCAAGACAGACCTCACCATCAACAATGCCGGCAGAAATAGCTGCAATTGGTTCTATTATAGGATTTTGTTTAATAGTACCATCTTTTAAAAGTTTCTTTACTGCATCATTCAGAGCAACATAAGCTCCGCAAATAGACGCAGTTCTTGTTCCCCCATCAGCCTGAATTACATCAGCATCAATAGTTATAGTTAAATCAGGCATTTTTTCTAAATCAACACAAGCCCTCAAACTTCTGCCTATCAAACGTTGAATTTCTTGAGTTCTGCCGGAAATTTTTGTTCTTTCTCTTTGGCATCTCGTAGATGTAGAGGAAGGCAAAAGAGAGTATTCCGCAGTTAACCAACCTCTTGGGTCATCTTTATCCATCCACTTTGGCTTCCCGACTTCAACTGATGCTGTTGTAATCACCTTTGTATCACCGAATTCTACCAACACAGAACCCAACGCGTTCTTAGTAAAGTTTCTTGTAAATTTTATTTCCCTTGTTTGATTTAACGCTCTATTATCTTTTCTCATTATTCACTCCTATTCTTTATAACGATACTAAATAAAAATTGTTCATATTTACCCTTTGCCGTCATAATCCCACATATATATCTGACCACAATATCGGCACACGGCATGCTCATTCATAAATTGTAAATCAGGAACAAAAACATATCCGTCAACAGAAATTTCAATTTCACCCTTGTCATTATAACTTTGAGAAAAATCTCTATTCCCATGATAATCAGGAGAGAACATAAGTTCAAACTTATCTATAGATTTACAATTTTTACAGATAAACATAAATATTTATTCTTCCTCTTTTGTTTTTTTAGATTTTCTTGGTTTTTGTTCGTTTTTAAGATTATTTTTTGCCTCAGATAAAGACATATACCACAGAGTCCAGCAGACACTGCGAATTGGCAATGTAAACTCTGCAATAATAATTCCTAAGCAAGATGAAAAAATTAACTTAGAGATATAATTGACCGTCAAAGTTCTCATTCCAAGATATGCCAAAGGCTTATTTATATAATCTAACGGCATAGAAGCCCCGACAAAATCAAACAATGAGCATACTTTATCCGTCAAATGCAAATAATCAAATATTACACTAACTCCTTCGGTTATTATAAAAATGGAGAAGAAGCCTAAAATCAGCATAATGATAAACGTTTTTGCCCAATTCCCTTTTACAAGTTCATAACTTCTCCTAAAATAACCTTTTACGCTCAAATCCGGCTCAAACGTAAAAATTTGAAAAACCAAAATTAAATATACCCAAACTATCAAAGGAGGAATAAGGCCTAAAATAGGAATAATACTGAATAATAAAGCAACAAGTGATAATATCCCTACACAGAACAAAAACAAAATATACTTACCCGCCCTGCGAGTTGCTACTTCTCTGTGGGATTGAAAATCATAAACATGCCCGGTTGTAAGCGCCCCCTCGGTCATCGAATTCAGCGCAACATACGCAACCATATAATCCCAGAATGCCTTAACAAATATCAACAGCCCGGGAATAGCGAGCAATAAAATAATCAGAAACGCAGAAGATAAACTTGTTGATTTTTCCGCAATTTTACCTGCCAAAGCTAAAGGCAGACTTAAAGCTAAAATAAAACCAACCAGCTGCCCCAAAACAGGAAACAACATATAAATCGTAAATTTATCTATATTAGAGAAAAATATCTTTACACCTTCAAATAAAACCGACCACATACCATTCTTAATCTTGCTCTTGGACATAAAGCCTCCTTAGTTGTATTATTATATTATTACAAATAGAGGTAAATAAAAAGTCACAATGACAAATTATAAAGAACTCATAAAAAACTATACCACAGATGATTATAAAAATGGGTTAGTAAATTTACATATTCACACAACATACTCTGACGGTCACGGAGAATACAGAAAAATAGTACGACAAGCTAAAGAAATCGGGTATAAAAGAATTGCCATTACAGATCACAATACCGTTCAAGGGCATTTAGAAAATACCGACCTGCTTGATTATGTCATTCCCGCAGTAGAATTTGACGTATGGTTTAAATATATATTTCTGCACCTTCTTGCATACGGCATAGACATAAATGCAGAATGCATGCAGGAATTTTATTCAAAAGACAAGCAAGGCACAGAAAAAGACATTATCCGTTTTTTTTCAAAACGCAATATTAAAAAACTAATTAATGCGATCCATCAAGCCGGCGGAATAGCTGTTTTAGCACATCCGGCATGTTGTTGGGCGATTAATATGGAAAAATTTGTCCAAGACTTAAAAGAGCTCGGACTTGACGGAATTGAAATATACTACCCATATCCAAGATGGAGAAAGTATCTGAAATTTGCCCCTATAGATGAAATAAACAAAATCGCAGAGAAATATAATCTTATCAAAACCGGCGGAACTGATTTCCACGGAAGGGATTTTTCATAAGCCTGCTATTTTTTTAATTTTTTAATATGTTTGTATAGATAAACTCCAAACAATACAAAACATAATATAATAATCACTTCATCAAATTTATGCCACAGAGGCATAATAGCGGCCATGTGTTCTCCAAGCTCAACCCCGACTTTTACAAGTGCATAGCTCCAAATTAGAGAACCCACAAAAGTAAGAATGAAAAATGTTCTTTTTTTAGCCTTTAAAATTCCTGCAGGCAAGGATATGAAAGTCCTTATTATCGGAAGCATTCTGCATATAAAAAATGCCCAATCTCCGTATTTTTCAACCCATTTATCCGCATCTTCCAGTTCTTCCTTTGATACAAAGAAATATTTTCCATATTTCTCAATAAATTTACGACCGCCAATATAGCCTATATAATATGAAATCGCAGAACCGATTAAGCACCCGATAGCACTTGCCCATGCCGCTACATGAAAATTTAATTTTCCCAGACTTACTAAATAACCCGCAAAAGGTAAAGTTGCCTCACTTGGGATAGGAACATTACAGGATTCTAAGACCATAAGTCCCATAATTCCCCATGCCCCTGCTGCGGATATAATATCTTCAAGCCATGCTATAAATCCGGCAATAATACTATCAAACATGCAAACTACCTATATAAAAAAAAAAGGCATCCAGCTCATAAGAGATGAATACCTTTCAATCTTAGTTTATTCAACTAACTATTTGCCATTAACAATAGTTTTGAATTTTTTACCAGCTGAGAAAGCAGGAACTGTTTTAGCAGGGATTTTTAATTCCTTACCAGTTTGAGGGTTTCTGCCGATTCTAGCAGCTCTTTTGCGAGCTTCCCAAGTACCGAAACCAACTAAAGTTACTTTTTTACCTTTAGCAACTGTTTTTTGGATAGTTTCAATTAAAGAACCCAAAACTTCAGATGCTTCTTTTTGAGTAACTCCAGCTTTTTTTGAAATTTCTTGTACTAATTCTTCTTTGTTCATAATAAAACTCCTTTTCTTAAAGTGTACTCAATCATTATATAAAAAATTTTCAGGCATGCAAGTATTTTTAATAAATTTAACACTTTTTAACAATAAAAACCTTTTTTTATATGAAATTTACATAATACATGGTATAAGCATGTATTATGCTTATTATTTGTTCATTTTTTCTTTTTGTCTTGAAGCAAAAAGAAAAAACGAACCAAAAAAGAAAAACTCGCACTATACTACACTGCCTCCGGCAGCGTTCCGCTCACAAAATATCAGTATAATTTGTTCTTACGTTTTTGCCTTACAGGCAAAAATTAAGGGCGAACCTAAATAACGGTTTGCATACCTCACCCCTACCCCTCTCCTATTCTTTAGGAGAGGGGGAATTATTACCCCTCCGACCTTTATGAAGCTGGCAATAAATGTTATGCGAGAGAATTTCAAAGGCGGATTTGTTTGAGCATTATTTTTTAGCGAGTTATCCGCCTTGTACTCGAGCATTACAATTTATTAGCAAGCGGAGTTCAGGTCGGGAGCTTCTTTTTGTCTATTTTCTTGTCGGCACAAGAAAATAGACTGCAGGGGATACGGGGGCTGCATAAGCCCCCGATTTACACAATACATGCTTATACCATGTATTATGTAAGAAGTTGTTACAATTTTTGAGAATGCTAAACAAAAAAATCTTTTTTGCTATTATTATTAATAGGGAAGTAAGAATGAAAGAACGAATTTTATTATTTTTAATAGTTATTGGCTTAACAGTATTTATATACGTGTTCCAGAGTTATACTACCTGGGGGCTTGGACTTTTTGTATGCTTAATGGCTATATATTCAATATTTTCTTCAATCGCAACAAAAGTTAAAACAAGAAAAGAATTAAAAAATCCTAAACCAAAAAATGAAAATTATAAACCTTTTGTCAGCATTTTGATTCCTGCACATAATGAAGATAGCGTCATAACTTCAACAGTTGAAACAGTTTTCAATATGACATACCCAAATTATGAAGTAATAGTAATCGACGACAGAAGTACAGATAACACAGCATCCGTAATTAAAGACCTTGAAAAGAAATATCAAGGTCGATTGGTGGCATTAATAAGAAATAAAGATGCTTTTCCGGGAAAATCCGCAGTATTAAATGATGCACTTAAAATTGCAAAAGGCGAAGCCATTCTCGTATTTGATGCTGATGCAACAATGGATCCGGATTTTTTAACAAACCTTGTATATGAACTTGAACCAAAAGATGTCGGAGCCGTTCAAGCTCGAAAAGTTGTTCGAAACAAAGATGTAAATATACTTACTCGCTGTCAAAACAACGAAATGACAATGGACACATATTGTCAAGTTTCAAGAGATGCCGTAAAAGGAGCAGTTGAACTTCGAGGGAACGGAGAACTTATAAAAAGAGAAGCTCTTGAAGATATCGGCGGCTGGAATAATTACACCATTACAGATGATCTTGATATGTCTACAAGATTACACATAAAAGGTTGGGACGTAAGATTTTGCAAAGATACAATTGTCTATGAAGAAGGAATTATGTACCTATTCCCTCTATACAGACAAAGAAGAAGATGGCTTGAAGGCACAATACGCAGATATTTAGAATATTTTGGAGACATATTCACATCTAAAAAAATGTCTTTGCGTGTAAAGCTTGATTTGATTGCGTATATCTCTGAGTTTATAATGCCGGCGTGGTTTATTATAGAAATATTTATTCTTTTAGCAAAAATTATTCTAAAAGATGCCCCTACATATATTTTAATGTCATCACTTATAATGGGATGTATAATAGGTATAGGATTTATGCTGGCAGGCAGATATGCACTCAGAAAATATGACAAACTAAACAGAATAGAAGCACTTATTCAATCAATAGTAACTTCAGCATATTTGCTTTTAATATGGTTCCCGCTTGTATTATTCATTGGTACCAAAATTTTATTCATGAAAAAAGACATGAATTGGGGTAAAACCGCTCACGGCTTAGTTCGTCACGAACACGCAATACAAAGAGCAAAAGAAAAAATAAAACAAGCCAAAGAAGAACTTAAAAAACTTCTAAAAATGTAAAAATATAAATAGGAGAAATATAAATGACAACAACTATATCAATAGAGGACGTAAAATCAAAAATAAGAGCAGTAAAAGATTTCCCAAAAGCAGGAATTATATTCAGAGATATAACAACAGGGATAAAAGATGCACAAACAATGAAATTTATGGTTGACTATCTTTGTGAACAATATAAAGATATTAAAATAGATTATATCGCCGGAATAGAAAGCCGCGGATTTATCTTTGGGATGCCAATGGCATATAAACTTAATTGCGGCTTTATACCAATAAGAAAACCAAATAAACTTCCGGCAAAGACAATTTCTGAATCATACGGTCTTGAATACGGACACGATACAATAGAAATGCACGAAGATGCCATAGAAAAAGGCGCAAACGTTTTGGTCGTAGATGATTTACTTGCGACAGGAGGAACAGCAAAAGCTGCATGCAACTTAGTTAAAAGAGCAGGGGGAAACCTTGTGGGAATTGCATTTTTAATTGAATTACGGGATTTAAAAGGCAGAGAAAAATTAGATGATTGCGGAAAAGTTGTTTCCATGTTACAATACTAGTACAGAAAAAATCAGGAGATATATAATATGAAAAGAATTGTAATTATTTTAGGTTTATTACTTATTTCTCAAGCAGTTGTTAGCGCAGAAGAAGCAGCACCGTCTGCTACAACTCAAGCTGCTGCAACAGCAGGTCAAGTGAATTATGAAAGACCGTACTACAACCAACCAAATCTTGTACAACCAAGAAGAGTAAACTACGCTCCAAAAAAATCAGAAGTTTACAAACCTGCATCTGGTAACGAATATATTTTAAAATACGTTATAGATGACTTGGAATCAGCTCCTTGGCTAAACGGTGGTAAAAGAAAAATATAATTAAACAATTAAAATTTTCATAAAAATTAGAGATGCAAATTTGCATCTCTAATTTTTTGTAAAGAATTGTTAAGAATAAGCTCAAAATATTAAAGTTTTTAGACTATTACACCGATAACAATAATGTAAGAAACAGATTGAGGTCTATATGGAGTTTAGAAAATTATTTAAAAATTTAAATGAGGGTCTGGAAGAAGAAAATTCTTATATGATTTTGTCAACAGGAAGTCATATTAACAAATCTGACTTTGAAAATGTAATTCAAATCATAGATGAATCAGGAGCAAGCCTATCATGCACAAGAAATAAATTTGTTGAAATATTCGACAAAGAAGGTCTATCCGGATTTATTATATAAGAAAAGATATAGAGAAATTTACGAGATGCAGAAATGCATCTCTTTTGTGTTAGAATAGGGAAATGGAAGAATTTAAACACTATACAGTTATGAAAAACGAAGCCGTTGATGCTCTTGAGTGTACAAACGGCAAAATTTATGTTGATTGCACTTTAGGCGGGGGAGGGCATAGCGAACTTATTCTTAAGCGAATTTCACCTGATGGCAGACTTATATCTTTTGATATAGACGAAGACGCAATAAAAGCAGCCTCTGAAAAACTAAAAAAATATAATAATGTTACGATAGTAAAAAATTCATATACAAATATCAAAGAAGTAATGGAAGAACTGGGCATTAAAAAGATTACGGGCGGGGTATTATTTGATTTGGGCGCCTCATACCACCAGCTTACAAAGCAAGAAAGAGGATTTTCTTTTACAAAAGAAGCACCTTTAGATATGAGATTTAATCAAGATTCTGACTTCAGCGCATATGATGTTGTAAATACATATAAAGAAGAAGATTTGGTAAGAATTTTTTCTGAATACGGAGAAGAAAGATTTTCTAAAAGAATAGCTCACGCTATAACAGAACAAAGAAAAATTAAACCGATTAAGACTACTACTGAACTATCGGACCTAATTATAGCTTCAACTCCCCACGTAAAATCTAAAATACATCCGGCAACAAGAGTGTTTCAAGCGATTAGAATAGAAGTAAACCAAGAATTACAAAATGTAAAAAAAGCCCTTGTTGACATATTTGATTTATTAGAGTTTGGTGCTATAATTAGCGTTATAAGTTTTCATTCTCTTGAAGACAGGATTGTAAAGCAGACATTCAAATATTACTCTCAGCGTTGTCATTGTGACAAAAATCAAATGATATGTAATTGTCCGCCACCAATATTAGAAATAGTTAATAAAAAACCAATATTAGCATCCGAAAAAGAAGTTAGGGAAAATCCGCCGTCAAGAAGTGCAAAACTTAGAATTGCAAGGTTTATAAAGAAATAGCTTCAAGGGTTAATAATGACAACAAATACAATATATGAAAGAAATACATCCATATATAATCACACCAAGGATTATAGAGCAACCCAGCCTATAAACAATACTTACGGTACAGTTATAGAAGGATCTTTCTACCAAGCAAAACCTTTAACCCTTAGAGATGCAGTAACAAGGAAAATCAACAAAACCCTATGTATTTTTTTATTAATAACCATAGTTGTTACTTTTATAAGTTACTACATTGCAATGAACTATGAAGCAAAACTCAATAATTTAGACCGCGAAATTGTAAGAATAAATACTGAAAACCAAGATTTACAAGCAGACTTAGACAGATATAAATCTTTTAATAACGTTGATAACAACGTTGAAAAATTTAATTTGCTCCAAAAAGCAGAAAAAGTAATTGAAGTTACCGCGATGAATTCTGTAAACACAATTGTAGAGCCTAAAAAGGCAAATCATTTAAAATATAATTGGTCTATTGGATATTAAGTTTTTAAACGTTTTATCCTCCATCTGGAGGATTTTTAACAAGAAATTAAAGTTTTTCTTATTTATGCCGACATATTACATAGAAGGTTCATGAATACAGAAGGATTTATTATGAGTAAGGAAGAGAAAAACAACGGAGTCTCTATATTCGGACAATCAGAGTTTTTAATGGATTCAGATCCAATAGAAGAAATGTTTGCTCTTAATTTAGGCGATTTTATATCAGAAAGTTTGATTTCAGAAGACTTAGCAAAAAAAATCAGCATAAAATCAAATAAAAAAGAACGACTTGTTAATCAGTTAAAAGAGCTTATAGATATATATTCCTCAAATAATACATTATGCGTACTTGATTTTAACAAAAATGAAGAACAGGCAATATACACATCAATTGCAAAATCCATAGTTAAAATGGTTGAAGTCATAAAATGTATTGTCTTTCTGATTAAAGACAAAGAGTTGAAAATTGTCGGCAGCAGTGACAAAGACACAAAGGCTATTACTTGTACAATAGAAGATTTAACTCATAACGAAGTTATTGAAAATAATAATTGCATTTGTGTACCTATGAGGAGTTCAACCGTTCCGGTCGGAGCAATTGAAGTATTTACAGATAAAAAATTGGATGAAGACTTCCTTGAGCTTGTAATAAGTATCGCAAATTTACTTGGTACAAGTATAACATTGCAAAGTACAATAGAGCGAAGCAACAAATCAATTGAAGATATAAACACAACTGAGTTTGATTTAAAAGCTATAAGAGGAGAATTAACAGCCCTTATCGGAGATTTATGCGATTATCAACAAAATTTTGTTGAAGCACTTGCAAACGCAGTTGATAGAAAAGGACAATACACTGTTTCTCATTCAAGAAACAGTGCAAAACTTGCAAGAAGCATCTGTTCTAAACTTGGTTTAAACGAAAAAACAACAGATTTAATATATTATGCGGCACTACTTCAAAATATCGGCAAAATAACATTGCCTGAAAAACTCTTTGCGGCAAGCGGAAAATTGTCTGCCGAAGAACTAAACAAGATTAAAAATCACACAAATGTTGGTGTTAACCTATTGATGAACATAAATTTCTTATCAGAAGTTGTTCCATACATAACATACCAAACAGAAAGAGTAGATGGCTCCGGAGGTCCTGAAGGATTGAAAGGGCAATCAATTCCTCTTGGTTCAAGAATAATTGCTGTTTCAGATGCATATTGTGCAATGACATCAGACAGACCATACAGAAAAGCTATGGAAAAAGACAAAGCTCTCGGAATTATGAGAGATGAGAGCGGCAAAAAATGGGATGCAGACGTAATTAATGCACTTGCACAAATTGTAAAATAAAACAAAAATTTAGCGGACGATTTATAAAAATCGTCCGCATCGTTATATTGTAATTTTTTAATTAGTTTACTTCGATAAAATCAGTTTTTAAGTTATAAGTATTTTGTTTTTCCTTAATATCAATTTTGTTAACAATATTTGCACGTTTTTTACGGAACAACATATCAACAAAAGCTTCAATTCTTGTTATAAAACCGGCTTCCCCTGTTTGTTCATCAATCGTTAAATTCAAAAGAGGTTTTCCGAACTGTTTAGCTTTACGAGTAATACGTTCAATCATTAAAGAATCAGGGCCGCAACCAAACGCAGTTATTGAAATAAGACCGTCAACCTTATTATCTTTTAAATAATGACCTGCACACCCTGTCATCTCATCTTCATTCGCCCAATATTTTTCGTTACCTAAAGTTGCAATGCCGTCATTCAGTTGTTCAGCAGATAGTTGCAGAGCGGTACAAACTTTTACATCCATCTTATCCAATTTATCAATCAGCTTCATACAAACACGCTCATCATACAGATTATAAGCGTGCCCAACAAGAGCTATTGATATCGGATACTCTCTTGTTGACTCAGAAATAACAACTTTCCCTTGCAACGCATAACTTAACGCCTTAGAATAAGGAATTCCGGATTTTGTCATTACATGGAAATTGTTGTAACATCTCCAACCGGCCTTTGAAGCCTTTTTAATAATACTTTTATCAGTAATTCCAAACGGAGCAACACACTCCGCCAAGAATTCATATAAACCTTTACCCTTTTCAGATTTATCCAAAGTTGCTTCAATCATATTAAACGGCTGTTTTACAACATTTCTGATTAAATCAGGAAGTCCTCTGATTTTAGAGCAATTATATATTTTATAATCAATAGATTGCAAAGACGGGACTAAAATATTTTCAACGCCTTTGCCAATTAAATTCAGAACATGACCGACATACACCTTAATTGGCAAACATGTTTCCGTAACAACTAACCCTGCACCTTCAGACATAGTTTGCTTAGTTGTCACATCTGACAATACAATTTTTATACCCAAATCATTGAAAAAGCCGAAATAAAACGGATAATTGTTATAAAACGACATCGCGCGGGGTATACCGATTACTTTTTCTTTAGCTGCTGTATGAGTCATGATTTCATCCCTAATTATTAACAAACACATGATAACACAAACATTTTTATGTTGCTATTTATGTAACAAAAAATATATCCCCAATTTAGCGAGTATGTAAACTTTTGTAAAGTTTTTATATAAAATAAGCAATTCCCGAGAAATAAAACACTTTATTAAAGTATAGGAATATCTAGGATTATATTTTTATTACAGGAACAGGAAAACAAAATCAATAGGAGGATGCATTATGAGCGTCGGAGCGGATGATTACATCGATAGAATGCTGGTACAAAAGTATCAGGAAGAAAAAGTAGATAACCATGAGAATACAGAATCCATGGTAGACCCGGAAAAAATGATGGGCGCAATGAATGACTATGCCAATACATTAAAAAATATGATCGGCTTACGTCAAAGACTTAATATTGCTTGTTATGCAATAAATGCAAGAACAGCAAGATATCAAAGATCCCTGGGTCAAAACTAAAAGTTTGAAGTCTTTGTTTTTGATAAAATAGATTTATCAAAAAGGAGACAACAATGGGAAAAATTATCCTGGGCTCTTCTTCACCAAGAAGGGCAGATATTCTAAAAAAAATGAAAATTGATTTTGAAGTTCTTCCGTCTTCTTATGTTGAACAACATGACAAGACGGATTTCTCTTATGATTTTGTTGAAAATTTAGCATATAATAAAGCGTTATACGTAGCAAAAGAACTTCAAAGTCAAAAAAAGAATTCTCTCGTGCTCGGTGCAGACACTATTGTTGTAATTGATAACAAGATATTAGGTAAACCAACGGACAAACAAAATGCATACAAAATGCTTAAAGAGCTCTCTAATAAAACTCACTTTGTGGTCACATCAGTTGCAGTAATAAATTCTGAAACAATGAAATATAAGGTAGAATCTGATACAACTTATGTAACATTTGAAGACTTAACAGATGAACAAATTAACTATTATATTGAGACCTATAAACCGTATGATAAAGCCGGAGCATACGGAATACAAGAATTACCACAGGGCTATGTAAAAGAAGTTAAAGGGGACATAGACAATGTAATAGGCTTACCGTCAAAACTTGTAAAAAAACTTCTGAATGAAATCTAATTCACTCAGAAGCAACTATATAAATAGATACAGAAATATGTAATTTTTATTTAAACCATTCCTTCTTTAACAGCTTTTACTGCAGCTTGAACACGGTCATTGACGCACATTTTTTGCAAAATAGAACAAACATGAGCCTTAGCAGTATGAACACTGACAATCAATTCTTTTGCAATCTCAGTATTACTTTTGCCGGCAACTAAGTGTTTTAGAACCTCATATTCTCGTTCTGTTAAAGGAATTTTCACTCCTGATGCGGCATGTTCACCAACCAAAGCTGCATCATCGACTTTTGGAATAGATTTAAGTGCTAAATGAGCAACCATAGGATCTAACCAACAGACGCCATTATTAACATCTCTTATGACATCAGCCAATTTTTCAGGATCAATATCTTTTAAACAATATGCATTTGCCCCTGAACTTAGAGCCGCAATAACCTCTTCTTCTCTGTCATGAGAAGTCAAAGCAATTATTTTAAGATCTTTATACTTTTCTCTTAATTTAATTATAGCTTCAATTCCGTTCATCTGAGGAAGACCCAAATCCATTAAAACAACATCCGGATGGAATTTATCTATGTATTTTAATCCGTTGATGGCATCCTCCGACTCGGCTACTACTTCAATATCAGGATTTGAGTTTAGGGCACATCTCAATCCTACACGGGTAAGTTTAAAATCCTCCACAATAATCACTGTAATACTTTTTTCTTTGGTTTGCATTTTTAAATCCTCTTTACTACACAAAAAACTTTTTATTTTCTTACTTACTAATGTAATTGCAAAAAGTTGTAATACTATTAGACACGTGGGGAATATTAACAATAGACTATTTTTTTGTATGTGGTATAATTCTAACATTATAGGGAGAAATTTATGTTAGATTTTTTATTTACACGAAAAAAGCCTGAAATAGCAAAAGATAAAGAGCTCAATGAAATATATGAGAACTTAAAAAATGTATATTCATTTGACAATATTGAAGAAGAAAGAAAAGAATTTCTCTCTGAACAATTAGATATATACGGATACTTGCCATACCCGTTCCAAAAAGCTCTTGATGAACTTACTTATGAAGAAACCTTATTTGCATTAGAAAAAAAATGGCGTGCAAATAAAGTATTTTCAAACGGCAAATTCACATTTAAAAATAATGAAATAAGTCCTTTATCAAGAAATCATGAAAAAAACTCTGATTGGTTTAAAAAAGAAGGGCACGATATCAAGCTCATAAATTTAGCTGCACTTGGCAACGGTAATAAAAATGAGGAACCGGGAAAATTTTTCGACTGGCTAAAGCAGTTACTGATATTACCGACAGGGAATAAAAATAGCGGTATATATAATACAACAATATACTTAATACCGTTTCACCCAAGGGAATTTGGTTGTGCTTATCTTCCAAAAAGCAACGAAGTCAGCGACAAACTGTATGATGAAGAAATTGCAAATATCACAGGAATGGATGTTAAAAAGCAATTACAAATTTTTATAGAACTTGCACAGCTTGCGGGACACCCGGTAATATATGATGTATTGCCGCAAACCGGAAGATTTTCAAAATTTGTACTCGCAAACCCTCAAGTTGCACGCTGGTATGATGTTAATGAATTACAAGACAAACTCAAAGAAAAAGTTGATGAAGTAGCAGAATTTTTATCAAAAGACCACGACGAAGACGATATAAAAATAACTAAAGAAGTATATTTGCAAAGGCTTCAAGGAAATAGCGGGGATTTGAGTCCTGCATTTCAAGAATTATACGACAATTTTGACGGAATAATGCTTGAACATAAGAAAACACTTTCAAATCTTATGCTTTCAAGACAAAATCAATTAAAACTCCACAAACGAGTAAGAGAAATCGTTGCTCAAATCCACGGATTTAAAAACGATAGCAAAAAATTAACAGAAGAAGATATTACAAAGCAAATAGATGCCATTCAGTCCCTAATTAGTGCAGGTCTTTGGCCGGCACCGGGAGGAGCATGGTGTTCTGCAGGGGTTCCTGTATTTGACGGAATGAGTGAATGCGGAGGTTATCCGTTATTTAAGCATTTTGACTATAAAGGAGATGATGTCAGCGCATTTGCAAACCTAGATTGCCAAACGCCATATTATTTTGTAAATCTTGAAAACGGCAAATTTAATGAAGATGTAATAAATTTATTTATTGAAAGCCTTGAAAATCTTCAAAGTGATTACAATTTTGACGGCTTCAGAGTAGATCACATTGACCACGTTGTAGACGAAGTTTCAGAACAAAACGGCCGCCCGATAAGTTATAGAGCCCCTAAATACGTTCTAAATAAACTTAATGCCACTATGAAGAAAAAATATCCGTACTTTGGCACTCTGGCAGAATATATGCTATGGGACGGATATTACAAGGAATATCATGAAGATATGAAATTCGATACTCTTTGGGGAAATGATATAATATCCCAATTTGAAAAAACACCTGAAAAAATAACAGATGACAATCAGGAACTATACAATTACAATACTAAATTTAAACAAGGCAATATGCTTTCTATCTTGAAAACGTATAACAATCAAGACGGGGAATTCAATGTAATAGATCAGTATCCTGCACAACTTGGCGAAAGTGGAGCATTGTTTAAATGGGCGAAATATAAACTTTTACCGGGAGGTAAATATGCACAGCGTCCTATGTTATACGCAGATGGGGATGAAAGCTTTACAAAAGGCGGACTTGAATTTACCATTGGCGAAGAAGTCGCAATGAAACGCAGCAAAAACGAAGATTTCTTCAAGAAATTTGATGCTCTTGATAGATTTGTAAAAAATAATAGCATAATAACAGAGGGAGAAGCCCAAATCATAATTGAAGATGAGGATGGTTTCTGCGCTTGGCTTATCACAAGAGAACCTTTAAACAAAGCTTACCTTGTAGTCGCAAATTACAAATACCCGACAGAAAAAGTTGTAAAAACTGCACCGACAGGGGAAACATACAAAGAGATTGTAGAAGGTTATGCTGTATTTGACAGAAAAATTGCAATACCCGGGGATTACAACCTAAAATGCGAATATATAATAGAAAACAAAGATTATAAAACAAAATCAATAGAAAATACCGATATTTTGGAATTTGATAAATTAGAACCTTCCCAATTCCGCATATTTGAGTTGCAACGCGGCTAGGGGTAAATATCTGTATTGATTTAATACAAAAACTTTCTATAATATTAATATGATAAAGATAAGAAGATTAACTTGCTTTGATATTCCAAAACTCAAGAAGCTCATATCGTACCTTTGTACTGATGAGAACGATAAACTTGCAAAAAATCTAACACAAGAATCTGTTGGATTTATTAATGCAATGTTACCGCTTCAATTCAAATTCAAATCTGAGTCATTTATTGTAGTGCAAGATAAAGAGATTTTGGGTTTGATTACGATACAATGCACCCCGGGCAACTGCGAAAAAATTAATATTACAAGGCTTATATTTAAAGAAAACAGATACGAAATAGGTAAGAGCCTTGTAGAATTTGTAGTCCAAAAACTTGGTGGAAAAGGAGCAGCAACATTTACCGTCACAATAGACGAATGTCATGAAGAATTATTTGATTTATTCATTAATGGATGCGGCTTTAGACAATGCGCATCAGAAACTTTGTGGAAAATAGAAAGACCAACCCCTGAACTAAAGAAAAACGGGCTTTTATATGCACAAAATTCTGATGCCAAAAGAATTTCCGAATTATATAATTCAGAATTGGTTTCTATATACAAGAATTCTTTGCAAAGAAACCCGAAAGAATTTACACAGCCGCTATTTCAAGGGTTTACAAAAGAATACAAAACTCGCTATATATTAGAAGAAAGCAAAAAGTTACTTGGTTATTTTTCAATAACAACAAGCGATAATTTAAATTATATAATAGATGTAACTACAAATAGCGGCTATGAATACAGTTATGACGATATACTAAACTCTCTTTTGTGCGAAATAGGCAAAAAAAAGCATGCTTTTTACCCATTTATTAAACAAAAAAAATACACAAAAGAATCTGAAAGATTTGGAGAATATTTAAAACAAAAAGGATATACACCCGTACAGACACAACAAATACTTGTACGAGATTTTTATAAGCCGGTATCAGAAACCTCACAAAATTGGGAGATTTTTGTCCTTGGAGAAAACCAGGTTAGGGGGTAGTGAAAGAGGCCAAAATACTTTTCCCTCGCCTAATATTAGGAGAGGGGTTGGGGTGCGGTTAAGATACTTTTCCCTCGCCTAATTCTAGGAGAGGGGTAGGGGTGAGGTTAAGATTGTTATATAATAAATTTATGGAAGATAAATATATAAAAGCTAGAGAATTACGTTATAATTCAACTACCCAAGAACAAAAATTATGGAATTTACTTCGAAACAAGCAATTTAACGGAATTAAATTTGTAAGACAGTACCCAATAGGTGACTATATTGTCGATTTTGCATGCAGAAAATTAAAATTAATTATTGAATTGGATGGCGGTCAGCATAATGAGCCCCAAAATATAGCTTATGATAATAAAAGAAGCGAATATCTTACATCTCGAGGCTACCGAATTATTAGATTTTGGAATAATGAAATTGATGAAAATATTGAAGGGGTATATTTAAAACTCTCGGATATTATAAGAGATTTATAATACATACCTCATCCAACCTTCTCCTACACTTTAGGAGAAGGCTTTTAGTTTTTCCCTCGCCTAATATTAGGAGAGGGGTTGGGGTGAGGTAAAAAGACAATTCATCTAAAAGAAATGTTAATATTTCTTAACAAAATCTTATAAAAAATAAAATTCCCATAAAATAAGGCTTTTGGGCCATTAAGTGTACCTTCTACTAATCCTTAAGAATTAATTTTTAAAGATTAATGTTATCAAAATTAATTATTTGGGATTAATACTCATACACAAAATCATATATTCGGTTGACACGTTTTGAAAAAAACTGTAATATAATCTTTGTGTAAAGCATATAGTAAAGAGTAATTATAATTTACATTCAAAAAGAAAGGTGAAAAAAATTATGAAAAAAAGATTCGGTTTTACTTTGGCAGAAGTATTGATTACTTTAGGTATCATTGGTGTAGTTGCTGCTATGACTATTCCTACATTGATTGCAAACACTAACTCTGCAAAATTTAGATCACAGTACAAAAAATCATTATCAACATTAAACCAAGCTGGCTTGATGGCTGAAGCACAATATGATTTCAACTATGGTGCTGTAAACAAAGCATGTGGTACAGACCCTGCAACTGATAACGCAAATGATGGTACAAAATCAATTTGTGCTGTATTAAACGGTACATTAACAGGTCAAACAGTTTCAAAAACTAAACCATATGTTGAGAATCCAACATTCAATTCTATAAGTAGTACAACAGCAGGTACTTTGACTGATGTCGTTTACTATACATTAGCTGATGGTTCACTTGTTGTAATGCCAGCAGCTAAACCTGCTGCTAATCAAGAATGTGTTCTTGAAATTGGTTCTGTTATGAACAACGCTTGGATTACAAGTCACCCAACTTGCTTAGGATTTATTGATGTTAACGGTAAAACATTACCTAACAAAGAAGTTACTTGTTCTAAAAATGCATCAGGAAAAGCATTAACTTCTCCAACAGCAACTTTGAACCCAGATCAAGCTTGTACAGTACCTAACGATTCTGCTCACATGACAGATATCTTCCCTGTTGTATTCCACGATGCAACAGTAGAACCTGCTACAGATGCTGCAAAAGCTGTATTAGCAACTGCTAAGTAGTCAAAATCAAAGATATAAATATATATCATAGCAAGAGAAGAACATTCGTTCTTCTCTTGTTTTTTATATACCCCTCGCCTAATTCTAGGAGAGGGGTAGGGGTGAGGTTAAGATACTTTTCTCTCGCTTAATTCTGGGAGAGGTGTTTTGGGTGAGGTTAATTTTTTTTATATTTATGTTAATATACACACAGAAGGGGATATCTTATGAGCGAATTAAAAATATATTTGGACAAGGATATTGATCAAAATCTTATAAAAACAAAAAAAATCGCAATTATAGGTTTTGGATCTCAAGGTTACGGACAATCAATGAATCTTAAAGACTCAGGTTGTAATGTTGTTTTGGGTTTAAGACTTGGCGGAGCATCAGATAAAAAAGCTCAAAATTACGGTTTCAAGACTATGACTATTGAAGATGCGGTAAAATGGGCGGATATTATACAAATACTAATTCCTGATGAAGTACAGGCAGATGTATACGAAAACCAAATCAAACCACATTTGAGAGCAGGGCAATATTTGATGTTTGCACACGGATTTAATATTCATTTCAAAAAAATCGTTGCACCTGCCGAAGTAAATGTTATCATGGTTGCACCAAAAGGGCCGGGGCACACAGTAAGAAGCCAATACACAGAGGGCAAAGGAGTTCCGAGCCTTATTGCAGTAGAGCAAGATCCAAGCGGAGATTCTAAAGAAGTTGCCCTATCTTATGCTTGTGCTATCGGTGCCGGCAGAGCAGGAATAATTGAAACAACTTTCAGAGAAGAGACAGAAACAGATCTTTTTGGAGAACAGGCAGTTATTTGCGGGGGAGTTTCAGCATTAATGAAGGCAGGATTTGAGGTGTTAACAGAAGCAGGGTACTCTCCATACATGGCATATTTTGAGGTTCTGCATGAAATGAAACTCATCATTGATCTCGTAAACCAAGGCGGGTTGGCAGATATGAGATATTCAATCTCTAATACCGCAGAATACGGCGACATGACAAGAGGGCCAAAAGTTATTGGTGAAGCTTCAAAAGAAGCTATGCGCAAAATCTTAAAAGATATACAATCAGGCGAATTTGCAAAAGAATTTACTGATGAAATGAAATCAGGGCACAAAAACTTTGACAAATTAAGAGAAGAAAATGCTAATCACCCAATTGAAGCTATCGGACAAGAAATTCGCTCATCATTCAAATGGGGAAGAAATGAAAACATTATAGACAGGGAAAGGAATTAATCATAAACCGTCATTCTGTGGGTGAAACCAAAAGAATTTCTTATTTTGATAAATTTATAGATTCATCGCTACGCTCTGAATGACAAACTTTACATATCAGTTATTTGTCATCCTGAACTTGATTCAGGATCTCCCATCAAACAATATACACATAAACAAAATAATACAAGGAGAAATTTATGTTCAGCACAGAAGACATATACGAAGTAGTAATTTTTTCAATCGGGGACACAAAAGCCGGAACAAAAATGGGCAAACTTCAGCTCAGAGACACCGTTGACGACAGTCTGTTAAATTGTATACTCTGGGAAGAAACATTAAACCGATTTGACTCAAAAATCTTCAGAACAGGGAATTTGGTTCGTATAGTTTCTGCAACTTTTAATGAAAAATATAATAATTGTCTTGTATCAGCGCTTGAACTTGTCAAAGAAGCCAAATTGGGTTTAGAAGCACCTGAAATTGATGAATATTGGAACAAATTACAATCATATATAAATAAAATTCAAGATGAAGAACTGAAAGCCTTTGTATCCGGATTATTTTCAGCTCATCAGCAAGAATTCAAAATCATGCCTGCAGCTAAACTTATGCACCACAACTATGTCGGCGGATTACTTGTCCACACGGTTGAATGCTGCCAATTTGCAGAGCTCAATATGGATAAATTCACATATAAACCAAATCAAGATGAAATATATGCAGCGTGTCTATTGCACGATTTTGGTAAAATATTTGAGTACACAATAGACACCGAAACAGGACTTATTGATTATGCTCCAAACTTTAGAGAAGAATGGATTTCTCATTCACAATACGGTTTTAGCATCTGCATGAATGCAGGCTTCAAAATGGTTGCCAAAATGATTGCAGCACACCACGGCAGAAGCGATTGGGGCGCAATCATTGATCTTGATCAAAAAGACCTTGAACCGGAATTATATCTTATCCATTTTATAGATAATTTATCTGCTAAATTTGGCAAAATTAATACCCATCTTTTAGCAAAATAAGCCTATTTACGTTTTACATTATAGATGTATGAAACAAGCATAAGAATTACGCCTAAAGCTAAAAACGCAATCAATTTGTATATCGGTTCAACATTTGCCAAATCGTAAATAAAAATTCTTATTATAGATAAAATTATTAGAGCGATACCTGAGTTAATTAAGTATCTTTTATTTGAACATATACCCCATATTGTCGTCGCTCCGGAATACAAAACCCACAATAGCGAAATTGCATATAACATATTATGGTTGAATTTATATATTCCTACGCCCTCAAAATGAAATGCCAAAAAGCCAACAAATACTGCCAAGTATTTAAATACCGAAAGTTTGGTACTTCTTGCATAATAAACACACAACGCAACCGATGATAAATATGCTGCAAGTCTTAAATTAATTACAGGTAAAAAACCATTCACAAAATACGATGAAATTAACAACGTTAATAATGAAACGCCGCCGATTACATAAGAAGCAACATTAAAGATTATACATTTTGAAGTATTATATAATTTTCTTGTATTTAAAGCATAAACAAAACCCAAAATCAGATATATCATTAATCTGTTATCACTTGTATTAAATTGAGAAAATTTTACAAGAATAGAATTCAACTCTCCTACCACATATAAATACGCAAGGGACAACCACGAAAATTTTATAATATCTGAGAGTTTTTGATGCTCTTTATCCAACATTGAAGATGTAACAATCATAGATAATATCGGAACACCAAAAATTAAACCCCTCATATTTATAATAGGATTATAAACCTCAAGAAAAATACACTTTCCTCCTACTTTTGCCATTAAAACACCTGCAAACAAAGAAACACCATATCCAATCAATATTCCGCCAAGATGTCTACAATTGCAATTCTTAATACAAAAAGCTATAACCATTAAAATTACAGACCAAAAAACAACACTACACAAATCATTTGCAATAAAGAACACAAATAACCACAAATTTATTAATACAGAATTATCATAGAATTTGAACAACTCAGTATTGTTTCTGCGAGAGATTTGCCCCAACAACAAATAAGCAAAAGCAACACCCCCAAGTAAACACCCCAATTGAAGCTGACTTCTGCCGGTAGTTGTTACAGTGAACAATGTTAACAGCGCATAATTTATATAGCATAAAACATCATCTGCTAAATTATCTTTATCCTTTAGAAAATCATAGATTATATAAACCGCCCACAAAATTAAAGGATAAATATACGAAATCTTACTAAAAATGTTGTAGCCCGTGAATATAAACATACTTAACAGTAAATTAACAATATTAACATACTTTGCCTTTGAATTCCGCAAAGAAAAAATTAAAGACAAAATATTCAAAAATATCAAATAAGTAAAAAGAATATCATTACCTGATTTTGCTAAAAAAGGAGTTAAATAACCGCCAATTAAACCTATTACAAGCATAGACAACGTTTTCATCCTATCAGCGATTAAAAACGTAGCCAAAAGCAGCACAGATGCAATACAAAGAACTGCCACTCCATTTAAAACATGGAAATACGAATAAGAACAAAAAGTGTTAATAAATAAAACCCCAAATCCTGTTCCCAATAATACTTCCGAATAGCTTTTCAATTTTTCGGATCTGTGCATATATATTGAACCAACACTCAAACCTATACCAAGCACAAAACCTAAAACAACTTTAATTGTATTTGTTAAAACGAAAAACGGAGAAACAAGTTTAATAAATATTATTAAAGCAATAATAATGGCAACTGCACCGATTTTGTTAAATACATTCCCAAGCAAAGCCCCCTGTAATCCGAAATCAGGATTTTCTGCTTTCTTAGGTTGTTTATCAATAGCACTTTCATTAAATTCACAATAATCATAATTTTTTACTATTACAGACTCACTAACTTCAGGTATTCCTGCATTATTTTCCGCTGACGCAAGTTCAGGTTTTATCTCTTTTACAGGATGAGTACCATCCTCCAAACGTTCAAGTTTATGCTTGATAAAATCCAAACGGTTCGAAATATTATTTAATTTGCTCTGTAAATTCAAAATCCAAATCACAATACATAATATACAAATAAAAGCTAACATAATCCCTCCGAATATACTTTTATTATATTAAAATAGTCAGAAATAAGCCTTTTTATTAAGGGAATTTAAAATATACGGCACAAAGCTCAAAATCAAGAGTTCTTAGGAAATTGTAAACAAAATAAATAAAAATTTACACTGTGAAACATTTTGAGTCATGGGGCATGGTTTATGATACATTATGATAGTGGTTATATTTAATGAATAGTTTTTTGTAAGGAGATATGAATGTCAGAATACTTGAGCAAAGAAGAAATTAAACAATGGAGAAGCTCATTAGAAAAGATTACACTGGAAGAATTTGCCGCAAGATTAGGCAAAAAAATAGAAGAGAAAAAAGAAACAAATGATATTGTTGATATAGTGCTTCACGGCAAACCCGTAGTTTCAAATATGCCGGAATGGAACAATAAAGCCGAAAGGCTTAGTTCAATTGCAGACAGAGCTTTTGAAAAAGAGAAAGAACTTTATATTTCACCATTTTCTGTCAAGAATTTAAAATCCGGAGCAACTGCAGCTGAACCGGCTAAGAAAGTTGAAAAACCAGTAAAATCTGTAGAGAAAAAAGCAAAACCGACAACAGATAAAAAGGTAGAAAAAGCAAAGAAAACCCTTGCTAAAGCAAAAGAAATCATTGAAAATACACATACAGGCGACAGTGTAAAGGACAATGTAAGAGTTGTGTTTAAAAAAGCTCTAACAGACAGAGAACAAAAAGTATTTGATTATTTTGCTTCTCACCAAAACGAAATAGTATATGCTAAAGATTTGGCAACATTACTTGATTTGCCTAGAGATTATGTATATAAATATATCAAAAATTTACGTGCAAAAATCGACGGAGAAAAACTCAGAAACGCAGACAAAGGCGGCTTTGTTCTCTCGTTGAAATAAAAGGTTTATACACACTCAAAAAAAGTCCGAACAAACTGTTCGGACTTTTTGTTTTATTATATAAAATTACTCTATAAGAATTTCTGCACCTACAAACTCTAGCGCTTTTTTAGTCATTTCAGCTTCTTGCGCCGAAACATTTATCATAAATTTTGAAGGGACAGATTCTACAATGTTTTTAGCAACATCATAATCGATACCGGTAATTTGTCTTAAAGTAGCCATAACAGTAGCCTTATTCTCACCGGACGAAATCATCAATAAAGAATGATTTCCTGTCTGTTTATCAATCATCAAATTTTTCTTAAATAACGAAAGAAAATACAAATATGTATGCCTTACTTTCAATCTAAACCACCTCAAATAAGGCGTTACATTGACATCATCCATATTTACATTCTTATATCTTAAAAGATATTCACGCAATCCCCATACAGCCAAAAGAGCAATCGCTGCAAATAATAATAATGAATTATCGTAAATAAACATAAACCGGCCCTCACAAAATAAACGGACAACCATAAGGCTGCCCGTTCATATTAACATATATAATGTCTAAAATCAAATTTCGTTTTTTAGAAAAAATTCTATACTTGCAACTACTTGATTTCAACACCAGCACCAGCTGCTTCAAGAGTTTTCTTGATTTCTTCAGCTTCAGCTTTTTTAATGTTTTCTTTAACTGCTTTAGGAGCTGCTTCAACTAAATCTTTAGCTTCTTTAAGTCCTAAACCGGTGATGTTTCTAACTTCTTTTAATACAGCGATTTTCTTATCAGCAGGAACTGAAGCTAAGATAACAGATACTTCAGCATCAGGATCATCAGCAGGAGCTGCTGCGCCAGCTGCAGGAGCTGCTGCTACAGCTACAGGAGCTGCTGCAGAAACGCCAAATTTTTCTTCCATAGCTTTTACTAATTCAGCTGCTTCTAACAAAGTTAATTTTTCAATTGATTCTAAAATAGTTTCTACGTTACTCATTGTTATTTCTCCTTTTAATTTTTTTCGAGTTGTACTTTTTATTTAGTTCTTCGCTTTCATAATTTCATCCTGAGGGCCAAACCCGAAGAACAAATGCTCAGAATGAATACAAACTGCTAAGCAGTTTTTTGATCTCTAACAGCTGCCATTGCTCTTGTAAGTTGAGCCATAACTGCGTTAACAGATCCAACGATACCTGAAGCCGGTGAATTGATAGAACCAAGCATTTTTGCAAAAAGTTCTTCTTTTGAAGGAAGATTTGCAAGAGCCTTAGTTTCTTCAACTGACAATAGCTTTCCGTCTAAAACAGCACCAAGAATTTCACCCTTTTTAACATCATCAATGAATTTCTTAAGAGCTTTAGCAGGAGATACAGGATCTTTAAAACCAAAAGCCAAAGCTACAGGTCCTGTTAATTTTTCTGCTAATGGTTCATAATCAGTACCCTTAATTGCAATTTTTGCAAGAGTATTTTTGGTAACCATATAATCACCGCCATCTTGTTGAATTGCACGTCTTAATTTTGTGATTTCTTCAACAGATAAACCTTTGTAGTCTGTAATAACAGCAACTTGAGCTTTTTCAATTTTTGATTTAATTTCGTCAATTTTCTCTGATTTAAATGCTTTTGTTGACATTTTTTGCTCCTTTTACATTTCGGACGTTATCCGATTTTTATCGACCTATGTAAAAACTAAAAAGATTTTGCTTTCTAGTTTTAACCGCAAAATCTTACACATAAAGTCTTATATTCAAAAATGAATTCGCTATTTACTTTCTGCATAACCTCGACCGGCTGATACTTCAATTATGCCTTTTAGTTTAAAACCTATCACTAAGTCTGCCACTATATTCGGCACCGGTTGTCTGCGGTTAAGAAGATACTACAATAAACAAAATTATAAATCAAGTACCGTTTATCAAATAAATTACATAAAAAAAAGACCTCAGTTGAGGTCTAGGTTGGTTATTTTTGGTTATGTTATAGTATTATGTCAGTAAAACTTACTGTATATAGGTTATTATGTCTTTGTTATACTGATTTAATACTCCTCAAGATTTTTATTTGCCTAAAATGTTTTAATAATTTACAAAACTTAACATTGTAGCCAGAATATTAATACTATTATGTAGTTATGGATAAATTTAAAAGATTTATACTATCAAAAATCTTCAAAAAACACTACATCAGGACAGGTAAATGCAAAGGATGCGGGGAGTGTTGTACTCATATATACGTAAAACACTTCAAACACGTGTTGCAAGATGAAAAAGAGTTTGAAAAGCTTCAATGCTTGTTCAGTTTTTATTCAGGATTAAAAATAATAGGCAAGGACGAACTTGGATTGATCTTTGAATGCACACATTTAGACCCGAAGACAAAAAGATGTAAAATTCATTTTCGCCGACCGGGAATTTGCAGAAGATACCCTCAAGAAGAACTCTTTGCAATGGGAGGAACACTCTCTGATAAATGCGGCTACAAAATGGAACCTATCATTTCGTTTAAAGAAGTTTTAAATAAAATTGAGAAAAAGCAAAATAAAAAAATTGTCCGTTAGGGCTAAGTCTGAGCCTAATACAATTTGCGATAAAAATACAAATAATCTTATGCATAATAAATTAGGAGGTTTGTTATGAAAAAGATTTCTGTTTTAGTTATTGTATTACTCGCGACATCCCTTTGTTCACACAGTGCGTGCCTCATAGAGAATCTTGAAAAGAACAGATCTTGCACCGGCGCAGCTGTAAATATAAACAATATAGAACAAGACGAAGAATATAAAAAACAACAAAGCGATAAAGAAGAACTGCAAAGAATGTACCAAATTCCTACAATGGCACTGCCTTCACCTCTGAACAATGGCTTTCCTATTTTAAACCCGTCAGTAAACTGCATGTTTGGTGTTTGTACACCAAGATAGTTTAAAAACTAAAATCAAACATTTCCTGAATAGTCATTTCAAGTGCATTTGCAATTGATTCCAGATTTTTAACCGTAACATTTGTCTCAGAACGTTCTATCATACCGATAAAATTACGATTTAAATCAGCCATCTCCGCAAGTTGTTCCTGAGAAAGCTTTCGTCTCATTCGTTCTATGCGGATTTTCTCTCCTAATTTTTTAATAGTACCACTATTCTTCATCAACAATATTTTATTTATAATCCTGTTGACATTCTACCTTATATTTTGGTAATATAACTAATATATTAAGCAAGCAACGCAAAGAGAGATAATTTAAATATAAATAGCAATAACTTAAATACTATTATTTTAAATACTATTATTTAATATATAATTAATTTGTTAGCCGTGGAAGAACTTTCACGGCTTCTTTTTATAAATTATCTTGCACAAATAGTCCTTGCAACATACACGCCTGAAGCAGAAGCTTGTAAAAGCCCTCTTGTAACACCGGCACCGTCACCTATTGTAAACAAGTTCCTTACCCCTTCTGTTTCGAGTTCATTTGTCAATTTTACACGCGCTGAGTAGAATTTAACTTCTATACCGTAAAGCAACGTGTACCTCGAAGCCGTTCCGGGGCATAATTTATCAAGGGCTTTCAGCATTTCAATAATACTTGTCATTTGTCTGTACGGAATAACAAGACTCAAATCTCCCGGTGTTGCACACGCAAGAGTCGGTGTAATTACGCTTGATTTGATCCTTTCCGGAGTTGAACGGCGCCCTTCCAGTAAATCCCCAAACCTTTGAACCAAAATTCCTCCGCCAAGCATATTTGCAAGTCTTGCAATGTGTTGACCGTATTGAATAGGCTCTTTGAACGGCTCTGTAAACTTTTCACTAACCAAAAGCGCGAAATTAGTATTCGGAGTTTTATAATTTGCATAGCTATGGCCGTTTACAGTTGCGATTCCTGAATAATTTTCCTGAACAACTTCTCCGTTCGGATTCATACAGAAAGTACGAACTTCATCTCCGAAAGTCGGAGAATGGTATATAAGTTTTGATTCATATAATTTAGAAGTCAAAGGCTCAAATACAGGAGCAGGAAGCTCAACACGAACTCCAACATCAACAGCATTGTTTACCATACCTATTTTATGCTTAGCGAATTCTTGTGTCAGCCAATCAGCCCCTTCTCTGCCCGGAGCAATGATTGTGTATTCTGCAGAAATAACTTCACCATTATCAAGTTCAATACCTTTAACCTGTTCACATTGAACTATCAAGGATTTAGCCGCAACATTATTTAGAATAGTAATTCTATCATCCAAGTAATCCTGCATATTCTTAAGTACATCCAAGCTTCTTTCAGTACCCAAATGCCTTACAGGAGAATGCACTAACTTTAACTCTGCAAGCACTGCCTGATGTTCAAGTTCTTCAAACACTTTTCTGTCTGTGCCGAAAACTTCATCAGTTGCACCATATTTCAAATAAATATCATCTGCATAACTTATTAAATCTTCAGCTTGCTTTCTGGAAACATATTCAGCTAAATGCCCTCCAACATCAGGTGTTAAAGTTAATTTCCCGTCTGAAAATGCACCGGCACCACCCCATCCGCACAGCAAACCGCATTTTTTGCAATTTACGCACTTTGGTGAGCCTTGACGCAAAGGGCATTTACGAGTTTCTATTCTTTGACCTTTCTCAATTAAAACGACTTTCCAATCAGGTTTTAATTTCATTATTTCTAAAGCGGCGAAAATACCCGCAGGCCCTGCTCCGATTATAGCTACATTATACATTTTCAGTCTCCCTAATATCTTTTCAATCATCCTTAGCTTAGCCCAAACAAAAAATAATTACAAATCTTAAATTTTGATATTTCATTTTTGTGTTAACATAAAATATAGGCAAGGGATAATACAACCCTCACCCTAACCCTCTCCCTTGGAGAGGGAACAACAGAATTGAAAAGAGGAAAAATAAATGGCAGAAATTAAAGAATTAGCAAATGAAACGGGTTCATCTCAAGACAGAATTCGTCAAATCAGAATTGAAAAGGCAAACAGTTTAAGAGAAAGAGGATTAAATCCATATCCTTATAAATATGAAAAAACAATAATGGCACAAGATTTGCAAAATAAATATGCAGATCTCCCTGTCGGAGAAGAAACAACCGATAGTTACAAAGTTGCGGGCCGTGTTATGGCTGTTCGTAACAGCGGTATGTTTATTGACCTTGTAGATGCATCTGGGAAAATACAAGTTTTTTCACATAAAGAAAACCTTAATGAAGAAGATTTAAAAACACTAAAAACAGTAGATATTGGTGATATTGTAGGATTTGAAGGGACTGTACGCAGAACCCCTCGCGGTGAACTTACTATCAAATCAACCTCTTTAGAAGTTTTATCAAAATCACTATTGCCACTACCGGAAAAATTCCACGGTTTGACTGATGTTGAAACTAAATATCGCCAAAGATATGTTGATATGATTACAAATGAAGATGTTAGAAAAACTTTCCAAAAAAGAAGTTTAATCATTCAAAAGATAAGAGAATTCTTGATAAATAAAGGTTTTATGGAAGTTGAAACGCCTATGCTTCATCCTCAAGCAGGCGGAGCAAACGCTAAACCGTTTATTACACACCATAATACTTTAGATATGGATATGTATTTGAGAATTGCACCGGAATTATACCTAAAACGATTAATGGTAGGTGGTGTTAGCGAAGCAATCTTTGAAATTAACCGTTCATTCAGAAACGAAGGTATTGATACACGTCACAACCCTGAATTTACAATGATTGAACTTTATCAAGCGTATGTAGATTACTTTGATATGATGGATTTGATTGAAGAACTCGTTGCATACGTTGCACAAGAAGTTCTTGGAACTACAAAAATCAAATACGGAGAAAACGAAATCGATTTAACTCCGCCATGGGACAGAAAAACAATGCTTGGTGCTGTTGAAGAAGCAACAGGAATAGACTTTAACAAGATTGAAACTTACGAAGAAGCGGTAAAAGCAGCACAAAACTTACATATTGATACAGAAGAATGTTCTAATTGGGGTCAGGTTGTAGAAAAAGTATTTGAAGAAAAAGTTGAGCCAAACTTAATTCAACCAATCCACATCTATGATTACCCTCGTGAAATTTCGCCTTTAGCTAAAGTCCATAGAGATAATCCTCGACTAACCGAAAGATTTGAAACAAGAATAAACGGCTGGGAAATAGACAATGCATTTTCCGAACTTACAGACCCAATCGACCAAAGAGCAAGATTTGAAGCTCAGATGAAGGCAAAAGCAGAGGGCGACGATGAAGCAATGCCGATTGATGAAGATTATATCTGCGCATTAGAACATGGCGTTCCTCCAATGGGCGGTTTAGGAATGGGTATTGACAGACTCGTAATGTTACTGACAGATTCTCCGTCAATCCGCGACGTAATCGCATTCCCGACATTGAAAAAATTGAATAAATAAGTAAAAAAAAGACCGCTTTTCAAAAAGCGGTCTTTTTTTTAAAAATGCATATCAAAATTCGGGGTTTTTCCATTAATTTTTTCGTTTTCCATTCGCATAGCAGAACCTATTGTAAAGTTTTGAGCAACAACTTTGTTAATCTCAAAGGCAACATCTCCGTTAAAAACACCTTCGTTTTCTTCTAAGAATGTAAATAGTGGATCTGCCGGAGCCTTTACAATATTTCCCAGTGTTTCACCTGCCTGTTTAATCGTACGCTCAGGAACCTGAACATTCAATCCAAAAGGCTTGTAGGGTCTGTTAAAACTAAATTGTGAATTTTCTGCCATAATATTTTTCCTATATTTATATACATGTATTCGGCAAAAATTCCAAAAAAGTTTAATTATTTTGAGTAAAATATTAACTTATGTAAAGGTCTATTTTTGTCTTAAGCGAGTGACAAAATTATTCAAACGTTCCATCGCTATTTTCAATTTTTCGATTGAATAAGCATACGATATTCTCAAAAAACCTTCACCAGCATCTCCAAATGCTGTCCCCGGAACTGCTGCAACTTTTTCTTCATACAAAAATTTTGTCGCAAATTCTTCACTTGTCATTCCAAATTCTTTTATACAAGGAAAAACATAGAATGCACCATAAGGTTCAAAGCACTCTAACCCCATTTTTTTGAAAGCATCCAATAGAAATCTGCGTCTTTGATTATATGAATTGCGCATCATTTTTACATCATCATCACCGTTTTTCAGTGCTTCAACGGCCGCATACTGGCTGATAGTAGGGGCACACATAATAGCATACTGATGTATCTTTGTCATTTGTTTAATAATTTCACTTGGGCCGCAAGCATATCCTATACGCCATCCGGTCATCGCATGAGATTTTGATAACCCATTAATAAGTATAGTTCTCTCCTTCATTCCCTCAAGTGACACAATTGAAACATGCCTGCCGCTATATGTTAACTCTGAGTATATCTCATCAGACAACACCAGAATATCTTTTTCCTTCACAATCTTAGCAATTTTTTCCAAGTCTTCCTTTTCCATAATTGCACCGGTCGGGTTATTTGGGAAAGGTAAAACTAAAATTTTTGTTTTATCAGTTATTGCAGCTTCCAATTCCTGAGGAGTTAATTTAAAATTATTCTCTGCTTTTAAATTAATAATTACATTTTTTCCCCCTGCCAAATATGAACACGGAGCATAAGAAACATAGGACGGCTGAGGAATGATAACTTCATCCCCCTCATCAAGCAAAGCTCTCATCGCAATATCAATAGCTTCTGACCCTCCAACAGTAACAAGAATTTCTTCCTCCGGAGAATAACAAACACCTTGACTTCGTTGGATATAATTACTAATTTCTTTTCTTAACGGTAACAGCCCCGAATTTGAAGTATAAAAAGTCCTGCCTTTTTCAAATGCATAAATACCCTCATCTCTTATGTGCCAAGGGGTTTCAAAGTCAGGTTCACCTACACCTAAAGAAATTGCATCTTTCATTTCGCTGACTATATCGAAAAATTTTCTAATTCCTGAAGGTTTAATATCTTGGACTTTACTTGATAAAAAATTCCTCATGGAGTAATTACCTCTCTTGAATCTTCCTCGTGTTTATCCAATATTGTACCGTTAACTTTATATCTTTTCAAAATAAAATGAGTAGATGCACTCAAAACACTGTCCAGAGTAGAAAGTTTTTCCGCTACAAAAATTGCAATATCTTTAAGAGTTTTCTCTTCTAAGGTAACCATTAAATCAAAACCGCCTGAAATTAAATACACTGACTTTACCTCAGGATAGTTATATATTCTGCGCGCAATAGAATCAAAACCTTGTCCTCTTTGAGGTGTGACACGAACTTCAATCATCGCAGTAACTTTATCAATTGAAGTTTTTTCCCAATCAATAATTGTTTGATAACCACAGATTATACCTTCTTTTTCCATATCTGCAATTTCATTTGCAACTTCTATTTCGCTTGTGCCAAGACGAACGGCCAACTCATTTAATCCTATTCTGCTATTTTTTTCAATAATTGAAAGTAATTCTTCTCTCATACTTTTCTCCTATTTTGAATTTATTATATCACATATAACAAATAATGTGTTGCAAAATCATGGAAAATGATATAGCATAGTGGCAAAGGAATTAAATATGGAAGATAATGTTTTAAAAAAGAGAACAATTCTTGTAATAATAATCACCGTTTTAATGATGGTGGCAGAAATATATTTTGGTTTTATTACTAATTCTATGGCACTGACAGCAGACGGTTTTCATATGGGGACACATACTGCCGCATTTATGATAACCTTGATTGTGTGCACAATAGCTATTAGGAATGCGAATAAAGCAGAACAGGTTAATGCTTTTGGCGGACTTATCAGCGCAATTTTACTGGGAATAACAGCTCTGGGTATAATTTGGGAATCATTAGACAGGTTCATTACCCCGATAGAAATATCATTTCAAGAAGCAATTTTAGTTGCGGTAATAGGATTAATAGTTAATCTTGTATGTATATTTATTATGGGCGGAGATTACCACATTCATATTGATGGCGACATAAATCATGAACATTGCCATCACCACAACGATGAAGTTATGGAGAAGGTTGAAGAAAATCTTAATTTTAAAGCTGCATATATGCATATTTTAGCGGATATTTTGACTTCGGTTATGGCTATTATAGGGCTATTACTCGCAAAATATCTTGGATTACAATTCCTTGATCCAATAATCGGATATGTAGGCGGTATTATAATAATCAAATGGTCACTTGAACTAATAAAGAGCTCATACAAAGTCTTAAAACCACTTATTAGACGTTAACATAATGACATCCTGCTGAGATATATGTTATAATTTTTGTGATTAAGGAGCTTTTAGATGAAAATTGAACAAATAAGAAATGCCACAATTATTGTTACATATGGGGGTAAAAGATTTTTAATAGATCCAATGTTTGCACCAAAAGATGCATATGCACCAATAGCGATAGGGCCTAATCCTGATTTGCGCTGGCCTACATGCGATCTTCCCAGACCTGCAAACCAGATTTATGATGATATAGATGTAATAATAGTAACTCACCTTCATCCTGATCACTTTGACCAATATGCAATTGATAACGTAAGAAAAGGGGTAAAAGTATTTGCACAAGATGAAATAGATAAAGAAATGCTTGTAAAATGGGGATTTACAAATATGTCTGTAATGTCATCAGATGTAGGTTCACCTTTTGCCGGTATTCGGTTATATAAAACACCTTGCAGGCACGGGGATAAAGATAAAGCCTCAAGAACATTCAACAATTTAGGAATGCGATATGAAGCAATGGGCGTTGTATTCAAATTCCCTGACGAAAAAACGTTATACTTAACCGGTGACACTATATGGTGTGATGAGGTAATGAAAACAATAGACAAATACGAGCCTGATTACATCATAGCAAATTGTGCCGATGCTCAAACTGATGGTTGCGGTTCAATAATTATGGGCGCAGAAGGCGTTAAATCCATTCATGAATATGCCCCAAATGTCACCATCATCGCAAGCCACATGGATTGCGTAGGTCACGCGGCATTATCAAGAAAAGACTTACAAAAATTTGCAAAATCAAACAAATTTGATAAGTCCTTAATCATTCCAAAAGACGGCCAAGTTTTAGAATTTTAGAACAGACTCTGCTGAGAAGAGGACTGGATTTTATACCCAAGATGTCTGTACGTCTCCGGCGAAACCTTACGACCGCGCGGAGTTCTTTGGAGTAAACCGCATTGAAGTAAGAACGGTTCACATACATCTTCTATTGTTCTTGAATCTTCACCTATTGCAGCGGCAATAGTTTCTATGCCGACAGGCCCGCCGTCATACTTTTCGATAATGAGTTTCAATAAATTTCTATCAGTTGTATCAAGTCCGAATTCGTCAATTTTTAATATGTCCAAGGACTCATTTGCAACAGTTTCATTTATAACACCGTCATATTTAACAATTGCATAATCACTAACTCGTTTTATGAGCCTATTTGCAATACGCGGAGTCCCGCGAGAACGTCTTGCAATCGCTGCAGCACCTTTTGAATCAATTTTTATATCAAGAATATCAGCTGTCCGTTTTATTATTTGAGAGAGTTCATCATTTGTATAGAATTCCAAACGATGAATAATACCAAACCTGTCTCTGAGAGGACCTGATAGTTCCCCCGCTTTTGTTGTTGCACCAATCAATGTAAATTTAGGCAAAGGCACACGCAAAGTTTTTACTGTCTGACTCTTACCTGTCGTCATATCAAGATAAAAATCTTCCATAGCAGGATATAGAATTTCTTCCGCGACTTTATTTAGCCTGTGTATTTCATCTATAAATAATATCTGACCTTCTTCAAGTGACATCAAAATCCCGATTATATCTCTAGGTCTTTCTAATGCAGGCGCAGATGTAATTTTTATAGGTACACCCATTTCATTTGCAATAACACCGGCAAGAGTAGTTTTACCAAGTCCCGGAGGGCCGTAAAACAGTAAGTGGTCAAGAGTTTTTTCACGTTTTTTTGCAGCTTCAATAGTTATTTTTAATGTACTCTTTAACGCTGATTGACCTATATAAGAATCGAAATTTTTAGGGCGAATATTAAGCTCAAAACTCTTGTCGTTATCATCAATTTCAGGTTTTACGACAGGATTTTTTCCCACAGAAGTATTCGGATTTTCTATATGTTCATCATCTGCGATTATACTCAAGTTAATTTCCCCTTTTACAACATAATATCACAAAACATTGTACTTGAAAACTCTGCAACATAACCTGACATTTCCTCTATTCGTATTAGTAACAAAAAAAAATAATATGTTATAATTTCAGAATGGAATGTCCAAAATGCGGAATGGAAATAGATAAAAACACTCTTGTGTGCCCGAATTGCAAAAAGGTGCTCAAGATAATTTGCCCTGTTTGCAAAACCATCAACGAGAAAAATATCTGCAAAAGATGCGGAGAAATTCTTGTTACAAAATGTTCAAAATGCGGCAAGATTAATCTTATGAAAAATAAGAAATGCTTAAAATGCGGATATTCTTTAGAACAAAGTGCTCTGGAAAACGAATCCAACGTTGAAAGTTTCGCAGTAGTAAGAATAGATTTTCCAAATATAGACATTATTAGAGGAGTATTTGGTTCAGAGCTATACTCAAAATTCAAAAAAAATCTTGATAATTTAGTCCTAACTTCAATTCAAGGACTGGGAGTGAGGAGACAAATTGTAAAAAATAATATTTACATTTTGAGATTTAACTCTGCATACACATTCTCATCCTCTGCTCAGTACGCAATGAATGCCATAATTGAAATGGCAAATGCGATAACAAGATTAAATGTAAAATTGATCTCAAGAAAAGACATAGCACTAAAAGCCAATTTTAGTATATTCAAAAGAGATGCAGATAAGGATCCGTACGACATAGATTACGGATTTTTAGCAAATATGGTAAGCCAAGAAGACGCTAAATCAAAAAGAGCACTTGATTCTTGCCAAATAATAACAGATGAAACATTTTTGGAATATTACAGTGAAAAATACAAAATGGAATCACTGAACTCTGTCCTTGTAGACGGTGAAATGAAAAGATTTTATCAAGTAGATATTACTCCTCAAATAAAAATTGATGATTATATGAAAGAGGATAAAATTGAAAATGAAGACGAAAAAATCGAAGTTCCTACATTTGTAAAAAATGCAATGTCAGTTCAAGAAGCACTCACCTTACAAAACTCTATGTCAGAAATTGAACAATACGGCAATGACTTGTACAGTATGGATCTTATAGATTTTGATGAAATTAATTGCGCATTCTTTAAAACCGAAAACAATTTAGTATTTGACAACATTACAGAAATACTACAAGAAGTTCCAAAAGGAATTATTGCCCTAAAAGGAGAAGAAATATACCAACCGAATACATTAAAACTTTTGGCAACTGTTGACCAGACAGGGGTATACCAATATATAATTCCCGTAACTTGTTATGATGAGATGAAATACACACCATACGGCTTTTTCAGAGATTTAATAATGTCAGTATTTTCATTCGCAACATCTCAAAAGCTGTATGATAAGAATGACTACTCAATTTTTAGTTCTATTGGCGCAGAGGATATGGTCAAAGATCTTCTCACTTTAACAAAAAGAGCTGTATACGAAGATTTAGAAACATTGAAAAACAGATATTTTGAAACATTCTTATCAATGCTTCAAGCCATTCCTGATACCCTTATATACATAGAAAATTTTGATAAAATAGACTCTGCATCTTTAGATATAATGGAAAGGCTTTTTGCAAATTTTGAAGCTTTGAATGTTAGCTACATGATTTCTTATAACAAAAATTACTCATTACACAAAAGAATGCATTTTCTTCTCTCAAGAAGGGAATACACCGAAATTGCGCTAATACCATCCTCAATAAACAATATTATAACTTCAAATCTTGAATTCTATAAAAATTTAGCATCCGATTTTTATTTTAAAAGAATTTTAAAATATTCAAAAGGTAGTACCCTCTATCTTGACCATGCGCTTCAATATCTTGTAGAACTTGGCATTTATGAATATACAGAAGATTCCATAGAAGTATTAAATCCGAAAACAACCATTATCCCTGGTGACTTTACCCAACTAATTCAACGTAAATTGAATTTATTGAAAGATGAAACAGAACTACTTCATTTTCTGGCAATGTGCCTGTTGCTATCATCCAGAATAGATATAAATACCGCAGATCTTCTTGGTTTTGAAAATTGGAATCAGCTGGCCGAACAACTTGCGCAACGAGGATATTTATATTTCTACAATGATTGTATTTATTTCTCAAATTACGACATACTTTTAAAAGCGCTGATGGAAATTCTTACACCGGAAGAATTTTCGGAAATAGCAACATCTCTGTTGCAAAAAGCGTTTGTAGAAGGAATGACAAGCCCAAGAAAAGCAATTTTATACGAACATATTGAAAACTTCCACCAAGACGCAATATATGAATGGGAAAAGATTGCAAATGCCAGCCTTTCTATGGGAGATTTTGCTGCATACGCAAACTGTTCTTCAAATATAATTAAAACACTCGAAGAACACTCCTCTGACTGGCCGGAAGAAAATTTAAACGAATTTAGAAATTCAATATATGATAACATTGCAAATAATATGCCTGATTTTCGACCGGATGAAACCAGAGAAATTGCAGACAAAACGTTAGAAAACTTGATAAAGACAGAGAATAAGAAAACTTTCGAAGAATTTAGCCTAAAAATGATACAAGGGGCAATGCTAAGTGGCGAATATTCTTATGCAATAAATCTTATACACAAAGTTTTAAGACAATCGGAAGACCAATCTATCAATCCATTAGAGTACAACTTTAGTTTAAACCTATTGTTAATGACTCTTATACATATTAAAGCTCTATTTAATATCGGAGCGTACAAAGATTGTATAGATATAGGCTACAATGTTCTTAATGTTCTTGATACATCAAGAATAAACAGCATCCAATTTAATGATGATATTCTTACAAAAGAGGACTTTGTAAATATCATTATAGAGTTTATTGCATACATGGCAATGGCTTGTGTATTCACACTAAACAATGTCCAAGAACTTTTAGACATAACAAATAAATTATTTGACTTTGTACCGCAGGAGTATTCAATATTCTTTGAATTAGAAAAACTTATACACGGCCAAGACATACTTATGTCAGAGGTTGTAAAAGGAGAGAACTTGTTCTCAAACCTGCTTTATTACATAATCAGTGCATTCACGCAATACAAACAAGAGCCTGATGCATTTGCAAAGGAAATCTACAAAGCAAAAATATTAGCAAAAGACAGTTATATGCCTACATTTGAAGTCTTTGCAGATTTGCTTATCGGCTATTCTTATGCGCAAAAAGAATCTTATATTAAAGCTGAAGCAATAATTAAAGAAATCATAAAAAGCTCTAAAGAAAAAGGTATGACTCAAATTACTCAAATTGCTAATATTATCCAAGAATGCACACTAATAAAACAATTTAAATATGATATCGCCTACAATATGATTAATAATCTAAATTCAAAAATAGAAAGAATGGGCTCCGGCAACGAATATTTGCTACTATTAAATAAAATTAATATGTACACAGTTCTCAAAGCACGTAATCAAGAAGAAAAAGCTAATATTTGTCAAGGGCAGATTCAGCAGATAATGTATAAATACAAAATTAATTTAAATTTTGGGGCTTGACATAAAATCAATTATGGTGGAAAATCATTTTACCCTTCCGTTTAAATATTTTTTTTCAGAAAGAGAGGAAAAATGAAGATTTTATTTGCTGCTGCAGAAGTTGCTCCTTTTTCAAAGGCTGGCGGTCTTGCTGATGTGATTGGAAGCCTCCCGAAAGAAATTGAAAAAGATGCCCAAATTGCAATATTTACTCCGCTACACGGATGTATTAATCAAGAAAAATATGGCATTAAGGAACTTGAGAATTCTGAAATGTGGCTAACATTCGGATATCAACAGCACAAATTTAATTTATATATGACAAAACTTCCGGGAACAGATATTAATGTTTTCTTTGTAAAAAATGATTGGTATTTTACCCCATTTAAGGAAGTCTATCCCCAAGGACTTGATCCGAGATACGAACACGAAAGGTATATTTCTTTTTCACTGGCAGTAATGGAATATGCTAAAGCATTAAACTTCAGAGCGGATATAATACACGCAAATGACTGGCATACAGCTATGCTACCATTATATTTGCATTCTAATTACAAATTTGATGATTTCTGGAAAAACACAAAAAGTGTATTTCAAATTCATAACCTTGCATACCAAGGAGTATGGTTTGAAGATGTAATTGATTTTGCCAATATGCGTAAAGACATTGTCTATAACCAATGGGGCTGTGAGCACTACGGCAGAGTTAATTGGATGAAAGGTGCAATAAACTATGCAGATAAGATTGTTGCGGTTTCTCCGAATTATTCAAGAGAAATTCTTGGCGGCGAATATGGCGAAGGACTTGATTATACACTAAGAATGAATCAAGAAAAATTATTAGGAATCCTAAACGGGATAGATTATAATGCATTTGACCCTGAAACAGATAAAAATATAGCAAAGAATTATAATGTTAAGTCGCTTGAAAACAAAGAAGAAAATAAAAAAGCAGTATGCAAGTACTTTGGTTTAGAATATAGACCTGAAAGACCGCTTATTGCACTTGTATCAAGACTTGTCGATCAAAAAGGTATAGATTTAATAAGGGATATGCAATATGAATTGCAAAATCTTGATGCTGATTTTGTATTTTTAGGAAGCGGAAACAAGGATTATGAGAACTTATTTATATGGCTTTCAAATAACACGAAAAATATAAGAACATTCGTTGGATATGACGGCAAATTAGCAAACCAAATATACGCAGGGAGTGACTTTTTCTTAATGCCGTCGAAATTTGAACCTTGCGGGCTTAGCCAGCTAATTGCAATGAGATTTGGCTCCTTACCGATTGTACGAGCAACCGGAGGGCTGGAAGACACCGTTACAGGTTATCCTTTAGATGATTCTACTGGTTTTAAGTTCTGGGCATACAACGGTTGGGATATGCTAAACGCAATAAAATGTGCTCTTTGGGTATACCAAGATAAATATGTACTCAACGCAATGAGAAAATCAGCGATGGAAAAAGACTTTTCTTGGAAGAAAAGCGCTAAAGAATATATGAATATGTATAAAGAAATTAGAGCATACACATAGTCTATTACATTTATATAATTTAATAAGTTCGATAAGTAGGATAAGTAGGAAGTTCTTTACGGGGTATTATCAGTATTATCCCCTTGTGAGGGGAGATGAAAGAGGTGTTCCCCACTTTGTTTTGACAAATTATCACCTATCCCTACCCTTCCCCTCATAAGGAAAGGGTAAGTAAATAACAATACAGATTATAATAAACCAAATAACCCGTTACGAACTTATCAAACTTATCAAACTTCCGACTTATCAAACTTTTAATTTGATAACACTTGCGAAAAAATTATTTGTATTATATGATAAATATAAAGGTAAATAGTGAGGATTATTAAATGAACCAAATCGTAAAGATAGCTTGGGAATTAAACGAAAATTCAGATAACAGATACAAATTAGTATATGAAATTGCAGAACTTGCAAAAAAATTAGTAGAAGAAAGTCAGGCTAAGAAAGCACGCGAAGAATACGGATTTGAAGATACGCACGAATCAAACTACACAAGAGAAAATCCGGTAGAACACGCACTTATGGTAAAAGCTTCTGAAGCTGACGATAACAGATTAGTAGGTTAGTAAAATAAAGAATACACAATATCTCAAAAGGATTATTGTGTATTTTTGTGATTAGGGGTTAGTTATGATAAATGATTCAATAGATTATATCAATACGTACACTGAAGGCTTTTCACCTGAAATTGGCATCATTTTAGGCTCAGGTCTGGGCGAAATAGCTGACAATTATTGTGAATACGCAATTCCGTATTCAGACATTCCGCATTTTGTATCTTCAACAATAAGCGGACATAAAGGGCAGTTGGTCTTTGCAAATATTGAGGGCCGTCCGGTAGTTATGATGCAGGGGAGAAACCATTACTATGAAGGATATTCCATGGAAGAAATCACTTATCCTATCAAAGTTATGCGCGCTCTTGGAGTCAAAACAATTATACTAACCAACGCAGCCGGAGCAATCAATAAATCATTCCAACCAGGAGATTTAATGGTCATAACCGATCACATAAACTTTATGGGGAATAATCCTCTGATAGGACCTAACGATTTTAGAATCGGCCCAAGATTTCCTGATATGTCAGAAGTTTATAACAAAAATTTAATCAAAATAGTAGATGCAGCAGCAAGACACCTAAGAATAGATATAAAACATGGTGTATATATTGCAACAACAGGGCCATCCTATGAAACTCCGGCAGAAATAAAAATGGCAAGAACAATGGGGGCAGATGCAGCAGGTATGTCAACAGTACCGGAAGCAATTGTTGCGAATTACTGCGGCATGAATGTCATAGGTATAAGCTGTATAACAAACTTTGCCAGCGGCATTTCTACAAGAAAATTAACACACGAAGAAGTAATTGAAACAGCAGAAAAAGTGAAAGAAAACTTTATAAAGCTTATATTGCTACTACTTCAAAATATCAAATAAAGCTTCCTTTTATGGAAGTTTTTTTATTTATAGAAAAATTGTAACAAGATAGAACATTTTTTGTAAAATTTTCATATTTATGTTATTATCCGAATACAAAATAAGAAAAAGAGATATATAAGGGGAAAAATATGATTTCAGTAAACGATTTTAAAACAGGTTTGACAATTGAATTAGATAACGGCCTATGGTCAGTTGTTGAATTTTTGCACGTAAAACCGGGTAAAGGTTCCGCTTTTGTCAGATCAAAATTAAAAAACGTTATGACAGGCCAAGTTGTTGAAAAAACATTTAGAGCCGGCGAAAAAGTTGCAAAAGCAACTCTGGACAGACGTGAAATGCAATATTTATATAAAGAAGGTTCAGACTACGTTATGATGGATAACGAAACATACGATCAATTACACGTAGCTGAAGCTCAAGTCGGAGAAGGCAAAAAATACTTAAAAGAAAACATGAACGTAATGATACTATTGCACGAAGGCAAAGTAATCGGGGTTGACATTCCACCACACGTAGAATTAGCAGTAGTTGACACTCCACCTTCAGAAAAAGGAAACACTTCTCAAGGCGGAACAAAACCTGCAACATTAGAAACAGGTGCGGTTGTTAACGTTCCGTTCTTTGTAGCAAACGGAGATATCATTCGTGTAGATACTCGCTCTAATGAATATTTAGACAGAGTATAAATAGCTTTTACATTCTTGGCGGTGTAAATACATCGCCAAGAATATTTATAAAAAAAGGGACATATTATGAAATTTGAAACAGAATACATTGATAAATTAGCAAAAATAATTACCGACAACGGATTAAGCGAAATTTCTTTAGAAGATGGGGAACAAGCAATTACAATAAGAAAAGAAGTTATCGTAACTTCAGCTCATACTGTTGCTGCAGCAAATGTTGTATCTTCACCGATTGAAGAAGCAGCATCGACTAAAGAAAATCAAACAAGTGTTTCTGAACCAAAAAGCACAGGAACCCCAATAACATCACCTATGGTTGGAACTTTTTATATGGCTCCGTCACCTGATGCCGAACCATTTGTAAAAGCAGGTCAACCGGTTCATCAAGGGGATGTTGTATGCATAATCGAAGCAATGAAAATGATGAATGAAATAAAGGCGGAAGTTACCGGAAAGGTTGTTGAAGTTTGTGTAGAAGACGGGCAGCCTGTTGAATTCGGTCAAGTCCTTATGTACGTAGAATAGTAGTCGGGTAAATCAAATAAAGCTGTAAGTCCGATAAGTTTGTATTATATAAACTTATCTACCCATAAAGACTTTACAGACACGTCCGACTTAAAGAGGGATATTATGTTTAGAAAAGTATTAATAGCAAACAGAGGTGAAATCGCCGTAAGAATAATAAGAGCCTGCAGAGAAATCGGAATTCCGACAGTAGCAATATATTCTCAAGCAGATGCAAATTCACTCCACGTAAGATTAGCCACAGAAGCATACTGTGTCGGTCCGGCAAAAAGTGTAGACAGCTATTTAAATATCCCATCAATAATGTCTGCTGCAATGGTTTCAGGTGCAGACGCAATTCACCCTGGGTATGGTTTTATGTCAGAGCGCGCTGATTTTGCGGAAATTTGTGAAAAACAAGGGATAAAATTTATAGGTCCATCATCTGACGCAATGAAAAAAATGGGTGACAAAGCAACAGCTCGTCAAACAATGATAGATAATGACGTTCCTGTAACACCGGGAACAGGAATTGTTAAAACAGTAGAAGAAGTTCAAGAATTTGGAAACAGAGTAGGGTATCCGATTATTCTAAAAGCGACAGCCGGTGGCGGTGGAAAAGGAATGCGAGTATGCCGTAACGACGAAGAAGTTGAAATCAATATGGAACTTTGCCAAGCAGAAGCAAAAAATTTCTTCGGGAATCCCGATGTTTATGCAGAAAAATTCTTAGAAAATCCACGTCACATAGAAGTTCAAATTTTGGGTGACAGTTTTGGAAACGTTATTCATTTGGGAGAAAGAGACTGCTCTATCCAAAGACGTCATCAAAAACTGTTAGAAGAAGCACCTTCCCCAGCAATAGATGAACAAACACGTCAAGAAATGGGTGCAGCAGCTGTTAGAGCAGCAAAGGCAATAAATTATGAAGGCGCTGGTACTTGTGAATTTTTACTTGACCACGACGGAAGCTGGTACTTTATGGAAATGAATACCAGGATTCAGGTTGAACACTGCGTAACAGAAATGATTTCAGGCGTTGATATTGTTAGAGAACAAATAATGATAGCTTCAGGTGAAAAATTGAGCTACACACAAGATGATATCAAATTAAAAGGTCACGCCATCGAGTGTAGAATTAATGCAGAAGACCCGACAAAAGATTTTATGCCAAATCCTGGGACTATATCAGGTTATTTAGCTCCGGGAGGATACGGGGTAAGAGTGGATTCTCACGTATATCAAGATTATTCTATTCCGCCGTATTACGATTCAATGATAGGAAAACTTATCTGCTGGGGCAGAAACCGTAACGAAGCACGCAGAAGAATGTACCGTGCACTAAAAGAATACGTAATAACAGGAGTTGAAACAACAATTCCGTTCCATCAAGATATTATTGAAGACGAAATCTTTATGAGCGGTAACTTTAACACCGGATTTATCGAAGATTTCTACAAACGCAAAGGGCTAAATTAATAATTTTATTATAAACCTGTTTGTTTGAAAGATTTATAATTATTCATTATTCGATTAACAAAAGGTCTTGCATAAGAAGGAACAGTATTACCGTTTCTTGTTATTGCTCCTGCTCCGGTATTATATGCCGCAACAGCAAGCTCCATTGAACCAAATTTGTTATACATATTTTTATAATAAACAATTCCGCCCTTTATATTATCATCAAGATCATAAGGATTTATCCCCATAGTTTTTGCAATATGAGTTGATAACTGGAATACACCGATATTATTGCCTGCTTTCGCTTCTTGTCTGAATCCCGACTCAGCTTTTGCGATACTAAGCATTATGGCCGGATCAACACCCATAGCCTTTGACTGACGAATTATATTTTGTTTAACTTCTTGTGTTGTGGCACAAAAGGCCGAACAAGAAAAAACTAAAATCATAAATACAGATAAATACTTTATAAATTTATTCAAAATATAAACACCTTTGCTCTAATGCATATTACTATAATACCACAAACATTAATACTCTTTAATATTTGTTGTAAAATAGTCTTATGGATAGGAAAGAGAACTATAATTATACACAAGCAACAGATATTTTGACTTCTGCGGGGAAATTTAGAGTTTCTCTGGGCTTAGAAAGAATTTCGTCAATTTTGGAGCTTTTAGGAAATCCTCAAGACAAACTAAATTGCATTCATGTTGCAGGCACAAACGGAAAAGGTTCTGTTTGCGCAATACTCGCATCCATCCTAAAAGAAGCAGGCAAAAAAGTCGGAATGTACACAAGTCCGCACATTTTCAGATACACAGAAAGAATTCAAATAAATGGTCTACAAATATCAGATACCGACTTTGCAGGGTATGTACTTGAAATAACAGACCTCGCGAATGAAAACAATATTGATTTAACGGAATTTGAAATTTTGACATCAGTTATGTTCAAATATTTTGCAGATAACAATGTTGAAGTTGTCGTATTAGAAACAGGACTTGGCGGCAGATTAGATGCTACAAATGTTATAAAAAAGAACTTGTGTTCAATAATAACTCATATAGATATGGATCATACAGAAAAACTCGGAAATACAACAGATAAAATCGCCGCAGAAAAAGCAGGAATAATAAAACCACACTGTCCTTGTATAGTATGCGAAGGCAAAGAAGCATTTTATGATAAAGCAATGGAAGTTGACGCACCGTTAGAGGTCATTATACCTTATTCAAATACAGATAAACTTTCATTAAAAGGAATTAACCAACAGGAAAATCTCTCACTTGCGCTTGCCGCTATTGATACTTGCTTCCCAAACATAACTCAGGATGTGATTGATAACGGATTGGCAAACGTTCATCATCCTTGCAGATTTCAGTATATAAAAGACAAAAATCTAATAATAGACGGAGCCCACAACCCTAATGGAATAAGTTCACTTATAAAAAATTTAGAGTTGTATTACCCGTTTGAAAAAAGAAGATTTATTTTTGGTTGTTTGAGAAATAAAGATTACCCTAAAATGCTTAATCAACTGCTAAAAAATAATGATGAAGTATATTTTTATCACTTTTGTAATCCAAATTCCGCCACATTTGAGGAATTACAAAAAGCTTCTCCTGTTCAAGGTAAAGAGCTGACTTCGGATATTCAGATTCCTTTTAATGACGGGAAATTGAATATAATCTGCGGATCTTTTTATATGTTGAGTGAATTAGCACAGAAATTAGACATTAATATTTTGTAAAATATAGAAAAACTTTGTGTTTTTACCCTATGTTTGATTTATAATTTGTTTTGAGAGGTATGCCTTGAAACAATCGAAACTGACATTTTTTATATTTGCAGCGTTAGTGCTGGGCGTTGTTTTTGGTCATTTTTGCCCCCACAGTGCGGTTAAGATGAAAACTTTTGCCGTAATATTTCTACGAATGGTAAAAATGATTATAGCGCCGTTGTTATTTGCAACATTAGTTAGCGGCATTGCAGGCCATAGTGATGTAAAAAAACTTGGCAAAATCGGTTTAAAAACAATCATCTATTTTGAAATAGTAACGACACTTGCGCTGATAATCGGTTTGACAATGGGTAATATATTTAACCCCGGAAAAGGTTTTGGCGGAGCTGTTGCTAACCCTGAGCTATTAAAAGAAGCAGGGCTTATGGCTGTAACAACCCCGCATACTTCAATATCAGAAATGGTAATGAACATATTCCCTACAAGTATTGTACAGGCAATGTCTGAAGGGAACTTACTGCAAATTGTCGTATTTTCAATATTCTTTGCAGTTGCAATATGTGCAGTAGGTGAAAAATCAAAACCTGTAATGACATTACTTGATTCTGTGTCACAAATAATGTTTAAATTTACTGAATACGTAATGTATTTTGCACCATTAGGTATATTTGGTGCTATTGCATCAACGGTAGGAACAAACGGATTATCCATATTAAAAAATTACGCAAAAGTAATATTCTCGCTATACACTGCACTTGCCGTATTTGTTTTATTGGTATTGTTTATTGCTTGCAAATACGCAAGAATATCACTTCGCAGCCTGCTCAGAGTTATACAGGAACCGGCAATATTGGCATTTACCACTGCAAGTTCTGAAGCAGCGTTCCCAAAAGCAATAGAACTTATGGAAAAATTTGGAGTTCCACAAAATATTGTCAGCTTTGTAATGCCAGCAGGATACACTTTTAACCTTGACGGAAGCACATTATATCTTGCAATGGCTGTAGTATTTTCTTCGCAGATATGCGGAATTAATCTTGATATTAACCAGCAAATTTTGATGATGCTTGCACTAATGCTTACAAGCAAGGGAATTGCAGGAGTTCCGAGAGTTTCTCTTGTTGTTCTTGCGGGGACACTCGCAAGTTTTAATATTCCATTAATCGGCGTTGCAATATTACTTGGTATAGATCAAATTCTTGATATGGGAAGAACTACTGTAAATCTTGTAGGCAACTGTGTTGCAACCGTTGTCATCGCAAGGTGGGAAAATGCATTTGATTATGACAAAATGAAAACGTATATAAATAACACACAAACCAAATTAGTAGAAGTAAATCAATAATAGATAAAGGAAAGATAAATGACAGAAACAACACAAAAACAGTACAAAGACACATTAAATCTGCCGCAAACTACACTGGCAATGAGAGCAAATGCAACTCAAAGAGAACCTGAAATCCAAAAATTTTGGGAAGAAAATGACATTTATAACAAAATGCTATCAAATCGTGATAAGGCAAACTCTTTTGTTTTACACGACGGTCCGCCATACTTGAGTTCAGGTAAAATTCACGTTGGAACAGCTTTAAACAAAATCTTAAAAGATATTTTAATTAAATATAAAACTATGAAAGGTTACTACGCACCAATGGTTCCGGGCTATGATGGGCACGGGCTGCCAATTGAAAATGCCGTAGTAAAAAATATTAAAGGCGGCAGACACTCAATCACGGAAGGTGAACTTAGAGAAAAATGCCGTGAATACGCTGCAAACAGCCTAAAAGGCCAAGAAAGTGAATTCAAAAGACTCGGTGTTTTAGGCAATTGGGACGATCCATATTTGACAATTAAACCTGAATACGAAGCAGAACAAGTCCGCGTATTTGGCGAAATGTATAAAAAAGGATATATTGAAAAAGGTTTAAAACCGGTATACTGGTGTGCATCTTGCGAAACAGCTTTAGCAGAAGCAGAAGTTGAATACGCAGATATCTCGTCAAAATCAATCTATGTAAGATTTGAATTTGATGAAGATTCAATGCTAAAAATTAAAAATATGATTGATACTCAAGGCAAAAAAGTTTATGCAATAATTTGGACAACAACTCCTTGGACAATTCCGTCAAACGTTGCAATATCAATGCACCCAAGATTTGAATACACATTCTTTGAATACAGCGGAGATATTTATGTAGCTGCAACAGACTTGTTGGGAACATTCCTTACAGACGTTGGCTGGGAAGAAAGTGATATCAAAATTGTCGGTACAGCTATCGGACAAGATTTTGAACTTATGAACACTAAACATCCGCTAGTAGATAGAAAATCTAAAATTATTTTAGGTGAACACGTAACATTGGATGCCGGTACTGGTTTGGTACATACGGCTCCCGGACACGGTCTTGAGGACTACGAAGTTGGTGTTAAATATGGAGTTGAAGTATTTTCACCACTTGACGCTACAGGATGCTGGAAAGAAGAAGTAGGAATACCTGAGCTTGTTGGTGTTCCGTATTACAAAGGTAATGATATGGTTATTGATATGCTTGAAGGGGTAAATGCTTTAGTTTACCAGAATGAAATTAACCACTCATATCCTCATTGTTGGAGATGTAAACACCCTGTAATATACAGAGCAACACCTCAATGGTTTGTTAAGGTTGACAAATTCAGACAACAAGCAATGGATGCAATTCACAATGTAAAATGGATACCATCAAGCGGGGAAAGCCGTATTGGTAATATGGTTGCAGGAAGAACGGATTGGTGTATTTCAAGACAAAGAGCCTGGGGTGTACCTATTCCGATATTCTACTGTGAAGAATGCGGAGAAGTTATCTGCAGCGACGAAACAATTGAAAATGTTGCACGCATCTTTGAAAAAGAAAGTTCTGATGCCTGGGTAAATCACAGTGCAGAAGAATTACTTCCTGCAGGATTCAAATGTCCAAAATGCGGCAAAACACACTTCCGTAAAGAAAAAGATATTATGGATGTCTGGTTTGATTCCGGAGTATCCTGGAGAGCAGTTGTAGAAAAAAGAGCAGAGGAACTTGGTCATACTCCTGTTGATATGTATTTGGAAGGTTCAGACCAACACAGAGGCTGGTTCCAATCATCTTTACTAACCTCAATTGCAACTCAAGGCAAAGCTCCATACAAACAAGTACTTACTCACGGATTTGTATTTGGAGAAGACGGAAGAAAAATGTCTAAATCTTTGGGCAACTATATAAGACCTGATGATATTATCAAAAACTACGGAGCTGATATTTTAAGACTTTGGGCGGCATCTGTTGATTATAAAAACGACATTAAAATTGGAAACAATATCATCGGACAACTTGCAGAAATATTTAAAAAGACAAGAAATACCGCACGTTTCTTAATTGGTAACTTGTTTGATTTTGATCCTGCAAAAGATTACGTACCTTATGAAGATCTAAAATTAATCGACAAGTTTGCACTTCACAAATTAAATAAATTGATCGAAGAAGTTACACAAAGCTTTGAAGCTTACGAGTTTTATAAGTATTTCCAATGCTTACAAAACTTTGCAGCAGTTGATTTAAGTTCATTCTATCTTGATATTGTAAAAGACAGATTGTATACAGCCGGCAAAAAATCTTTATCTCGCCGTGCTTGTCAAACCGTTTTATACGAAAACTTGATGGCATTAGTTAGAATTTTGACACCAGTTATGCCGCATCAAGCAGAAGACATTTGGCAGAGTGTTCCTGAAGCACAAAAAGGCGGTTTAATCAGTATTTTATTAGCAGATTTCCCTATTGCACGACCTGAATGGAACAATGAGCAGCTTGAACAAGATTTTGCAAAAATTTTGAAATCCAGAGAGGTTGTAACTCGTGCCATTGAACCTTTAAGAGCGGACAAAAAAGTAGGAAGTGCTTTAGAAGTCGGCATATACTTAAAAGCGGAAGATGATGCCGTATTAAAGGCTAATGAATGCGATTTAGCAGATATTTATATCGTATCTCAAGCCGCACTTATAGATGCGAAACCATCTGAAGAAGTGCTAAACGAATACTCAGAAGATGGTTACGAAGTTTGGGTTGTAAAAGCTAAAGGCGAAAAATGCTGCCGCTGCTGGAAGTATAGAGAACTAAACACTGACGGCATTTGTCCTGAATGCGCGGAAGCTGTAAAATAAAAATAACATACAAAAAAGACCAATTTATAGAAATTGGTCTTTTTTTTGTAAAAATATTCTTAATAATCAAAGGCGAAGAATTTTTTCTGTACTAATATATTAAAAAGGGGAAGTATATTATGCCTGTAAAAACAAAACCAAAAGCTGTCGATGAGAGTTTGATTCCACAAAACATAGAAGCAGAAGAAGCGATTATTGGGGCAATATTAGTCAATCCGGCTTGTCTTGCGAAAGTATCAGATGCTTTGCACCCATCAGCTTTTTACAAACCTGCACACAGGTATATTTATGAAGCTATGCTTCAACTGTTTAATAACAATGATAATATTGATATTGTTTCAGTTTCGGATGTTTTAAGCTACAATGGCAAATTGGAAGCCGCAGGAGGCAGAGCATATATAAACGAACTTGCAGAAAATACTATCACAACATCAAACGTTGCATATTATGCAAAAATTATTGCAGAAAAAGCAACTAAACGTGCATTAATTACTGCAGGGTCTGAAATTGTAAGCACAGGTTACGATTTAGAACCAAGCTCTGCATCTTTAGAAAAAGCAGAACGCCTTATCTATGAAATAGGTTCAAATAAAAACACTTCCGACCTTAAACCGATGAAAGATTTAGTACTTGATGCTTATGACAAAATTGAGTACAGATACAACCACAGCGACGAGTTAACAGGTTTGCGAACAGGCTTTAACGAGCTTGACACCCTATTAAACGGTTTAAATAAATCAGATTTAATAATCCTAGCAGCCAGACCTGCAATGGGGAAAACCGCATTAGCATTAAACATAGCGCAAAATGTCGCAATAAAAGAAAAAGTTCCTGTGTGCATATTCTCACTTGAAATGTCAGCCCCGCAGCTTGTACAGAGAATGCTCTGCTCTTTTGCGGAAGTTGATGCTCAAAGACTTAAAACAGGGAACATGCAGCAAAAAGACTGGGATAAACTTACAATGGCTATGGATGATTTTAGTCAGGCAAAAATTTATATTGATGATTCCGGAGGATGTACGTTAACAGATATCCGTACAAAATGCCGCAGATTAAAATCTCAAGAAAAAGATTTAGGACTTGTTGTTATAGACTACTTGCAACTTATGGAAAGTTCGGGTAATGATGACCGATTACAACAAATTTCCGCAATATCAAGAGGGTTAAAAATCCTTGCAAAGGAACTTGATGTGCCGGTTATTGCACTTTCTCAATTATCACGTGCAGTTGAATCAAGAAATGATAAACGTCCAATGTTGTCAGATTTGAGAGAATCAGGATCTATCGAACAAGACGCAGATATTGTTATGTTTATTTATCGTGCGGATTATTACGCAAAACCTGAGGAAAGCGAAGAAGAAGAAAGTATCAAAGCAACTTCTAAAGGTTTATCAGAAGTAATTATTGCAAAACACAGAAACGGCCCCGTTGATACCGTAAAATTGTTATTCCAAGCAAATATTACAAAATTCAAAAACCCGCTTACAAACGATTCATTCGATGCGTTTTAATATTCACAAACACCTTTTGAAATAGCTTCAAGATTATTCCAAACGTCAAAACCTTCTTGAGGTTGAAATTCTTTGCCTATGATAAAATATGTTGACCCGGAACCTGTCATAACAGAATTCATATACTCAGATTTGATTTTCAATAATTGCGGATAGTCATTAATTATCGCCCACTCAAGGTCATTTTCAAAATCCGCACGTCTGTCAACATCAATATTATTCTCAAACTTGTATGAGAATTTTGTATAAGCCTCTTTTGCACTTATCCCTAAGCCTATCGGCTTAATCAAACTAAGATTAAACGGCTCAAACTTGTAGGGTTGTATTATTTCACCCCTGCCTTTTGCAAGAATTCTACCCCCCATAAGGCAAACATTCAAATCAGAACCGAGAGCGGCACACAATGAATGCAGTTTCTTATCATCAAAGCATTTAAATATTTTGTTTAAGCCGTACAAAGTTCCGGCAGCATCGGTACTTCCTCCCGCAAGGCCCGCAGCAACAGGAATATTTTTTTCAATATTAATACTGATTTTTTTATTATTTAATCCGGATTCAGAAAGATACAACAAAACCGCCTTATAAACAAGATTATGCTCATTATAAGGAATTTCAGGACTGTTACCTGACAAATTTATGACATTTTCTTCACTATCTTCCACGCAGATTTGCAAATAATCATACAAACTGATTGTTTGCATAACACTTTCAATATCATGAAAACCGTCAGGCCTCTTGCGGGTTACTTTCAGGTTCAAATTTATTTTTGCTGGACATTTTATTTTAATTGTTTCCATACTATATCACAAATCTGCCGTTTTCATAAATTAGTTTGCCGTCAGCATAAGCCTTCCCGCCATTTTTCATATTTTTAATCATATCCCAATGAAGTCCTGATACATTCTTTCCGCCAGTTTCCGGATAAGAAGCACCTACAGCCATATGAATAGCACCCCCAATTTTTTCATCAAAAAGAATATTGCCTGTTACATCTTGAACTTCAAAATTTGTTCCAAATGCAATTTCTCCGATGCCATGAGAGCCTTCATCCATATTTAGCATTGCTTCTAAGAACTCTTGACCGGAAGATGCTTCCGTCCTCACAACTTGGCCTTTTTCTATCCATAAATGAACATCTTTTGCACTGTTGCCACGGTAATTTTGAGGGAAATCAAAGAATATTTCACCGTTTATACCGTCTTCAACAGGGGAAGTAAACACTTCTCCATCAGGATAATTGTTTAACCCTGAACAACTAATCCATTTTCTGCCTTCAACGTTGAATGTAATATCTGTTTTATCACCAACGATACGAAGTTCTTTGACTCCGTTTAAATACTGCGCCCAGCGGGTTTGTTCAACATCCAATTCTTTTAATTTCGCCACAGGATCTTCCAAATCCAAATAACAAGATTTAAACAAGAAATCTGTATATTCATCCAGTGACATATTTGCTTCTTGTGCAAGCGCATGAGTCGGAACATCGGCAATAACCCATTTTAGTTCGCCTTTTGCAGCTCTTGAGAGCATTAATTCTGAAAGAGGCTTTGTGGCTTTTCCTCTGCGCGACATTTTACCTAAATCAGCTTTCGCCATAGCCTTGGTATTTAATGGTGCACCTAATGAAATAAATACATCCGCCTTTTCATATTCTAACCTTGTCATAGGATCAACATAATCTAATTGTTCATCGCTCGCATATTTCATATAAATTTCTGCCATATCGCCAAATCCGGTCCTTAAAACGGGATTTGCACCTTTTTGCAAAACTCTTTTATATATTGCTCTGACCAAATCTTTTGCTTTAATTGAGGATGTACTTATAACAACAAGTTCACCCTTTTGAACATTCGTAGAATAATCAACTAAAACTTTTGCATATTTATCCCATATATTTTCCATAATATACCTCTCTCTTTCAGGCTCAATTTTATAATACATTTCGCACAATGTAAAGTTAACACTCAGACATTTGCGATAAGTATTTAATCATTTTACGCAAATCCTTATTCCAAGAGCCATTCCATTTTTTTTGAATAATATCTGCAGGAGAATTACCTTTTAGCGTAAACTCTTTTATTGAATTCAAGAACAATTCTTCTCCGGTTTGCGCCTCTTTCAAAGATTTCTCTGCAATTTGAAGAATAGTTTTTGCATAATCTAAAACCTGAGCCTTTTTTATAGGTGTTTGAAGTCCGTGTTTTGGAACATTGTACCTTAACTCAGAAAAATCCTTATATTGCAGAGAAGCTAAAAGATTTTCACATTCATCCATTGCGTGATTATCATAAAAAATCCCTTTATAAATTGCAAGAATTGCATACTTCAAATCCCCGCCAACGCAATCGTGATTACGGATTTCTATAAAATTCCTCAACCTTACCTCAGGGAAACACAAATTCGCTTGAAGCTCATAATCTTCAATCATAGGAGAAAGCCCTTCAAATCCTTTATTCATGAATTCTTCAAAAGTAATATCCCCGTTCATTTCAACAGGCATTCTATCTCTTTGAACAAATATCATAGGAGTTTTCATTACGCAATCAATATAATCTTCAAACGAAAATTCTTCACTTATCTTACCTGCAAAACCACATCTGTCATTATCGGTATTTAACCAGCTCAATGCCCTAAAAGACTTATATCCAGTATCTACGCCACCTCTTATAGGAGAATTAGCAAATATAGCAGTCATAAAAGGAACCAATTTATTTGCCAATTTAAACTTTCTCATAGCATCTTCTTCGGATTTAAAATCAATACAGCACTGAATACCCGCCGTTTCTCTCATCATAACATCGGCCAATATTCCCCACAAATAATTTGCCATAATTTTATATCTGCGCTTTGGTATAAGATGAATAGACTTGCAAGTAGAATACGGAGATACCCCATATTCCAAAAGTTTTATATCTGAGCCGTAAAATATTTCAGCAATATGCGAATTTATGTTATCAATTTTATCTTTTAAAGCAAATATCGTTCTTTCAGGCTTAGTGCTAATTTCAATTTGCGAACCCGGTTCCAAAGTAATGGTATCATGGCCTTTAGCAAGACCGATAACATTATTTTGATCCACGATGTAATCCCAGTTATTTTTCCTTGCAAATTGTTCTAAAAATGCACAAACACCATTATCTCCCCAATAATCAACAGCCTTATACGAAGTTGATGAAATCGGAAGTCGCTCAAATTCCATACCTATCTTAAAATCTTCAGCATAAGTATACCCTTTTGTATACAGCTTTAGTATTTCACTCCTATCCAAAATGTTTGACTCAAGTCTTACCATCGATTATCCCTTTATTTGACTATAATACCATAACAACAATTAAAATAACAAATAAATATTTTCACACATCCGTCTTTTTATTGTATTATAATTAGTAATATGAACTACTTTGAACGGGCTAGATACTTTAGAACAAAAAAGCGTCTTGGACAAAATTTTCTTATTAACGGTGAAATTATCCAGGATATAATTGAGTTTGCAAATATTTCTCCGGAAGATACCATTCTTGAAATAGGGCCGGGGGTAGGTTTTGTAACAGAACAGCTGATTAAACACGCAAAAAAAGTTATAGCAGTAGAACTTGACGAAGAAGCAATAAAAGAATTAAAAAAATTAAATGCGCCAAACCTAGAAATAATCCATAATGATATTTTGAAAACAGATATATCATCGCTTTGTGAAGAAAAGGTAAAAGTTGTAGCAAATATTCCATATTATATTACAAGCCCGATTATTGCACATTTGCTTGGTGAAGTTGACGATTTAGATAATAAAAACAGAGCACACATAAAAGATATTATCCTTATGGTGCAAGAAGAAGTTGCCCGTAGAATGGTTGCAAACGAGAATTCACAAGGCAAACAGTATGGGCTTTTGACAATACTTTCTCAATTTTGGGCAGATGTTAAAATATTAAAACTTGTCGGAAGAAAAAGCTTTTTCCCTGCACCAAAAGTTAACTCAGCGCTTGTCAAACTTGATGTAAAAACAGAACCAAGACTAAAATTAACAGATTATACACATTATAGAAAAACAGTAAAAGCAGGATTTGCCCAAAGACGTAAAAATATTAAAAACTGCCTCCTAAATGCCGGTTTTCCAAAAGAAAATGTTATAAAATCACTAAATGAACTCGGAATAGACGAAAACACCCGAGGGGAAAAGCTATCTATTGAAACGTTTGGTAAATTGTCAGAACTTTTACAGGGCTAATTATCATTTGAACAAAATGGTTTTTCTGAATTAAATGCATAGCTAAATGTTGAATAGAATTGGTATTCCTCCCCTGCGGGGGAGGTTAGGTGGGGGTTGGGGTGTTTTGGTATTCCCTCTCCGTGGGAGAGGGCTAGGGTGAGGGGTGGGATGTTTTGTATGGAAAAATTATCACCCATGCTCATTCTTTTCTTCATAAGGGGAGGATAATACAAATCGTCATTATGAGAGAACGAACTATTGTCACTGCGAAAAGAAGAGGTAGCAACGACGCGGCAATCCTAATTAAACAAAATGATTTAAAATAGCTGGATTGCTTCGCTCCGCTCGCAATGACATGATTTTCATTCTCTCCGTGGGAGAGGGCTAGGGTGAGGGGTGGATGAAATTGGTATTCCTCCCCTGAGGGGGAGGTTAGGTGGGGGTGGGATAAAATTTGCTATAATAAGCACCCACCTATATCCTCCCTCATTAGGGATGAATTATTTTTCCAGGTTCAAAATAGCGATAATTAATCAACAAAAAACAGACCTTGGATTTTACTCCAAGGTCTGCTTTATAATTTACTGTATATTACTTATCACCACTAAGTGTCTTCGAGGATTTTTTACGCCCTTGATCTTGGAAATGATTATCTACATCGGAGGCATTTCTACTTCTATAGTTTTGGCCTTCAGTATTATCCACGCCGTCTCGAGTTGATCCAGAGCCTACAGTGCTGGTACGCATTTTGCTTTTAGTCGCTTGTGGGGCTTTGCCTTTGCCTTTGCCTTTTCTTCTAGGTTTATTAACACCAGAATCAAGTTTCATATTATCAGTGACAAGCACAGCCTTCCAGCCATTGCCCAAATTCATAACCTTAGGATATAAGTACGTATTTTTATTTTCAATATCTTTATTTACGTTATCATCTTCAGCTCTGCCATATACATGATTTGCAAAATCTTGGTATAAAGCGTGATTTTTTCTATTCAATTCGCTGCCACTAAGCATATTGTACTCTTGGCCATCAGGTCCGATAAATTTGTACATTGTTGCAACGTAGTGTGGGCTTTGATTTAGTCTATTCCATGGAATTCTTTTATCCAATTCTTCCGTTCTGGTTGCATAGTACTTATCTTCTACTACCGGATCCGAATTTGTATTTGGTGTTGGATCAGTTGTCGGTGTTGGATCAGTTGTTGGTGTAGGTTCCGGTTTTTCTATTTCAGTAATCTCTGCAGGTTTAACCTTTTGGAAATTACGTTGAATTTCTCTTAAATCTTGCAAAGCCATCTCTAATTCACGTTTGTCAAGTACTGTGTTCTGAGACCCACTTTCTTGTTTTAATACAGCCGTAATAATTTTAGCATCCATATCTCTATCACCCGTCAAGCCGCCGACCATCTGTTGAATTTGAGAAGCCACTTTCTTATTATCAGCACCTTTATACAAATCTGTATAATGAGTTAATTTATAAGTATCGGCCATATCAACAACGCCTTTTTCATATGGAGTTTTTACAAGTCCCTTAATGAACTCATAAGCTGTTAATGCCCCACCTAGCCATGGAGATCCTTTTGCTACCGCAGTTGCAATTGCTGTGACAGAAGATTCAGCAACAGCTGTTACAGTACCACTTACTGAAGCCTTGGCAGTTACATCAAACGGCGAATCCGTAGTAGTTGAAGAAGTAGTCGTAGAACCTGCAGTTTGATGAGTTAAAATTTCACCGGTGTTAGGGTCAACAGTATATGTAGTTGTTCCAGGGGTAACATTATTTGTAATTGTTGTTGTTGTATTATGACCTGTTACAGTTTGAGTATCTTCAGCGTGGAAGTTTACGGTATTTTCTGAACGAGCATGCCCTTCTGCTTTTGCTGTTTTCTTATTAGCAAGCAATACAGATGCTAATGTCATAACAGCAGCCGGTGCAGCAGCTTTCAAACCATTTAGAATTTTCTTACCAATTGGTCTTTCAGCTTCAAAACCATAAGCTCTAAATGCATGTCTTATATCACCGTCTGAACATCCTGTTTCTTTTGCAACAATTTTCATTTCTGAAATAGATAATTGTGCACCGCCACCTGTAATATCTATCAATGCATTTTTAACTTTATTAGGATCCGGGTATTCACCTACGATATTTCCATCTTTGTCGACATCGCACATATTCGCAAGTTCTCCCCATAGAGCTTCTGTCGATGCTCTTTCACCTTCAGGAGCATTTGCAATTTTATCTTTAGCGGTAGCAACCAAATGACCAATAACATTTAAATCTCTTGGTTCAACCAAAGTTGCTCTTATTTCCTCGCCACGAGCTTTTGCGGCTTGTTCATGTCCGCGTTTATCAGCTTCGGTATAAAATACTTGTGTATCAATCAAGTTCTGAATTGCTTTTACGTTTTTATTGTGTGTACTTGTGGCTCTGCCAATACCTTTACCTGATTCTGCGGCTCTGATCATACCTCTTTCTTCATATAATCTTTGAGCTCTTTCTGTATTTTCTTTAGTTGGCATTTTCTTAGCAGCTTTTTCAGCTTCTTTATACTCTGCATCTATTTGTTTTTTAAGAGCTTTCAATTGGTCTCCTTCAACAGTTTGACCTTGTGTAATAGTAAATTCATTACCGTCTTTGTCTTTAACCACAAAATCATGACCTGTGTTGTTTGTAAACTTATTCAAAACCTCACGTGCGTCATCTTTTGACCATTTTTCACCGGCACTAGTTGGTACACTCAAGTTATAACTAGCATAGGCATCATCAATTTTTCTTGTTGATACGTCTCCAGATGCATCTTGAACAAGTTGTTCACCACGGGCTCTTGTAATACCAAGTCTACCGCCATCGTTATTAGTCAATTCCTTATAATTTTGTTTAGCTTGAGCTAATTCTTTTTCGGCATTTGCTTTTTGTTCTTGCATTTTTTTATCTTCAGGATTTTCATTAGCTAATCTCGTAGCCTCTGCCAAGTTGTCCTGAGCCTGAGCTACAGTTGCTTCTGCAACTTTTGTTTTATCACCGCTTGCCAAATCAGCTTTGCGTTGCTCTTGTTTAGAAGCTTCTTTAGCGGCCTCCATTTCTTCAAGATCTTTTTTATGTTGATCCGCACGTGCTTGTTGCACCTCAGCCTTAGCTTCTTCTTTCATGAAGCTAAGCACATTGTTAAATACTTCCGTATTACTCGCATTCTCTTGCAAAAACTTCGCAAAAATACCTTGACGTTCCTCAGGTTTTGCTTTTTCTAATTGCGCCTGTAATTCAGCAGGAATTACCGGCTTTTGCGGTTGAGCACCACTCACATTGTTTACACTCATTTTTTTGTCCTTTCTTTTTATACTTTTCTATACAAAATTTCACTATAATGTTATAAAAACTTTTAAGATTTAAAAATTTACAAAAAATATCTAAAAAGTATATATTGAGTATTTAAAAATCCATTATATCGTGCATCTTACGTATGTAACGAATTGTTAAGTACTCATACTTTTTAGCAATTATCGCGGTTTACCTCTAACGTCATTAACTTTCATGCTTACCTTTCGTTCATGTCACCTTTTACTCATGAACTCAGTCGGCTTTATCGAAATAAAACTTTAATGTTTTATTCTATTTGTTAAATTATTGTTACAATTTGTTTGAAGACCGTACGTTTTCTTAATACCAACTGATTTTTGCAGAATTTTGCATATTATAGCATATTATTTGCAGATAATCTATACCATAGAGCAGAAATAATTATTTTATCCCCTTGTGTATTTTCTTCCAACAAGTTCATCAGGCATAAATTGCTGTTCAACATCAGGAGCATTATGTGTGTAAACATAACCAACACCAAAACCATACTTTTGCGCATCTTTATAATGCGAATCTCTTAAATGCATCGGAGGTGGGAAATCTTTTCCCGAATCAATATCAGATAGAGCTTCATCAATTGCGCAAGCAGCCTCATTAGATTTTTTTGCCCTTGCTACATAAATTACAGCCTGTGCAAGAGGAATTCTACCCTCAGGAAGCCCAATTAGTTCGACCGCTTTATAAGCATTAACAGCAATTTGAACAGCCATTGGATCAGCCATCCCAACATCTTCTGCAGCACAAACTATCAAACGTCTTGCAATAAACCTTGGATCTTCACCGGCTTTCAACATTTTTGCAAGGTAGTAAATAGCCGCATCAGGATCACTTCCCCTCAAACTCTTTTGAAAAGCAGAAGCACAATCATAATGTTCCTGCTCAGAATATCTGGTATTATGCTGCTGACAAATTTCTTCTATAATTTTTACCGTTAAAATTCTTTTACCATCTTTCAAATCACTTGCAAAATATGCATTCTCAACAATATTCAAAGCATATCTAGCATCTCCTCTGGCAAGATTTATGATAAAATCCAACACTCCTGCTTCACAATCCATCTGAGAATAATGAGTCGCCAAATATTGAAATCCACGTTTGATGATAGATGCCATACTCTCATCGTCAATAGAATTCAACCTCACAACCTGAACCCTTGATAACAAAGCAGGAACAACTTGAAATGACGGATTTTCAGTCGTTGAGCCAATCAAAAACAAAGTTCCATTCTCCAAATGAGGTAAAAGTGCATCTTGTTGAGTTTTGGAATATCTGTGAATTTCATCTATAAATAAAATTGTCTTTTGTCCTGCTCTCAAAGATTCTTTTGCCCTTTCAACAGCATCTTTGATATCTTTGACACCTGAAGTTACTGCGGAAATCTCTATGAAATTGGCATTAGTTTTTGTCGCAATAAGTCTTGCGAGAGTTGTTTTGCCGCATCCGGGAGTACCCCAAAATATCATCGAAAATAATCTGTTTGTCTTTAACAAATTTAAAATCGGACTTTTTTCCGAAATAACATTACTCTGACCTAAAAAATCCTCAATCGTCTTTGGGCGGAGAATCTCTGCCAAAGGAATTTGTTTATTTTGATTTTCAAGTTCCGTAAATAAGTTATTCATAGTATAATTATATCAGGGGTAAATATAAAAGCAATTATACAAAAAAATATATGGAAAAATTGGGTTATGTATATATAATTACAAATCATAATAATACAACATTATATACCGGTGTAACTTCAAATCTGATAAAAAGAATATGGGAACATAAAAATGAGGTTATTGAAGGGTTTACTAAAAGATATAAACTGCATAAATTAGTATATTATGAAATTACAAACAGCATAGAATCCGCGATAAATAGAGAAAAATATATAAAAGGGAAGTCAAGGAAATATAAACTCCAGTTAATAGAGAATATTAATAAAGATTGGAATGATTTATATGATACAATATTATAAGATTCTTCGGGGCAAAAATTTCGTCATTCAGAGCGAAGCGTGGAATCTTAGGAATTTTTGCCCCTCTGAATGACGAAAAGAGAAATCATGAATAAAAAATTTTTAACTACAATATTTATAACATTTTTGCTAATCACAGGGATATTTTTTGCTTTCAAACCAAAACTTCAAAACAATGAAGTCGTTTTTTGGACTCTTCAAATGAGCGACTTTGCACCGTATATGAATGAAGTCATTTCAAACTTTGAAAAAGAAAATCCACAAATTAAAATCAAATGGGTTGATGTACCATTCTCTGAAGGAGAAAAAAGGACTCTTGCTTCTGTTCTTAGCGACAACCCGCCGGATTTGGTAAATTTAAATCCTGATTTTTCTTCAACTCTCGCAAATAAAGGTGCTCTTTGGGAAATAGATGAGGAGAACACTAAACAGTTTAACCAAGAAATTATAAACTCAACAAAAACCAACGGTAAAATATACTCTATTCCTTGGTATGCAACAAGTGCAGTAACAATCTATAATAAAAAATTGCTATCCTCTGTTCCAAAAACGTACGAACAAATGGCAGATTTAGCTCCCGCTATACGTAGTAAAAATGCATACATTACCCTGCCAAACATCACAGAAAACGACACTATGCTCAAAATATTAAATAAATACCCGCAAAGGCAAAAACAATATGTATTTACGCTATTTAAAGAACTATATTCAAAAGATTTAATTCCAAAAGAAACCGTAACAATGACCTTGCAGGAAGCATTAGAGAAATATATGTCCGGAAACATTGCACTAATTTCTGCCGGAGCAAATTTCCTTAATATGATTAAAGAAAACGCTCCACAAATATACAACCAAACAGATGTCGCACCTCAGCTTACAGGAAGCATAGGGCAAAATGATTTTTCTTTGATGAATTTTGTGATTCCTTTAAGGGCAAAACACAAAGAGGATGCCCTTAAATTTGCACTTTTTCTCACAAATGAAGAAAATCAATTAAAACTTGCAAAACAGACAAATATACTTGCGGTAAACAAAAAAGCGTTAAATAATGAATTTTATACAAAGTATGATGAAAATGATTTGATGTCAAAAGCAAGAGTAATCAGCGCAAAGCAATTAAATAAATTGCAACCGACATTCAAAACTCAAAAAAATCAAAAAGAGATAAATAATTTGGTAAATGCTGCAACACAAAGCATTTTGCTAAACAAAGATACAACAGAAAATATCTTAAATAATTTAAACAAAGAACTAAAAGCTATTGGAGAATAATATGAAAGCACTTATATTTAACAAAAATAATGAATTAAAACTTGTAAATGACTACGAAAAACCAATACCAAAAGAAGGGGAAGCACTGGTTCGTGTAACTTTAGCAGGTATATGTAACACAGATTACGAAATAACAAAAGGTTATATGGGTTATGACGGTATCCTTGGGCACGAAGCAGTGGGAGTAGTAGAAGAAGTCAACGGAGCAGATAAATCATTGATAGGAAAAAGAGTCGTACCAGAAATCAGCTACGGCTGCAAAGAACTGAATTGCGAATGGTGTGCCAAGAAAAATTATCGCCATTGTCCAAACAGACACACACTTGGAATATGGAGAAAAGACGGTGTCTTTGCGCAATACTTTACAATGCCGACAGAAGTATTATTTGAAGTTCCTGACAACGTACCCGACAAACAAGCAGTATTTACAGAACCCCTCGCCGCGGCTTTAGAGATAAACGAGCAATTACATATTAAACCTATGGATAAGGTAATTGTCTTAGGCGATGGGAAATTAGGACTCATTACGGCACTTGCGCTCAATGCCCAAAATCTTGATGTAACCCTTGTCGGTAAACATCAAAATAAACTTGATATTGCAAAAGTTCAAGGAGTAAAAACTTCTTTGCTGCAAGATTTCAAAATCGAAAAGAAGTATGATGTAGTTGTAGAAGCAACAGGTTCAGTTTCCGGATTTGAAACTTCATTAGCCCTAACAAAACCAAGAGGGGTTCTCGTTTTGAAAAGTACCGTTGCTGCAACTAAAGAATTCAATCTTGCCCCGATAGTTATTGACGAAATTACCGTACTAGGTTCAAGATGCGGTCAATTCCCGCCTGCACTGAGAATGTTAAGTTCGGGCAAAATAGATTTAACACCGCTAATATCAGCAACATACCCTATGGATAAAGCACTGGAAGCATTTGAAAAGAATAAAGAAAAAGATACCCTCAAAGTGCTTTTAGAAATTAATTAATCGGTACGGAAATTTCGAATTGAGTTTCAGCTTTGCCGGATTTTATCAACTTAATATTGGCACCCATTGAAGATAGATACTTTTTACAAATACCAAGTCCTAAGCCGGAACCGGAAGTTTTGCTCGTATATCCGATTTCAAAGATTTTATCTTGTTTATCCTTGGGTATAGGTTTACCGTTATTTGAAATTTTTACAACAGCGTAACCATCCTTAATCTCAGCAAGAACAGTTATTTTACCCATCATATCAATGGCTTCAATACCGTTTTTTATAATGTTTATAATACAAGAGATATAGCGATTTTCATCTATCAGAATATTTGCACTGTTTTTTATAAAAACCTCAAAATCAATCTCTTTGTCCTCGGTATATGCTTTGGAAAGTTCAACACCCCTTAAAAGTGTTTTTTCAAAATCATATAGTTTATGCTCGGTACAATCAATTGACTTCAAATCCATAAGATTGGCACAAATGATTTGCAAAGACTTTTGAATACAATCTATGGCATTATTGACAGAAGAATTCTGCACTCCATCTTTTTCGAGATTGCGTTTAATAATTTGAGAATACATATCACAAATAGATAAATTGTTTCTAATTTCGTGAGATATAAATCTTATTTGATTATTTAACTGTTCTATATTCTTTTCTTCAGTAATCATAAATTTATCCTTATAATAAAAGGGCTCAACCTTAATCGGCAGAACCCTTATCAACTTTAATTTTTGTATATTATGCAGCAGTCATAGCAGCAGATTTGTTACTTGGTTTAAAACCGTGACTCAAAGCATATAAAACGGCATTTGTTCTGTCATTAACTTGTAATTTTTGGAATATATTATTTACGTGTGTTTTAACAGTAGTTTCAGATATAATTAGAGTGCCCGCAATAGTCTTGTAGTTAACCCCTTGTGTTAATAATTCCAAAACTTCACTTTCTCTTACAGTTAGTGTATTTAGTAAATTTTCGCCTTCGACTTTGTTTGCTTCTTTTCTTGCTGCAGATTGGAAGTACTCAAAGAATCTTGTAGATAACGCAGCAGGAAGATAAATTTTACCTTCTGATACATCTTCAATAGCATCAATAAGCTTTACAGAAGCCATAGTTTTCAAAACGTATCCTCTAGCTCCTAATTTCATAGCCCTATAAACTAAATCAGCATCATCATAACCGCTTAATACAACAACTTTTGTTGATAACTCCATTTTGTTTATTGCTTGAATAGCCTGAAGCCCATCTTTTTCCGGCATATTAATATCCATCAAGACAACATCAGGATGATACTTCTTAATCAAGTTAATGCCTAAATTTGCACTTCTTGTAGCGCCTACAACATTGTAATTTGTTTCAAGAGTAATAAGCTCTTTAATACCTCTTAAATGATTAGCGTTGTCATCAATTAGTAATACTCTTAGTTTTTTGTTAAAATCTCTCATCCTTATTATTCCCCCGTGGTTATTATTAACTTATCGTCTACACTTTATATACTAATCTTTTTAGAGGGTTTTTAAATCCATGTACTGATTGATAAATACTCCAAGCGAGATTGAAGTACTAATCTAAATCAAAAGATTGAGAAAACATGTCAACCATGCTCTACATCATGCTTTCGCCGCATGGTTGATTAATTGTTTACAAAAATTAAACCTCAATTAGTTAAAGTATATTTTACTCAAATAAACAGATGAGCAGCATAAAAACTATTCATAACGTAATGCATCTATAGGATTTAATAAAGAAGCCTTATATGCAGGATAATATCCAAACCCAACACCTATTGCAGCGGAAAAACCCAAAGAGAGCATAATTGAGGCCAGCGTTATAGCTATATTCATACCAGCCCACACGTGCATAAGCCAGGCTCCCGCGACTCCGAAAACAACTCCAACCAGCCCGCCGGAAATAGATAATAAAAATGATTCAATCAAAAACTGAATACGTATATCAGAAGCTTTTGCCCCAATAGCCATACGGATACCAATCTCTTTAGTTCTTTCTGTTACAGACACAAGCATAATATTCATAATACCAATACCGCCAACAATCAAAGAAACTCCTGCAATCGCACCTAATAATAAGGACATCGTTTTAGTGGTTGATTTTATGGTTTCCTGCATTTCGGCAAGGTTTCTTATCTCAAAATCATTATCTTGTTTTGCGCCTATATGGTGACGATTTTTAAGAATTTCGTTTATATCTTCTTGAGCAATAGACAAAACTTGATCATTTTGAGCTTTAACTGTAATCATATTGACCGTTCCCGGGAAATCCGTACCAAATACTTTTCTCTGCGCAGTAGTTATAGGTATAAATACGAGGTCATCCTGATCTTGGCCCATACCGCTTGAACCTTTACTTTTTAAAAGGCCGATAACTTTGAACGGGATATTGCCAATACGAATAGTCTTATTTATAGGATCGACATCTCCAAACAATTCAGTTGCAACAGTTTGGCCAATAATTGCAACTTTGGTTCCGTTTTTTACATCCTCCGGAATAAAACCTCTGCCCGACTCTATTTCATAATTCCGAATAAATAAGTATTCATTTGTAGTTCCGCCGATAGATGTTGACCAGTTTTGATTACCGTATGTAACTTGCTTTGACTCTGCAGAATACGGAGCAACAGCAAGAACCCCTCTTGCTTTATCTTCAATAGCCTGAGAGTCCTTTAGAGTTAGAGTAGGTCTTGTTCCTGAGCCCATACGAACACCGCCTGATTTTGCCGAAGCAGAACGAATCATAAGCAAATTACTCCCCATAGACTCCATATCAGATGCAATTTTTTTACTCGCACCGGAGCCTACGGCAAGCATTACAATAACAGCACTAACACCTATAATTATACCCAAACTTGTAAGCATTGAGCGCATTTTATTTATTTTTAACGATACTATCGACATTTTTAATATTGATTTAAAATCAAGCATATTATGTTTCCCTCGTTCTATGTTTTACCCATTCGGATTTGGGTTGATCTAAAATTATCTTTCCGTCTTTAAATTTTACAATTCGTTGAGTGTATTCTGCAATATCAGGTTCATGAGTAACAAGAACAATAGTCTTACCCAGCTTTTCATTCAAATATACAAAAAATTCCATAACTTCAATACTGGTTTTTGTATCCAAGTTACCTGTCGGCTCATCCGCCAAAATCAACGGTGCATCATTAACAAGTGCACGGGCAATAGCTACACGCTGTTGCTGGCCGCCTGACATTTGATTTGGTATATGATCTTCTCTATTTTTTAAGCCTACAATCTCAAGTGCTTTTCTTCCTCTTTCTATTCTTTCTTGTTCCGGAATACCCTTATATATCATAGGTAAACACACATTATCCAATGCGGAAGTTCTGGATATTAAGTTAAATCCTTGGAATACAAAACCCATTTTTTCACATCTAACCATAGCTAGCCTGTCAGGAGGTAAATGTAACATATCTTCGCCTTCAAGATAGTATTCTCCTGAATTTGGTTTATCTAATGTTCCAAGCATATTCATAAATGTAGATTTGCCGGAGCCTGAAGCCCCCATTATAGCAACGAACTCGCCATTTTTTACTTTCAAAGAAACATCATCCAATGCATTGAAAGATTCCTCACCTGTTGAATATGTTTTTATCGCGTGTCTTACTTCTATTAAATCCATATCTATAATCCTGTTTTTTCATCTAATTTAAATTCTTCGACAATATCTAAAATTGCAATAATTTCATCAAAAAATCCGTCTACCTGTTTTGAATCAGTTAATGGATGAAACATACTGCCAATTTCGAATAAATCTTTATTTGTATATATTGCAAACATTATTTGATTATCAAATAACGCACATTTTATATTCTTCGAATTGTACGCTTTTTTCAGGTTCTTAAATCTTTCCATAAATGAAGGAGTTACAAGATACCTTGCTTCAACTTGATCTTCAGATGCCACTGTGTAGTCCTTATCAAATATTACATCTTCAAGTTTTACTTTTTTAAATTTTTTTGCACCGATAATCGCTACAATTAATGAAATTATAATAAATATAGAAGAGAATACTGCGTCCATATTTTGAAATAATGTCCCGGGAGCAATAAAAGCAAATGTAATCAATAAAGCCAATATTATAAATATTATTGTCAAATTTAACCCAACGTTTACAACTCCGGCAGCACTTGTATCATACTTTGGAGCAATTATAGTATGAGCTTTTATTTCCTTGTTAAACGGAAAATCCAATATTATACCTCTGAAAACAGTTTGTTCATGAGAACCTTTTCTTGTCCGAACAATCTTTGTTAAATGAGCTTCTGCAACAGTATAATTTATACCTTTATGACAACCTGTAAAAACATCGTCAAACATACATTTTGAATAATCCATAAATAAGCCGCTTGAATCAATATCTAACGGAACAGGCAAATATTTCCCGTGCCACTGAATATCTCCAAAAACAGAAAGCATCTCTCCGATACAGGCTTCTTTAACTTTTGTTTTAAATTTTTTATTTCCTAGAGATGGAACTAAAATAATCGCAAATATTAAAAGAACAAAGATTACAGGAGTTAAAAATAAAAAGATAGGAAATGCTGCAGAATCTGAAGGAATAGCAGGTGCAGCAGAAGGGAATATCCAAGATAGCAACATATATAAAAGAATTATTAACATTACAATCTCAGAAACAAGTATAGTAGTATACTTCCGTTTTCTTTCTTTTTCAAACTTGTAAAGCATTGGTAACACTTTACTTGCATACGTTTGAAAGAATTTACTTCTATAACCTACAGCCATAATTAACCTCTACAACTTTGTATCTTCATTCAATTTAAACAAATCTATTAAATCAAATATTGAAGTAATCTCATCATAAAACTTTTCTATAACTCTTGAATCTGTCAAAGATGAATACAAGCTTCCAAGCTCAAACATATCTTTATCCGTAGAGATAGCAAAAGTTATTGTATTACCCCAAAATGCACATTTGATATTTTTTGTAGCATATATTTTTTGTAATTTTTTAAATCTGTCTATAAAAGCAGTCGTAACCAGATATCTGCCTTCGACCTGATCCTCTGACTTTACAACATAATCTTTTTCAAAATCTACATCTTCCACCCTGACACGTTCAAAATAATTATAACGAATACCGCGATATGCGCCATATAAAGCAAATACTGTTATACATATATAACCTAAAGTCACTAAATTATTCTTTAATGATGCACCATAAGCAAGTCCAAAAGTAAGGAAAGAGATTAAAAACAACAATATAAAAGCATACATAAAGGATTTAACTTTTTGACCGAAATTAAAACTTGGAGTAACGAAATCAAATTTCGGAGTAATTATAGTGTGTGCTAATATACGTTTATAACAAGGATAAGCAAGGATTACCCCTTTAAAAACTCTTATCTTACGTTCTCTGGTATATCCGTGTTTTGTATAAGTTTCTACAATTCGTTTTAGTTCAGATTCAATAACGGCATACTCAACATCATTATAAGTACCGATAAACGCATCGTCATATTCTCTTTCATCATACTCAGGGAGAATACCGCTGCTTGTTAAACCAACCATTGTTGCCACATAATATGAGTCAGTTACAGGTCTTATATCTCCAAACACTTTTAATAAATCTTTCAAAAATAAAGATTTTACTTCGTTTTGAAAATCTTTATTCCAGTTTTCCGGTAACGTTACAACCACATACGCACAGCAATACAATATAAACGGCATAAAAGGCACCAATAGTGCCATAGATGCATCGCCTGAGGTTTGTGCCGTACCGAACAAAGGACTAATAAAGCTCATTAATATATATATGATTATAAAAATCAAAACAGTTTCTATCGTTAAAAGCTGCATATAACGTTTTTGGCGTTTCTTTTCCATTTCTTTTATATTCGGAAGGAACTTTTGCGCATATATATTAAAAAATTTACTTCTAAAACCTGTTGCCATAATTATAATCCTGTCTTTTCATCTAATCTGAATAAATCAACAATATCAAATATTACCTTAATTTCATCATAATAATTTTCTATATACTTCACGTCAAGTAATGTATGGAATAATGACCCGAATTCAAATAAATCTTTATTCGTATTAATAGCAAATAGCACTTTATCATCATAAAAAGCGCACCGAATATGTTTTGCATTATAAACTTTTGCCAACTCTTTGAACCTATCAATAAATGAAGGAGTAATAAGATACCTCGCCTCTACTTGATCTTCAGACAACACAACATAATTTTTATTAAAATCTGCATCTTCTAATTTTACAGAATTAAAATCTTTTATATTTTTAGGTTTTCTTGATCTTAAATATGACACAACAACATAAAAACAAATAACAAGAAATGAAGCAAGAATTAAAGATATAACAATAAAAGTATCTCCAGAAACTCTTGAATAAATCATATCTTTAAAAATCAAAATACACATAGATATAATAATAACTATTTGGGGGCCATCTTTTAAATATATGGGTTTATTATCCATAAAATGATGAAATTTGGGATATATATTTGTTCTAGCACTTATTTTTTTATTAGAAATAAAACTTAGTATTGCACCTTTAAAAATCCTTGAACGTGCCCCACGAGAACTCCGGATAAACATATCAAAATCAGCCGCAACTAAATTTACGCAAGATCTCTTGCCCATAAAAATGTCATCAAAATTATAGTCAAAAGATTCAGGAATATTATCAAATAACATACTCTCTTTTATGATATTTACTATATTAAATTCATGGGTAAAATCGCCATAATTGATATCACAAAAGCACTTTATTACCTTTGATTTAAGATTACGCTTTAATGTCGTTTTAAAATCCGAAGCATCGGCCGCAACAATAACGTAGAACACTGCAGGAAGAATTAAAAATAAAATAGCACCATTGCATTTAGATGTAAAATCTGTATTTACAAAAAGCAAATAATACGTCTTATAAACCAGAAACAACTCTAAGAGCAAAAAAATTATACCTATAAGAAACAATATAACGATTTTCTGCTTTCTTTTTTTTTCTAATTTATACAAAATAGGCAAAATTTCATTTTTATATATGTCTAAAAACATATCATTCATTTAATATTTCCCTCTCTAACGTTCTTCCTTTTTAAACCCTAAAACATTCCCGGAGGGCCGCCGCGGCGTTTTGTACCGCTTTGAAATTTTGAAACCTTGCCACCGCCTGTTGAACCGACAATTACCTTATCTCCCTCTTTAACTCTTTGCGAAATTATTTCAACATTAGAATCATCACTTGCGCCCTCTTGGATATTTATTCTTTCAGGTTTATCCCCATCTAAAATCCAAATTCCTTGCTCTTTGTATTTTTGTCCGCCAACTTCAGGTGTATACTTTAGTGCAATACTTGGAACGCACAAAACATCTTCGCTCTTATTGGTTATTATAGAAACATTAGCGGTCATACCAGGCTTTAATTTTAAATCTTCATTACTTACACCAACAATTACGGTATAAGTAACAACGTTTGAGGTTGTTGTCGAATCAAGACGAACCTGAGTAACTTTTCCGTAGAAGGTTGAATCCTGATAACCATCAAGAGTATATTCAACATCCTGACCGGCTTTAACCTTACCAATATCAGCCTCTGGTACATTTACTTCTATTTGCATTTGCCTTAAATCTTGGGCAATAGTAAATAATTCCGGAGCTTGGAAACTTGCAGCAACCGGCTGACCTACATCAATTGCACGTTTTATTATTGTTCCATCAACAGGTGCAATAATTTTTGTATAGCCCAAATTTGTCATTGAAGTATTTAAACTCGCTCTTGCCTGTGCAATAGATGCCCTTTGAGCACCAATTGATGCTTTCTTTGCCAAATAATCACTCTCTGCTTGATCAAGTTCACTGCGAGCAATAAAATTCTTTGCATACAAATGTTTATAACGATTAGAAGTTTTTTCGGCATATACCATTTCCGCTTGAAGTCTTGCCATATTAGCTTCCGCATTACTTATTTGCGCTAAATTCTGATCAACAGAAGCCTGAAAATTGGCAGGGTCAATCTGCGCAAGAAGCTGTCCTTTTTTAACTTCTGAATTATAATCAACATAAATTTCCTTCATCAAACCTGATACTGTCGAACCAACACTGACAATATTTACAGGATTGATTGTCCCCGAAGCCTCAACAACTTGAGTAATTGTACAACGGTGAATATCCTGAGTTTCATAATGCACCTTATTTTTGTGCATAAACATATACGCTCCGCCGCCAATAACCAAAATAGCAGCTGCAGCTATCATCATTTTTTTATTAAATTTAAAAGATTTTTCCGATTTATTATTTCTTTCGTCCATTTTTAAAATCCTCTAATGTCATTGTAACCTTTTGAGGCAGAGCAATTACACTTTCCAGATTTGCTCTTGCTACATTGTATTTATAAATTGTTTCGATATAAGCGCGTTGTGCATTATTATAATTAACCTTTGCATCCTGCAATTCAATATAGTCGCCTAACCCGACATAATATCTGCCTTCTGCAAGTTCATAATTTTCAAAAGTTTGACGGACCTTAACCTCTTGCAAAGGTATTTGCTTCTCAAGTTGAATCATATCAACATAAGCGTTTTGAATATCAAAATAAACATCTTTTATCAGCTGATCAAGAGAATTTTTTGCAATATCTAAATGATATTTAGCTGCATCTACTTGATTTTTCTGAGCTAATACATTTAAAGAACTTGATAAATTCAATCCCAAGCTCAAAGAATTCGTATCTTGGACATCTCTATATCCATAACCTGCAGAACCTGTAATTGCAGGATAAAAATTACGCTTAACATAGAGTAAATTTTCATTCAAAGCATCCACGGTCGCAATATATGCCCTGATATCAGCTCTATGTTTATCGGCAATCTTTAAACATTCTTCGTATGAATACGGGAATTTTTCAACCTTATAATTTGTAAAAACTTCCAATTTTTCAATAGAAGAGGTTAACTTTGCATCTGAAACATTGACAGGTAGAATATATTCTTCTTCCTTCTGCCCATTTTCAATAAATTTTCTAATATCGACAGATGCAACATTATCTTGAATATTAAACCCATCCCCGCCTTCAATTTCGTATGAAGGTGCATTCGTCAAATACATTGCATTGTTTAAATTTATCAAAGTATTTTGATATGCATTTTCAGATTGAACAAGTCCAATTTTTGAATCACTCAAAGTAACTTCAGCATTAACTAAATCAATTTTTGATTTTAAACCTTCATCGTAATATGCCTTTGTGCGTGCATAGTTTCTTTCGTTTATATCAACATATGCTTTGTTAATCAAAACCGTAGCACGAGCTGCAAGAACTTGAAAATATCTTTGTTTAACATCAAAAGTAATTTCTCTTACTATATTTGCAAAATTATATTCATCTGCTATCAAATAAAACTTTTGCATACTAATTCTTGCATTAGTTTTTCCAAAATCAAATAATAGCATATTCAAAGATGCGTTTAAATTATATATTTTTGAATCCGTATTATATCTTTTTGTATGAGTATCTGTATAATTATACCCCGTACCTATCCCAACAGTCGGGAAAAATTCAGATCGTGCCAAACCTACATTAGCCTTTGAAATCCCATAATTGTATCCGGCATTTTTTATTGCAGGACTATTATTCAAAGCTATTGCAATACAATCGTTCAAACTAAGAACAGCGCCTTGCTTTACCTTTGAATCAGGAGAGCTGATTTTTAACAAGGAAGTATTATTATTTTTTTTCTTATCCCCAATAGCGAAAGCACACCCGCTTCCAAGCATAGATGCTATCAATAAATATACTAAAGTCTTCTTATAAATACTCAAATTACAACTTTCCATCCTTTATAACATATAAACGATTAAAACATAATTTTGTTCATTTTACGTCATATAAAAAGTGGAAATTATGCATTAAACAAAGAACCTTGCTAAAATAATCATTTATATTATGCACCATTAATACATATTCCGAATTTATACAAGTTCTTTTGCCCGTAGTTTAAACCTGCTCCGAAATTTTGATTTTGCTAATCTGTCTAAAATATCCATAATTATTTTTCTAAATATGCTTTTATTTCGTTTAAATATTTTTTACCCTTTTCAAGGTTAAACATAGGTTCATAAGCTTTTTCTAAATTGTAATTTATTGTAAATGGATAAAAAATATTATAAAAATTTTCCAATATTTCTTTTTTATCAATTATTATGTCGCATTCAATTTTATAATCACTTCTATTATATTCATTAACATCATCATTTAAAAATAAATCGTAATCATGGGCGTATATAAGCCGAATTTTATTTTCATTTACAGGAGCTACATAAAAAATTGGTTCACTGCCTTCGTAATCTATAATAACTGCAGCATCTTCTTTGCAATCTATTATTTTCGCGAAAAATTTAATTAAAATAGAAGTATCAAACATACAAGAACTGTATTTTATTAAAAATTCTGACTCTTTGTTGTTTGCAGTAATATAAGTCCAGCCTGCTTCATCTTCAATCTTAGTTAAACAAAATTTTGAATCTGAGCTTGGTGTAGATTTATCAATTAAGTTTTTTATTTCCTTTTTATCATCTTCAGAGCCTTCTGTCTCTGACATCATTGTGCCATCTATGACTTTCATGATATTCACCTCCATTTAATATTATCATAAACGAGGACTATGTCAGATGCGGGCACAGTATTCTATTCAAATTCAATCACATTAACCTCTGGTGGACAGTTAAAGCGGAGAGGTAAAATACTTACACCTATTCCGCGAGTTACAAAAAGAGTTGAGATATCTTTTTGAAGTTTTATCGGTTTTGAAGTATCAATTTTTATAGATTCTCCATCTTTCTCTTGCTTCCAACCTTTTGCATATTTATCGCCATATCTTGAAGCTGTAAAAATTGGTCCTAAAAATGGAACCCGTATTTGACCGCCGTGGCAGTGTCCGGCAAGAACTAAAGTTATCTCGTCTGGCATTTTAGGAAACATATCAGGAGTATGGGAAAGCATTATTACAGGTTTATTGTATCTGCCGTTTTCATCAACTTCAATACCGTCTAATGCTTTGTATATATCAGGTTCCCCTGTGTCATAATCTTCAACCCCCGCAATATAGAGTTTTTGACCATTTACATTTACCCCGACGTTAGAGTTAGATAAAACTTTTATTCCGTTTTGTTCAAGATTTTTTGTGATCTCATCTTTGCCATACCAGCCGTCGTGGTTGCCAAGCGATGTATAAAAACCGAATTTTGTCTTAATTTTGCCTAAAGTTTTAGCAATTTGTTCGATAGGCATTGTTGAATGGTGTGTATGTCCGCATACAAAATCGCCTGCAGAAACAACTATATCAGGGTTTTCTGCGTTAATCTTTTCGACAATCATATCCAAGCACTTTTGTCCGTATGGTTTAACGTGAAAATCACTTGCAAAAACAATTTTTACACCTTTTAGATGCTCATCTTGCACTACATAGCGATTAACCTCAAGCCTGTTAGGTTCGATAAAATATGAATAGCCTGCGAGAAGCAAACAGAATATTATAAAAATTATAAGTTTCAGATGTTTAGTCAATCTTTTCACCTTTTTGCATTTTATCTTTTAATAATATATATTCTTCGTTTTCAGGAACAAGTTTTATTACATTTTCCATTTGTTTTATAGCTTTTTCTTTTTGTCCTGTGTAGTAAAAAGCTTTTGCTCGTAATAATAAAAGAACATGATTTTCTTTTGCAACTTTGCCGTGTTTTAAGCAATCATTTGTAACATTCAAAACATCTTCAAACCTGCCATTTTCATATGCCATTACAGAAATTAAACCAAGTGTGTACTCATCTCTGAAATCACGTCTTAATGCTTTTTTAGCCCACTTTACTGCGTTATTATAATCTTTTTTTTCTAAATATACCCAAGCTTTTTGAGCATAAAATGTTGCATTTGGTTTTTTAACCATAGATATAGCTTTATCAATATCAGCCATTGCACCATCTAAGTCTTTGGTATTTGTTTTGTATAAAGATGTTGCCCAATATGCATTAGGATCATTTGGCCTTAACTTTTTTATTGATTCATAGTTGTCCAATGAACATTGCCAATCACCCATATCACCACAATCTTTGGCTCTACCGACATATGCCCCAATCATTTTTGGATTTAATTCTATTGCTTTTGTGTAGTATTCAACTGCACTTTTGTGGTCTTTAAGTTCTGAATATGTACTTGCCATTGTGTAATATATAACAGCTCTTTCCTCGTCCGAACCAGTGAGTAGTTTTTCAAGGGTTGAATCGTTACTTCCGGTTTCTGCATTGACTGCACATATATTCATTGAAAATATTATAGCTATCAATATAAATAATATCTTTTTCATTTTGCCACTCCTTTTTGGTTATTATATCAAATTATTTCTTATTACATAAATATTTTAATATTTCTATATGTCAGAAACGGACATAATCACTTAATGCTTAATTTTTTATTAACAAATAAACATTTAATAATATTTTCGTTTATAATAGCAGTATTAAAAATTGAAAGAGGTCGAAAATATCCGTACTGCGATTGTTCAATTCTTATGCACGACTTATTGCCTGATTATAAAAAATAGTATAATATAAGCTTATGAGCGAAAATATTGTAAAAATATTTCAAATAATTACCTATGTAATTTTGGCAATATTATTTCTTGTTAATTCCGCAATATTAGGATTTCACGGTTTAATTATTGCTTTAACATCGATTATTACAGAAAATTTTGATGTGCAAATATTCTTATTTTTGCTTTTAACACTTATATTACTGGTAAGTTTTATCTATGTATTTTGGGCAAAATTATCAAATAAATTCAAAATACCATTGCTACTGATTTTACTAATCCTACAAGTAATATTCTTTAAATTTTCATTTTACATACCAACCGTTGATAAAGTTGTAGGAATACAAAGATGCGTTGATTTTGGTGGAGTATGGAATGATGCAACAAATGAGTGCATAAAGCAAAGATAAATTTTTACTTTGCGCAACTAAATATATTACCCCTTGTCAAAAGTTGATAAAAATACATCACATTAAAAGCGAGGGGGAAGAATTCTCAAACTTTTTAATTTTTCGGGGAAGAACTTCAAGACTAACTGATATAAACTCTTAAACTCTCTGATAATTCATTCTCAATGTTACTGATATTTTATTGATAAGTTATGTGTTTAATTACAAAGTTATATATTCTTTCCCATGTTATAAGCTTTTTCTAACAGATCTTTGTGGTTTTGAACATCATTCGGGTCATTAAGTCCGCCTGCTTCCAAGTATCCTTTTAATTCTAAATCGCTAAAACAAGCAACCCAGCCTTTTACACCATTCAAAACAGTTTGGACGACACCTTTTGAAGAATCAGCAGATGTTGTTATAACATAAGTTTCTGTAAAATTTTTTCCTGTTGCAAAAAGTGAATTTGCCCTATCGATAAGTGTTTTCATTTGTCCTGACATTTCATAATAATAAACAGGAGTTGCCCAAACTATAACATCAGCATCTTTCATTTTTAGAGTTATTTCATTTGCATCGTCATTTATTACACATTTGCCTAATTTTTGACAAGCAAGACAACCTTTGCAGAAATTGATTACTTTATCTTTTAAAGTTACAAACTCAACTTTGTGGCCTGCATCTAACGCACCTTTTTCTGTCTCGTGAGCAAGAATTTCAGAATTAGCATTATTTCTTAAACTTGTAGATATTATTAAAACTTTTTTACTCATTTTATTCTCCTCTTATTTTAGATATTTATTATAAAAACTTTCGATTTTATCAAACGGGATTGCGTTTTTATCTCCGCCATCATATAAATCAACGTGGTTTGCACCTTTTACTATAAATAATTCTTTATTGTCACCTTTTAATTTTTTAAAAGCATCTTCTCCAAAATATCTTGAGTGGGCATTTTCGCCATGTACGATTAAAACAGGTGTTCTGATTTCAGATGAATATTGTAAAATCGGTTGATTTATTAAAGATAAAGATGAAGTCATATTCCATTTGCCGTTTGAATTGATTGAGCGAGCGTGAAAACCTCTTTTAGTCTTATAATATCCCCAATAATCTTTTACAAATTGAGGTTCGTTGCCTGTTAATTTTTCAGGAAGTCCATCTGCTCCAAGATATTTGCCATTTTTAAAATCTTGTGTTCTTTGTTTATTAAGATTTTGTTTCATCTCATATCGTGCATTTTCGTCAACTGAATCGTTATATCCTTTTGCAGAAACTCTTGTCATATCGTACATTGTAACAGCAGTAGTTGCTTTAATTCGGGTATCAATTGCGGCTGCATTGATTGCAAATCCGCCAAATCCGCAAATACCTAAAATGCCGATTTTATCAGAATTCACATTTTTGTAATTACTTAAAAAATCAACCGCAGCAGAAAAATCCTCTGTGTTTATATCAGGACTTGCAACGTTTCGTGGAGTTCCGGAGCTTTCACCGGTATAAGAAGGATCAAACGCAAGAGTAATAAACCCGCGTTCTGCTAAAGTTTGTGCATAAAGTCCGGACGATTGTTCTTTAACAGCACCAAAAGGCCCAGAAATTGCGATAGCAGGAAGTTTATCATTTTTATTCATAGTCTTTGGAGTGTATAAATCTCCGACAAGTGTAATCCCAAATCTGTTTTTAAATTCGACTTTTTGAATATCAACTTTTTCTGATTTTGAAAAAACTTTATCCCATTTGTTATTTAAATTTTTTGCTTCTGTCGTTAAATTAGCTCCAATCAAAAGTAATATTGCTATACTAAATGATAAAATCTTTTTTAACATATTTTTTCTCCTTCTATTACTATTTTTCTATTTTTGCCGCTATTTGAGGATTACATAACCAACTTTTAAGCGTCTTATTATAATTTATAAATATCATTTATTATTTACATTTACCTCTTATTGAATTATTATCTTAGTTATATAAAAAAATTTCAAGTAATATGATTAATCACATATATTATTAAGGCATAAAGGCTTTTAAAAGATAAATAACAATTCAAAAATGAAATTGAGGAATTAATAAATGGCTACTTTAAATACATCAATATTAGGTATAGAGTTTGAAAATCCGTTTTTGTTGGCTTCTGCCCCACCGACAGCGTCAATTGAGAGTATTGACAAAGCTTTTGCAATGGGTTGGGGTGGTGCTGTATTAAAAACAATAACTCCGGATGATTTAGAGATGATTGAGGCAAGTCCTCGTTATGCAGCGATTAAAGAAAAAGGCAAAGTGATTTGCTTGCAAAATATAGAATTATTGAGCCATGAAACTGTTCAATATTGGGTGGATGGTATTAAATATTTAAAAGAAAAATATCCGACAAAAGTGATAATTGCAAGTATTATGGCTCCTGCTGAGCGTAAAAAATGGCAAGATCTTGTAAAAACATTAAATGATACGCCAATAGATGCTTATGAACTTAATTTTTCTTGTCCGCATGGCATGCCGGAAAGAAATATTGGTATGGCAATAGGGACAAGTGCGGAAATTTCCACACTTATAACAGCTTGGGTGAAAGCTGTTGCAACAAAACCTGTTTTTGTAAAACTAACACCTAATGTGACTAATATTAACTGGATTGCTAATGCTGTTGAAAGAGCCGGAGCAGACGGGTTCGCTGCAATTAATACAGTGCAAGGATTTATGGGGATTAATCTTGACACTTTGGAGCCGGTTCTTAATATAGATGGAAATTCAACCTATGGCGGGTTATCAGGAGAAGCAGTTAAACCGATTGGTTTTAGGTGTGTCGCTCAATTAAGACAAAATTCTAATTTACCTATACTTGGTATGGGTGGAATTTCTTCCTGGAAAGATGCTGCACAGTACATTGCACTTGGTTCGGATGTTGTTCAAATTTGTACTGAAGTTATGCTAAACGGTTATGGAATTATTGATAGTTTAAAATCGGGACTTTTAAATTATTTAGAAACAAAAGGGTTTAATGATATTTCTGAATTAAAGAATATTGCTGTATCAAAAATTATTTCACACGAAAAACTTAATAAAAAATCACACCTTTATCCTTCAATAGATAATGAGAAGTGTGTAAAATGCGGGAAATGTGCAAAAATATGCTCAGAATCTGAATATCATGCTCTAAGTCTTGATAATAACTGTTTGTGTATTGACAAAGAACAATGTGCAGGATGCTCTCTTTGCAGCCACGTATGTCCTAAAGAAGCAATACAAATGTGTTAAGGCTATTGAATATACAGGATTTTATTTAATTTTCTATATGCTATTTCAAAATCAATGTGATTAAACTTATAGTAAAAAACATTATTTGAAGAACAGTATATTTTTTCAGCGTTTCATACCTGACAAGTTTGCCTATTACAAATGGGGAAATTGTGCATAAAGCTAAAACAAAACAATATAAGTCAAGTTTTGAAAAACTCCAATAAATAACAACAAATCCCAAAAATACAATGTATGCAAGCAAACTTCCGACAACAGAATATCCAAAAATTGCTTTATTTTTAGGTTGTTTAAAATTATAAATAAGTCCTGTTAGCAAGATTATTATTGATAATATATTTGCAACAATTGCCAAAGAAAAAACTATACGCATACAACCTCTTTCTTAACTTCAGTCGCAGCAAGTTTATTTAAAAAATTTATAGCTGTATTCATAACAAATTCCTTTTCATTATCATATAAAACCATATGATAACTGTCATTAAGCTCGACGTATTCTTTAATTTCGGAAGAAATACCGTTTATGACAACTTTTGCACTTTTAGGACTTGATAAATTATCATATTTTGAATGAATACACAAAACGGGACATTTAACTTTTTTAAGATTTAGCCGGACATTTTTTGATAATCTTAAAAGTCCATCCACACAATTAAGCGGATAATTATCCATTCCTATATCAGCTTTTGCTGTAATTTTTGCCAAACTTTTTCTTGTTCTTTCATTTTTTACTCCAAAACAATCATCTTCCGGAAAAGTAAAATAAAATCTTGCAATTGTGCTTAGTGCAAAACCAATTAAAGATATTGTCCACGGAATGCAAAATCCATCTAAAAACAAAGTTGTAGAAAGAGCAACAATACCTGTAATGTCATCATTGTTTTCAGCCAAATAAACTGCCATAGCTGCACCCAAGCACAAACCCGATACAAAAAATTGATTATAATTATTTCTTAAAAGATTATATTTTTCTTGAGCGAAATTACACCAATCACTCCAAGTGACCATTTCAATTTCGCTAATTCTTTCGCCATGTCCCGGGAATGAGTAACAAAAAACGTCATAGCCGTTTTTAAATAAAAAATCTCCATATTTTCGCATTTCAAATGGACTACCGGTCAGTCCGTGAAATAGTAGAACGGCTTTTTTGTCTTTTATATTTGAAATTTCGGTGTGGAGTAACTCAAAGTCAATATCGTGTGCCACTACGACAACCTCGTAAATAATTGATCAAGCAATTCCAAAGCCATATCTATTTCTTCATAAGTTATTGTAACAGCAGGAACTAATGTTATAGTATTGTTGTAGTGGCTTCCTTTATTAAGGATTATTCCGCATTTTTTACCATTATAACTTAGATCTCCTTTTAAACCTTCTGCTAAAATATTATGAAGTAATTCAGGATCAGGGGTGAAACCGTCTTCTGTTACACATTCAATTCTTAATGCTAAACCAAGTCCGTCAACATGGCCGATACGTTTATGGCGTTTTTCCAAATCTTTTAATCCGGCTAAGAAGTATTTGCCTTTATTTGCAACCTCTCTTTCAAAGTCGCCGTCCTCAAATATTTTCATAACTTCATATCCGGCTCTCATACCAATCGGGTTATTGCAGAATGTTGAGTGAGTTCTGCCGTTTGGCCATACTTCAGGGCTTATTAATTCTTCTTTTGCCCACATTCCGCCAAGTGGGTTCAAGCCATTAGTCAATGATTTACCAAAAGTAATAACATCAGGTTTAACACCATAATGTTCAATAGCCCATAGTTTACCTGTTCTGTAAAATCCCATTTGGATTTCATCATCTACAAACAGAACCCCAAAATCATCTAAAACTTTTTTCAATTCTTTAAAATATCCTTCAGGAGGTATGATATATCCGCCTGAACCTTGAACCGGCTCAACAAAGAACGCTCCCATTGCGCATTCTTTTGATGAGTGGTCGTAAATACCTGCACAGTTATCTTCAAATTCACGTCTTAATTGTTGAACACAATAGTAATTGCATGAATCACATTTCTTTCCGTAAGGGCATCTGAAACAATACGGATAAGGAACAAAATGAGCTTCTTCTGAAAAATGCCCGAACGGTTTTCTATATCTATATCCTGCTGTTAAACAGCTTGCACCTAATGTTCTTCCGTGGAAACCGCCATAAAAAGAAAACATTCTGCTTTTGTGAGTATAGTTTCTAATTAGTTTCAGAGCATCCTCTATAACTTGTGAACCGCCCACATTAAATTGTACACGACCTTTTGTTCCAAATCTTTCAATATTTGCTTTAGCAATTTTTTCTGATAAAAGAACTTTGTAATCATATTGAAAATGAGAAGAAATTTGCGGCAAAGTATCTATTTGATCTACAACGGCATCTCTGACTCTTTTATTTTTGTAGCCTAAATTACAAGATGCAAACCACATTTCTAAATCTAAAAATGGAGTATCTTCAGAATCATACATAAAAACTCCATTACAATCCCTAAATACTTTTGGATTAGAGTCAGCATGAATTTTATCACCATATGTGCAATATTCTTTATCAATATTTGCTAATTCTTCATCTGATACATAGTGTTTGGTCGTATCTGTATCATTTTCGCTATTTAGTTTTGTTAATGTTAAAAGTTCATTTTCTTGTATTACCATATTTTTGCCCATTTAATATTTGTTTAAACTACACTTGTTATTCATAATACTGCTAAAAAAAAACAAAATAAATATTTTTTTGCATAATTATTACAAAATAATTTTTGAAATATCTTACAGTCTCCTTTTATAACATTTCTATAATGTTACGAAAAGAAGTAAAATATGTATGTTTTATATTATTTTTTTCGCAATATTTATGTAAATTTTTTGAAGCAAAAAGAACATCTGCTTTTGATGCAATACATAAATCACTTGTTCCATCACCTATATAACAAAAGCTATTTTCTTTAACCTTTTGGCATTTGCACATACCGGCTTTTTTATCGCAGTTTTCATTATAGTATGGAAATTCAATACTAAATTCACCATTCTTATATGTCAGCTTATTTGCATAGTAAGGAATATCCAAATTATAACGTCTAAAAACATTTTGAATAAACATATCAAATCCGTCACTTAAAATTGTCAATTTGATATTTTTTGATTTTGTATAATCTACAAAATTAAGGAAATATTCATCAATTTCAATTGAATTTATGTAATCATCTAATTGTTTTTGGGAAATATTTTTTAATAACCCAACTTGAGTAAGTGCATTTTCTCTGGAAGAAATTTTACCTTCAATCCAAAGTTTTTCTGAATGAGTCCATTCTTTTGGAGCATACATTTCAAAGAAACCATTAACGGAATCTTTTTTTGTTATCGTCCCATCAAAATCACAGTATATTGCTTCAAATTTTTCCATATACGAATTATACAATAAACTTATTAACTGATAAAATCACTACTAATGAGTTATTCTATTATTTGTTAACCGATAGCGGAGTTCCTTTTTCTCCGATATAGAAAACAATAAGCTCAACCGGCTCATTTCCTGTATTTTTCCCATAATGATATTTCCCGACTAATTCCGGCAAAACCTCTCCTTCGTGGAGTGTTATTTCTTTATTATCATCTGTAATGACCGTTAAAGTTCCCTTTTTTACATAAGCAATATTAACTAAATCATGTTTATGCATAGGTAATTCTTCATTAATATTTATGATAATTTTTAATACCGAAACTTCAGGTTTTTTAATTTTCAATTTTTTATATTTTGCATTATCCCAGGTCGAGGTTGTTTTTAATAATATGTTTTTTTCTGCTGAATATGCTGAAATTGTTGTGCATAAAATCATTACAAGTGTTACAACAACCAATTTTATTGTTTTATTCATACTATTTTATCCTTTATATTAAATACTTAGCCTGAATAATATAATACAACAAATTATTGTTTGAAACAATGTTTGAAAAAAGGATGTTCACGTATCGTGGACATCCTCTTTTGTATTTCACCAAATTTTATTAGAACGTGATGTTATGTTCATCGCCGTTTGCGAATTTTATATTGAAATTAAGAGGTTTTGGGTCATCTTTGTATTTTAAAACCAAAATTCTCATATCAGCCTGTTGTTTAAGTTCGTAATTTTCAGGCAAAGCGTTTGAAAATCTTTTTGATTCTGCCGTGATTTTAGCCAATCTTACCCAGTTAGGAACACTTAATAAAGCTGATGTGCCTGCAGTCATAATTAGTACCGGAGGGAAAGTTCCTACGGTATCAATCATATCAAGTCTGTCTAAGTCAACAAATGATTCTGTCGTAACATCTTTTAGAGCTGCAAGTCGTTCACTTGTAGCAGTAACCGTAGCATTTGAGTTATTTTTATTTGTCAAAATATATTCGTATGCGTGTACATATTTATTTTCTTTTTGTTTTAGTCGATATTCTTTTTGTATAATAGAAATTTTTGCATTTTCATCATAATAACTTGTAGTATCCACACAATCCAAATCAATTGGTTCCGTATCCGGAGTATATGGGAATACTGATGTTTTTTTATTGTCTTTTGCCATTTTATTATTAATTGCTTTCATCCCTGTTTTTAGGGGTTTAACTAAATCGGGAGAAATATAAAAATTTCCTAATTGTTGTTTTCTTGCCAATGCATAGAAATCAAATTTGTATTCTTTTAATGCTGCATCATCTTCAAGCTTTGCAAATTTATATCCGTAATATGTTAAAAAATCTGTCAATTCATTTTTTTCAACATCATATTTTTCATTTGATACAACATAAATATTAGTGTTTTGGTTTGATGGATATAGTTTTACAAAGTAGCTGCAGTTAGAATCAGAATATATATAGGCATTGCTAACATTTTCTACAGGTTTGAATTTGTCATCCCCTTGATACGCATCAATAGCATTATTGATTTCTAATACAAGTTCTCTTATGTTGATATTTTTAACTTGATATCCATAAAAATTCTTTGTAATTTCAGCTGAAGCAATACCGGAATTCGCGAAAGTTACCAGCAATACTAAAACAAATAATTTAAAAAACTTTTTCATCATTATCCTTTCTTTCTCTTATTACCCTATATCTTCATCCATGTTTTTCAAATATAGTTCTTCAATAAACACGCAAGCATCTGCGGCTATTGCAGGGGCAAAAATTGCACCTACGGCACCAAAATATTTTGCACAAACAAATAGAAATATGTAAATAACTATTGGGTGAAGATCCATAAATTTACCAAATACATAAGGTTTTACAAAATTGTTTTCCGCAAATTGGGCGAATGCAAAAATTACTGCTGTTAGTATAATCACGGTCCAACCCATTTTGTAAACTACTGCTAAGCAGATAATCAAAGCAATTGCCGGACCGACAATCGGAACGATATCTAAAACAGCAGAAATACATCCCAATATAACGGCTGAATCTACCCTTAAAGCTAAAAGGCCAATAATCATAATTAAACCAACACTCGCTGATGCAATGAATTGACCTGATACAAACCTGCTAAGTTTTTGCTCTGAAAGATCCCATATTTCTCTAACTCTTTCTCGGGATGCTTTAGGGAAAAATCTTACTATCGCATTTAAAATTTTATCTCTATCTACAATTAAGAAATATGTAAAAATTAATGAAACAAACAAATATATTCCACCTTTAGAGATACTTGTTATTGAAGAAATTAAGCCGCCTGAGTTCGCAAACTCTTGAACAACAGGTGAATTCATAACAAAATCTTTTACTTTATCAACATATTGAGGATATTGAGCCGCAAGATGTGCCAGTTCCTGCCCCCCAATAATTATAATCGGCAGAAACATCAATAAAAGTCCTCCGACGAATCCGCAAAATACGATTATAGCTGCAGTGTTCCTGCTGCATTTCTTTTCTAATTTATCAACTATCGGATTTAAAGCACAAGCTACTACATAAGTTACAAACAACATCAATGCAATATCTGTTATTGTAAAAAGACAAATAGTATAAACGATAACACCTAATAAAAATATAATGTTTTGTGAATTACTTATTTTTTGCAGCAAGCTACTCATATAAATTCTCCTATTTCTTAATTCTAACAATGACTATATAGTATCATGAAATTATTACGTGTAATAATATTTTTGAACTTTTATTTATGTAATAATATATTATTATGAAAAAGATTTTAAACATAGTTTTTGGAATTTTATTGTTTTTCGTAATAGCTCTTTATTTGGGAGTTGTTTACCTATTGCCGCAAATCGTAAATAATAAAATTACAATAAGTAAACTCCAATCATTTATTCACAATAAAACAGATATAGAAACCAATATAATGGGATTGAATTTAAAAATCTCTCCTATGCTTGTGGCTATTTTAAATGTTGATAATCTGGCTGCCAAAAATAATAATGTTTCTGTTGTGGATGTTCAAAAGCTATCTCTTAGTTATAAATTATTAGAAAATCGTATGACATTAATCAATGCAAATAATATATATGTTGATGGTGAGGCATTGAAACAATTAAAAATAAAACCGCAAAAAAAGCAAAAAAATAAATTCAAACTTGGTAAGGCGGCTGCTGAAATTCACATTAAAAAGATAACTTATAAATCGAATATTATAAGTGTCTTTGCAAAAGACATAGATACCGAGAAAGATAACAATATACACTTAAAAGCGGATATTCAAACTCCTCTTTTAAAAGAAAATTTAAAATTAGGTTATTCCGGCTCGTTACAGATTATAGAGAATAATCTTAAAGCAAATAAATTTGAAATAAAATTAGGGAATTCTTATTTATATTTGGACGGTTATTTGATTAACAAAGATAATACTTATGACTTTACATTAAAAGGAGAAAAGCTCCCCGTTTCGGAAATTATGCCGGTTGTATTACATTTGCAGAAATCTCAAGATCCTTCTAAAAAGTTTATTGAAAATTTTAAAAACTTCAATGGTACTGCTAATGTTGATTTAAAAATTGATAAAAATGGTATATTTGGTAAATGCATAGGGAATAATTTGAGCGCAAATGCAGTATGGTTTGATATTCCTATATATTTTAAAGAAGCCGTTTTCAATTTCAGCGAACAAAAAGTCAACTCGGTTGCCCAAGGCATCTTAGGAAAAGAAAAAGTTATTCACACTCTTAATATTACCGATTTATTAAACCCGCAAAAAAAAGAAGTTATTGGGACAATGAAAACGGTAATGACTAAAAAATTTGATTACGTTCCGAACCTCACAGTTCTTAACTCGGTTAATGTTGGCTTAGTCTACAAAATAAAAAACAGAAAACCTGATGTATACTACGACGTTGATATTCCGGCAAATAGTGATTTAATATATAATTCTTTTTACTTGGGGTTAAGAGATTATAAAAGACTAATACACGGTAATACTTTTAAAGATAATAACGACTTATATCTAAGAGAGTATAGATACTCTTACCTGAGCTCTAATAAAGAGAATGTCATTATATCAGGTGATGGTTTGTTCAAAAAAATATAGATAAAAATGACCCGGATAAATTTATCCCTCAATTTGTAACCGTTCACACAAACGGTTATGCACCAATCTCTGTTACGGGCTCTTTTGGTGAAAAAGTAAAAGGTGGGGAGTTTAAGGGTGATTTAAAATACGATTTTAAAAACAACCGGGTTTTGGGGACTTTTGACATTATAAAAGCAAAACATGGAGCATTTGATATTGAACAAGCTCACATTGAATCTGAAAATGGTATATTAAATGTAAAATCAAATGGTTTATTCAAAGGCGAAAAATATTCCGCAGAATTGGATACAAAGAATAATATTTTTGGCGAAACATTAATTTATGATATGAAGCTGTTTTTAGATAAATTAGTTTTTGATACAACTTCGAATACTAACAAGCCAAAAATAAAACTAAATCCTGAAGATATAACAAAAAAAGTACAAAATGTTGATCTTACGATTAAGAATTGGGAAATAGTGGTTAACGAAATCATAAGAGATAAATTTATACTTAAAAATGTAAAACTGCTTGGCAGTATGAAAAATAATATATTTGATTTCAAAATGGATGATTTAAATTTTGCTGATGGAATTATTCGTGCAAACGGGATTTATAATTTTGCTAAAAATACTTCACAAGTTGCATTTGAAGCATTCAATATTAATTCCAATAAGGCAGCCGAGATGACGCTTAATCTTAAAGATCAAATAGAAGGTATTGCTAACGCGAAAGTTGATCTTAAGGCAAAAGATATGTTTAGATTTTTGGATGCTCATTGTATGTTTGAAGTGAAAGAAGGATTTTTGCCAAAACTTGGTGATAAAGAATTTATAATGAAAAATTCAAAATACAAATTATCACAAATAACAAACTTCGATTTGACTCAAAAAGATCTTATGAAAGATGATATAAAAGGGACATTTGATGTTCATAATGCAGAGATAAAAAATATAAAAATGACAACTTGGCATGAATTATCAGCAGTATTCTTAGAAGGTAATTATGATATGGAAAAACAGTATGCAGATTTACAACTGTTTTGGCATTATAGTAAAGAAGCTCCGAAAGGGATACGTATATTTGGAATTCCTGTTAGTCTGATTTTGAAAGTCGTCTTTAGACCGGAAAAAACAAAAGAATTATATAAAACAAAGTTGGCACAAATACCAAAAATTAATGCTGATGAAAAGAAATCAAGATACTACAGAATTCAGTTAAGCGGTAATATTAACAATAATAAAACAAACTTGATTTTAAAAGAAATCAGATAAGAGAAGTTAATTTCTCTGCAATAATTTTATGTGAGTTTTTGTCATAATGTAAGCCGTCAATATCAGATGGTTTTACAAATTTATTTACATTAAAGAATTTACAATGATACATTTGAGCAAGTTTTTCATATATTATTCTTGCTTCTTCAGATTTTTTGATACTTATTTTGTCAAATCTGTCCCCAAAGTATCCTTTTAGTATATTCTCATGTAATATTACCGGCGGGATGATAATAATTTTTTGTGCTTTTGTTTGCGATAATTTGATTAAATTTTCCAATCCAATTGCAATAGTTTCAGAACTAATATTATATTGGTACATCAAATCGTTTGTACCAATCCAAAGAATCAAAATATCTATATTTTCGTATTGCGATAAAAATTCAGGGAAATGTTTTGAACCGGAAAATAAAACACCATTCGGGTTATCAACAAATCCTGTTCGGTCGCACATTCCTTCATTTATGACTTGATATTCACCTTTGAGTTCTTTTTGCAATATAGAGGTCCAGCGGGTATTTTCGTCATATCTTGTACCCTCTTTAGGATTAAATCCGAATGTATTTGAATCTCCGTAACAAACAATTTTTTTCATATAATTTTCGTGATTTTTATTAATGGAATTTCTTTTCTGCTTTTAATTTTTCAAAATGTTCTATATTCCTGTATTTAAATACTTTTGCGGGGTTACCGCCTGCTATTGCGTATGGCGGAATTTCTCCGTGTACCACAGAGCCCCCTTGTATAATAGCACCTTCTCCAATTTTTGTCCCAGGTAATATCATTACTCTGGAACCCAACCATACAAAATCGCCAATTTCTATGTCTTTATAGATATATGTATCATCGTAAGGTATTGCTTCCCCTTTATCATAATTGTGATTTTGAGTAATCATTAATACCTCAACTCCGGAGTGAAAATATTGGCCGATTGTTACATTGCCATTACCCATTATTCTCATTCCATTAAAACAAACATTATTCTTTAAAACGGTATTCTTATTCACTGTTGAGAATCCGCCGCACCAAAAACCTTCTCCGATTTCTTTTGCTGTTCTAAAAACCTGATAACCGTACAATTGAGTTCTCAATTTATCATATAATATGTTTCGTTTCTTTCTTCGTTCTTGCTTGTTAAAAATATAACAGGTCCCAATTTTGGCCAATTTATTCAATATATAACTGCAAAAATCTTCTCTGTTGCATAATCTATACAAAAAATTAAAGTCCATTTAGCTATTCTCCTTTTTTATTTTTGATAACATATTTGTGCAAGGCTTTTCTATGCAATGATATGTGACGATACCGAGGAGTAGTACCGCAAAAAGATTTATAAATATTGGAATATAAGGATAAGCTTGTACAAATTCAGTGTTATTTTTCCATAATTTCATATAAAGTATTCTTATTATAATGTAATGAGTTACAAATATTGAATAAGTATATTTCCCTAATTTTGCCCAAATTGGTTTATCTGTATATGTAGACAAGATACCTTTTTTAATCAAAAAACATATAAATAAGATAGAGAAAATAAGCAGAAAATAAAAATGATTTACAAAATTATGTACGCAGAACATCCACCAAAATATAAATCCGAAACATAAAATTTCCAAAATTGAAAATATTTTTTCTCCGAAAGTATCAGATATTTTTAATATATTATTGTAGCTCAAAGCAATTAAACTCCCTGTTCCTATCCCTGCAAAGGCACGTAGTGTGCTGACTGAAATTATATGATAAAATACAATATCGTATCCGCCGTAGTCCCCGTGCCTTAATATTTGAAGTAATAATATGCTTAAGAATGTAATTGAGAAAATAACAGAAAAAATGTATTTTTTCGCAACAAATTTGTTTATGCAGTAAAAAACAAACAGCCCAAAAAATAAGGCAGAAGTATACCATAATACAACATTTGAACCGATGCACCAAAATCTGCCAAAACTGTTTAATAAAAATATAGTAGTAATATTAGGAATTAGTTTAAAATCAGTAGCACCCATAGCCCAACTTAAAGTGCAAAGCAGTACGGAAAACGCAATTACAGGAGAGAGTCTGATATATTTTTTCTTAATAAAATTGATAATAGATAGTGCCGGTTTAAAAGTTAATATAAGGAAAAAACCTGAAATAACAAAAAATGCATCCACAGCATTCCTGCCGTTTCCAAAAGCATTATATAGAAAAGAGTATAAATCAGAGTTAAGATAACTCAAATGAATTCTATTGTGAAACAGAACTATCGCAAGTATTAAAAATACTCTGAAAAAATCTATATTGTAAAAATGCTTATTTATATTTTCTGTCATAATTAAGGACCTTTTATTAATTTTCAATCTTTTCTTTTAAATAATTATAAATTTTTGATGCTGAAGAATTGTTAGAGTCAAAAATTTCTTTGATTAAATTGTATCTTTGAGATTTGTTATAATCATTTTTATTTAATACTACTTCTTTAAATATTTCTTCCAATTCTCTGTCATTATGTGCTTTGTAATATTCACTGACAACCTTTTCCCCAAGTTCATTCAATGATTTTGATGCGGGATTAATTAATCTTATTAATGGCTTTTGTGATGGCAAATATTCTGCTAAAAAAGATAAGCAATCTGTTATCATCGCATCTGATGATTTGAATATATCAATGTAATCTCCTTGAGCGTATACTGTTCCTATTTTCCCCCATTCTTCATAATATTTGTCAATTTCTGCTTCTGTCATAAGATTCATTTTCATAAGTGCAAATTTTAATCTCGGATGAGGTTTGAATATCCATGTCGTTTCCGGATGAGATTTTGCAAGTTTTAAAATAAAATCATGATTTTTATCAAAAGTTGCAAGTTTTAATGAATTATCAAATGAATGATGCGGAGCATAAATTACTTTTATTTTTTCAGGTTCTTTCCACGCAGGATGTACAGCTTTCATTGGCTTTAAGTATGCATCCAGTTTTGGGTATCCGACAATTACGCAATTGTTCTCCGCCAGTGAGCTGTAATTGATATATCTTTTATGATTAAGTTCGTGTTCTATAAAATATTTGTATAAATATCCGTGGAAATTATTGAAATAATTATCTGTATCATCTAAAATTTCATAGCTATATGAACAATACGCTGTTAGAGCATATTTTGAAACTGCTCTCGGTCTGTATTTTCTTTCTATATCCCAAGGCTGTTCATAAAAAACAATATCCGGCTTAAACCGTTCTAAACTTCTATATTTATTATTCTTGTAAAGATAATCAACATTCATTCCTCTGTTTTTGAAGAATTCATAATTCTCTTGAGTATTATTTCTGGTAGTATCACGACCCTCATGTACACTTGTTAGTAATGTTATTAAAACAATAGGCTCAAATATATCTGATTTTGCAAATAAATCATACAGTGATTGATATCCCCATTTTGAGTTTTCGGATACCAGAAAGGCTACTTTAATTTTTTGTGTTTTTACTTTTTTTCTAAGTTTTTTAATTATTTTTTCATAATTTTTTTCTATATTTCGTCGGTTAAGAAGATCAATTTTTAATTGTATACCCAAAATTTTAATTATTTTTAAAGGGACACCATCAATGCTGTCATTTGCGACTGAAAAAATATTTTTTAAGAAAATTCGTATAAATTCTTTTACTAAAAAACTTCTTTTTGATTTTAAAAGTTCTGTTGCTTTTTCTTTTAATTCAATATTATCCTCATCTTTTTCCCATAATTGTTTATCGGGGTAAATGCTTTCTAAAAGTAGTCGAAATCCCTTTCTTTCATTGTCCAGTACCCCCGGTTCGTCATTTATACATAAAAGGCACGGATTTTTAAAAAATATTTGCTTAATCATATAATTATAAGAAGAAATATCAAAATAACCGGACTCACTTTTTATTGAAAATGCACAGTCTTTTACTAATTTTATTGTTGCTTTTTTCTGCATTTTTAGATATAGAGCAATAATTATCCTTTGGATTGTTTCATTGCGAAATTTTGACATTATAACGTCATTATATTCTTTTGAAAACGCTTTTTCGCAATCACGGCATCCGCTTATGGTATATGCATCAATATTATGATGAGGTTCCATATACTCGAAATTTTTATTATATTTTTTATTTATTAATTTAAAACTATTATATAGAGAACGGGCATATTGACTTACATAGAGTCTTTTATTTGTGATGTGTACTTTCTTTAGTCTGAATATAGGGCGTCCTTTATTATCAAAGAAGAAACTCGGGCTAATTGGTTTATTTATAAAACAATCATCATTTGCGAGCAGAAAATGCTCTGATAGCTCAGGAATGTTATGAATGCAAAATTCAATTGCGCAGCTGTTGAATGTTGGTAATGCTTCTTTGGGCATTATTTGGTTAAGATTAATAAGTTTTATTTTCGGATTGGTTGGATCAAGCCATGAAGGTACTTGTCCGTTTGTAACTATAAAAATTTTATGTATCCAAGGTGCATTTTTTGCAACAGATCTTAAGGAATATCTAAGTTCTTCATTATCGACAAAACGAGCATTATTCGTATCTTCAGTAAGAGATACATGCATTTGCTGTTGCCAATATTTTTTTTGTGCAATAAAATTAGCATCTTTGCCATCAACCCATAAATATACTAAATCTATATTGTAATTGTAATTATCATTCTTGGTAAGCACTACCTGTCTCCTTGGTTTCTGCATCAATAGGCAAATGGTTGTCCACTTTTTCCTGTAATTTTTTATAGTTATTATAAATTCTTTTCTTCAGACTCGAAGAACTTATACCTGCACCATAAGGGAAGTACACTACATCTACTCCCATATCTTTCAAATAATCATATTTGCCGACCCAGTCATCCCCAACTACAAATATGTCAAAATTGAGTTTAGCAACTTTATCTGTATGGTCTAATGAACGTTGAGGAATAACTATATCCGGTCCTTTGATTGCCTTCATCAGCGCAATCCTTTCTTCAAACGGGATTATCGGAGTTGACTTGTAGCTTGCAACAAGCTCATCTGTATTGACTCCGACTATCAAAATATCCCCTAACGCTCTTGCGTACTCAATCATTTTTAAATGATTGACATGTAACATATCAAATGTTCCCGATGTATAAACTACTGTTTTGTTCCCTATCATTATAAAACTCCTTGTAATTGTTTTTCTTTAATTTCTTGAACAGATAATTGAATTTTTTCTATCAATTCGTCAAAATCAGATAGATTCGTGTTTCCTAAATGTGATACACGCAATAGTTTTGTAGCCAGTTCTCCTCCACAAGGATTTACATACATCTCGTACTTGTCTTTTAGAACCTGAATAACATCATAAGCGCTGACTTCTTCAAACCATATTGGTGTGATCATATTTGATAGAGGATAATCAGGAATTGTAAGCCCAATTTCTTTTACCTTTCCTCTAAAATATTCACATTTTTCTTTCACAATTTTTAGTCTTCCGCTCAAACCGCCTTCGTTGTCAATCATATTAAGCATATCTTGAATTTCATACATAACTAAAACAGGGGGTGTATATGGTGTTTGACCTCTGTCAATATTTCCTCTTAGGTAGTCTTTAAAATCAAAGTACTTTGATGGTGTTAATGTATTATCACTGTACAATTTATCAATCATTCTTTTACTGAAGGATACAATCGCGCATCCAGGAGAACAGCACAAACCTTTTTGTGAACTTATTATTGTTAAATCAACACCAAGTTTTTCCATATTATATTCATCAGCAAGAAATGCGCTTATTGCATCTACTATAAAATATAAGTTATTTCTTTTGCAAAAATCAGAAAGCATTTGCATATTATATAATTGACCGGATGTTGTTTCGTGCATATTTACAAATAGTGCAGTATATCCTTTGTTCTCATACGGTTTTAAATGCTCTTGCGTAAGTTCTTCATTCCATTTTAAATCTATAGAATCATATGGTACATTGTGGTAATTTAATAATTCGCAAAATCTTTTGCCAAATCCTCCACCGTTTACAACCAAAGCCTTGTCACCTATCCCCATACAATTCTCAACTGTCGCTTCCATTGCGCCTGTTCCGGAAGAAGCAAGATAAATGGTTGCATATTCTTCGTGGTTCCCCAACAAATTTGATAACCTGCGTAATGTATCTTTTACCATATCGCCATATTGTGTTGTTCTGAAATGTATAAATCCTTTTGCTCTTATTGTTGCGGTACTCGGATACATCTGTACTGGACCGCATGTAAATAATTTACCCATTATTCCTCCTCATAATTATTTTTATAATTTTTATAGTAATGCTCAAAAATACAAATTGAACTAGGTATCTCATTCCAATTTTTCCACAAATTTGATAGATATTGTTCATATTTATTTGGAATGTACAATTTTAAATTTTCGAAGTATGTTTCTTTTAATGGAAAGATTTCATCATTAGGCATTACATAATACCCCTCTTCATATGGAAATTCTATGCCGTGAAACAAAATAGGTTTGTCCGGTATGCATTTATTTTGAGGTATTATCATACTATTTTGAATAGTTGTAATGTCATTTATTGCTTTTTCTTTTAATGTTTCAGGCATATTTTTGTAATTGTATTTCTTTTCAAAAATTTTTCTTGCTTTAATTATTTTCTCTGTAATTTCGTTTCTTATTTCCTCTGTCAAATTGTTTTCCGGATATTTGTATACAGGGAAAATATCTATGCCTAAGTTGTATTGTTTGTGACGTATTCTTATTTGAAAATTGTTACAGGTTTGTGCGCGTTTTCTGATTATGAAGTCTGTATTTTTAAAATATTCTTCTAATATCGGTAGAATTTTATCTAAATCAGAAATTAGCATACTTGTGTCAACATCATCATCCCAAGGAATAAAACCTTTGTGTCTTATTGCCCCTAGCAATGTCCCGAAATCAAGCCAATATTGAACGCTATTTTCTCTGCATATTTTGTCAAATGTTTTCAATAATTCGAGCAATTCAAGCTGCCATTGTCGAAGTTCTCCTGTAGCAGGCGGCATTTTGTCGGCTCCGATTTTATTAATAGCATTGCGTAAATACTCTTTTTCTGCCCTTAATATCCCCATTTTATCTTTTTGGGAAATTTTTATCCCCAATATATTATATACTTTGTGCATTGTATTTTCGTCATATGTAATTTCAAAAAATTTCATTTTTATCCCTTTGTAATTTCTTTGATATGTTGTTTGTTTTCTTCTGATAAAGTCATATACATGCTATGCCCAAAACCGAATTTTTTCGGATATTCCATATAATTTCCATAAATATCGGACAAATATTGCTCAGGTTTATTCATACACATTGCATTAAAGTCTTCAAACAATATTTCTTTAAGCGGAAATATTGTATCGTATGAATGAACCCATATTGGCTCTGTGTATGAATATTCTAAACCACATTGTATATCGCTTTGTTCTATATACGTATCCGGAATTATTTCTGAATTGAGTTTTTTTACTCTACCAAGAACTTTTTCTACGTTATCTATAGATTTATCTTTGTTCAGTCTTTTCCTCAACTCAATTAGTTTTTTCGTCTTTAGAATTCGGTTTTCTTTTGTGTCAATTGAATTTGCATAATCATGCGGGAAAATGTCCACAAAAAGAAATGGGCATTTTTTATGTTTTACTTTGATAATTGTTTGTGATTTCCCTTGATATACATATTCTGCATAGATATCAGTATTCCTTGAATATTTATTAAAAGAATTTATTATCTGTTCATAATCTTTTCTCATCATGCCAACATCTATGTCATCATCCCACGGAATAAATCCCTTATGTCTGACGGCCCCTAATAAAGAACCAAAAACCAGCCAATATTTTAGCCCGCTTTCTTTGCAAACATAATCAAGCTCTTTTAATAAAGCTAAATTGGCCAGTTGTATATCTCTTATTTGTCCTTTTGCAGGCGGAATTTGAGTAATATCGATTTTAGCTTTTTTGTAATAGTAAAAGTCCTTATTTTGCTGCAGTTTTATATATTCGGCTTTTGGGAATTTTATTTTTAGCCCCAGAATAGTAATTTGTTTATGGGTCTCATTATAGTCTGTAATTGAAAATATTTTTTCAGTTAGTTTAATCATTTTTATCTATCCTGCGTATAATTTTTGATTCAAAAGTCATAATCATATTGAATAATTAATATATTCCCTAATAAAATTTCTCTTAATTCCAAAAAATATGTTCAATGTGAGTGTGTTTATTGATTTTATTATCAATAATCTCTCTCATATCTTTAATACAATTATATTTATATAGTTGATTTTAAAACTGTATCCAATCTATTTTAATACAAAGATGTTTAATAATAAAAGTATAATTAAGATATATTAAATATAAGAGTATTATTTTGCTTGTAGGATAGTCGGCTTGAGAGTTATAGATGTTTTGTAAAACTTTGGAAAAATTATTATGTAATACTTTGGCATTTTTAGCAGATTGATTTAATATATTACCTATGAATAATCAAACTCCAAATAAAAATAGCAAAAAAGTAGCTTTAGTCCTAGAAGGCGGGGCTATGAGAGGTTTATACACCGCTGGTGTTTTAGATGTTTTTATGAAAAACGATATAAAAGTAGATACTATTATAGGGGTTTCTGCAGGTGCTTTGTTTGGAATAAATTACAAATCAAAACAAATAGGCAGGGCCTTAAGATATAACCTAAAATATGCACAGGATAAAAGGTATATGGGTTTGTATTCTCTTATTACCACGGGTGATGTTATGAACAGAGATTTCTGTTTCAATAAGCTTGTTTATGAATTGGACCCGTTTGATATAGAAACATATAATAAATCAAAAATAGAGTTTTACGCTGTTGTTACAAATGTTGAAAGCGGTAAGGCTGAATACGTAGAGATAAAAGATGGCGCTAAAGATTTGGAATATTTAAGAGCTTCGGGCTCTATGCCATTTGTATCAAATTTAGTAGAAATTAACGGAAATAAATATTTAGATGGCGCTGTTGCTGATCCAATCCCATTAAAAAAAGCTCTTGATATGGGTTATGAGAAAATAATTGTAATTCAAACAAAACCGGCAGATTATAGTAAAACAAAATCATGGATGCCGTATGGTTTAGTTTATAAAAAATATCCTGAATTTATAAAAACCGCAAAAAGTGCTTACATTAATTACAATGAAACTTTGGATTTAATAAGAAAATACGAAAAAGAAGGTAAAATTATTGCTCTAAGGCCAAGTGAAAAAATTAAAATGCAGCGAGTTGAAAAGAATTTGAATAAATTGCAAGCTATATATGACGTTGGGGTAAAAGATTGCTGCACTAATCTTGAAAAAATACAAAAATATATTGAGTCAAATATTGTGCCGGATGAACATAAATAATATTATGAATATAATATAAGCGAGTAAATTTATATTTTGAAAACCATAGTTAAAATATTTTGATTTTTTTCTCTTTTATAGAAAATACTGTCTGCCATTTGTTTGACCATATAAATTCCCAGTCCCCCAATAGGACGTTTTTCCGGTGGTAAATCTATGTCAGGATCAGGTTTTTCTAATGGATTATATTCAAGGCCTTCGTCTTTGAATTCAAAAATTATACAATCTTCTTTTAAGGTTAATATAGATTCAATATCTCCGGTTTTTGGCGGGTAAGCATAGAATGAAACATTGGCAAAAATTTCTTCTGCGCACATATCAAGTTTATTTGTTAATTCTTCATTTATATTCCATTCTTTGCAAGTTGAATGAAGCCAATTATAAAATTTATTATAATTCTCTTGAATAGCTGTTTGCTTGAATGTTTTTATATTGTCGGATAAACCATTATATTTATATATCAACATTGTGATATCATCACTTTGTATATTTGAATTAGTATATTCTTTGATTGAATTTTTTACATTTTGTGCAATTTCTGACGGAATTGTATTATTGATATTATTTAAACAATCACAGAGTCTTTCTTCTCCGAAAACTTCGTTATTATCATTTATGGCCTCTGTTACTCCGTCGGTGTAGGTATATATTAAATCTCCTGGATTTAAGGTTGTTTCATATATTTCAAAATCACTATCTTCAAATACACCTAAAGCTATATTTGATTGCAGCTGCATGTATTCATATTTCCCATTATGCCTTTTTATAAGCGGCAGGTTGTGTCCGCAATTTATAATACTTGTTTCCCCCGTGTTAATATCTGTTATTCCCATTAGCACCGTAACAAAAAGCCCCTGTTTATTTGTTTGGCATATTTTGTTATTTATAATTTCAATAAGCTGTTTTGGAGAATAGTTCATTTGTGAAACGTTATTTATAAGTGTTTTTACTGTCATCATAAATAATGCGGCAGGAACTCCTTTACCTGAAACATCTGCGATTAAAAACATAAATTTAGTTTCATCAATGAAAAAGAAATCGTAAAAATCTCCGCCGACTTCTTTGGCAGGTTCCATTGAAGCATATATGTCAAATTCTTTTCTTTCCGGGAATGGCGGAAAAACATTTGGCAGACTTGAAGCCTGTATAGATTTTGCGATAGAAAGTTCAGAATTGAGTTTTGCTCTTTCCTGAGTAATTGATTTAATATCTTTTGTCATCTTATCAAATGTTGAGGCAAGTTGTGCAAATTCTTCAGGTTTTTCTATTTTTATTTGAATATCTTCCCCTTTACCGATTTTATGGGCAAATTCTGTCAATTTATCAATAGGATTTATTATGTAGTGATTTAAACTGTAATATAAAAGTGCAGGAATAAGCAATGCAATCCCGAGCATTGCCAAAATTAAAATGATATAAAACTTGTCAACAATCCTGAACATTCCGGATTTTGGAAGGCAAATTATTACGACCATTCCGTTTTTTAGTTTATTGACAAACGGAATATATTTTTTATTATGGTATGTTATGTAAGTTGTATTGTACAAATGATTGGCATTTGTATACCAAGGAATTTCTTTCAATGAGTGCCCGCTTACGGCATCATTATCCAGATACGGGTCATTTGTTGCAATTACATAATCATCTTTTACGTTTCCAAACAGTACAAAGCTGTTTTTAATTTCGTTGCCTTTTTTATACATTGAAAAAGTTTTTTCCAAAGGTTTCATTTTTGAAACTTCATCAATAACAGAATCCAGTTCCCAATCTACGGTTACTATCCCGACCAGTTCTCCGTCCACATATATACCCGTGCCGGCAGTTATCATGGTCGTGTAACTTCCTTGATTTTCATAATACGGTTTTGACCATACTATATTTCGCTCAGGTGTAACTTGAGATATTATTTGCTTGTACCATTCTTGATTTGGGTAATCATATTTTTCGCTTTCAAAATTTCTGTCAATTACAATTTTATTATTTTTATCCCTAAATGCGTAGAAACAAACATATTTTTTAGACTTATCCAGTATGTAAGGTTTGAACCAAATCCCACCGCCCAAGGTCTGAGGATAATTTTCGAAAATTCTTGTAATAACCCTATCAGTCAGATCATTACTCCTGTCTGTTTTATAATATAGACTTCCGATTAGTGACAGGCTTTTAAGGTTATCTTCCGTACTTACGATTCTGCTTTTAATATCTTGTATGAATGGGCTTGCGGTTATTGAAAATTTGTAATTTTGAACCATAAGCTGCTTTGTGTTCATTCGTGCAAAATACACATGGCACAACGAAGCAAGCATCAGGAACGCCAGTATTGTTACTGCTATTGCAAGTATTTTTGATTTAACTGTTTTAAACATTATTCAAATACTAAAAATTTATCAAATCCAACCATTTTAAATGAATTTTTGATTTGTTCAGGTACATTCTTAAGTTTTATTGAACCATTTTGATCTTTAAGTTGTTTATATAATTCTAATATCACTTTTAAGCCAAAACTTGAAATGAATGTAATTTCTGTAAAATCAAGAGTAACTTCTGTTATTTGTTCTTCACTATCTTCAATAAAATCTTTAATTTTTGAGCCGTATTCAACCGCATTGTCTAAGTCTAATCTGCCTGCAGCTGATACATGTAAACCATCTAAGCCAATTCTTTTAATTGTTACTTCCATTCCATGAACCTCTTAATTTTTTACCACCCGTCATTATCTCATAATCTGTTCTTTTATTGTATCATGCATATAAAGTATTTACAGTTGAACATTTGTTAACGTTATTTTATTATAAAAGTGTGAAAGCCGAAGTATTAAAAAGAATTAGAATAGAGAGATATCTTTTTGGGATAATAATGGCATTTGTGATGGTATTTGTTGCCGAAATTTCGCATGAGTCAGAGATTATTTTCCCTGAAATTTGTGCTCTTACAATTGGTGCGTGGGTTAGTGAGCAGCAACCTTGGATGACCAATAAAAGACGTATCTTTATATTAATGTCGTTAGCGGCTTTATTCGGGGTGTTGGTTGTAAAATATTGTACAACGGCTTTAATTTTTCAGGTATGTCTGTGTTTTGCGTTTACCGGCTTTATTTTGACATTATTTAAAACAAATTTTGTACCGATAATTTCCGCATGTATATTACCGGTTTATTTGAGAACAAGCAGTTGGATATATCCTATATCTGTTTCATTGATGTCATTAATAATAATTTTTGCTCAATGGCTTATGGAAAAATATCATTTTAGGCCTGTAAATAGTTTTGTCCCTTGTAATTTTGAGGTTCAAAAACAAGTAATAAAATGGTCAAAACTTTTGATTGTTTTCGGGCTTGTTGCTCTTTTGCCATTTAAAACTCACCAAATTTATTTCCTTGCACCTCCATTGATTGTGATGTTTACTGAACTTTCCAATCCCAAAAGTCCGGCAAGAGAGAAGCCTTTATATATTGTAGGGCTTATGACGTTTGCTTCTTTTGTAGGATGTACTTTAAGGCTTTTATTGAATGAATTTTTTGGACTGCCGTTATTTATTTGTACGGCTCTTGCTTGTACGATTTTGTTTTTTGCACTTGATAGAATAAAAATATATTTTCCGCCTGCCGGCGCAATTTTATTAATCCCAATGATATTGGATAAATCTCTACTGATAAGATTTCCGTTTGAAGTTCTTATAGGTGCCGCAATTTTAAGTGCGTGTGCAATGGTTTTGTTTAGGGAAAAATAATATTTAGTTCTTTTGAATCTATCGGGGTGTTATTTACGTTTAGCTGTCCTAATAGTACAGTTTTATTTGTGCCGTGATAATCGCTTCCACCTGTGATAAATAATCCTTTTTTATTTGCGCAGTCTTTTAAGAACTCTATTTCTTCATTTGTGTATCTTGAATAATAACACTCAAGCCCTTGAATTCCGCAATCTATCATTGTTTCTAATCTTGGTAAAAATTCTTCTTTATCAAGGTGAGTTTCGCCCTCCCCGCCAAGCGGATGTGCCCATATAGGTACACCTCCTGCAATTTTTATAGTATTTATCGCTTCTTCCCCATCAAAGCGGGTATTGCCTGTTTTACAGCCATCTAAATATTTTTTCATTGCGGCAATATTATTATCTGCAAGACCTCTTTTTACCAAAATATTTGCAATATGGGTTTTGACAACGCTTTTTCTGGAATATAGCCAATCAAGTTCTTCTTTGTTCAGTTCAATATTCCATATTTCTTTTAAATAATTTATTCTTGTTTCAAGCTTTTGTTTCCTTAATAATTTACCTTTCTCAATTAAATTTAAAAGTGTAGAGCTTGTTTCGTCAATATTGTAGCCTAATATATGACATTTAATATCTCTTGCTTTACAAGTAAGTTCAATTCCGGGTATAAATTTTATTTTGTTTGTAAGTAGCTTTTTCATCGCAGGAATTCCTGCAACGGTATCGTGGTCAGTCAGTGCAAAAATTCCAATATTTTCGTTTTCAATTTTTTGTAATAGCTCTTGTGGGGTGTCACTTCCGTCAGAATTATTTGTATGTAAATGTAGATCAAATTTTGTCATAGTGCTATTTTTTATTTCTCTTTATCTTTTTTATTATATACATAAATACGCTTAGTGTAAGAACAAATCCAATAATTTCAGCATTTTTTAGCGGAAGGTTAAAACCTATTTTTTCGCTGAAAATAAAAGACATTGTTATAAATACATAAAATAGAGCCGGTATTAACGCTACAAAATAATTTTTCTTTGCACGTGCTAAAAATATTGCACCACAACATAATGTCGGAATTGCAATCAGTTGGTTAAAGAATGTGAAATATCTCCATATCAAGGAGAAGCTGTTTGCATTTGTTTTTGCCCATATAAGTATTGCTAAAACGCACATAACAATAGGAATTACTATAACTAATCTTTTTAGGATATTTTTTTGTTCAAGATTAAGCGCATCTGCTATTGTTATACGCAAACCTCTCAGAGCTGTGTCCCCTGATGTTATCGGGAGGATAATAATTGCTATCGTTACTAAAAATGCCAAATTTAGAGGAACAAATTTGTTTGCGATTATGTTTACAACATTAACTGTTCCTATAATATTTTGAGGGACAAGATTAAGACTGTATACATCCATTGCCGCTGCTGCCCATATAATTGCAATCAATGATTCAAGGCACATCATTCCGTAAAAAATTCTTCTTCCGTCTTGTTCTTTATCAAGAGTTCTGGAAATTATTGTCGCTTGTGTTGAATGGAAACCTGAAAGAAGTCCGCAGCTAACAGTCATAAAAAACATCGGTATCAGAGGTAAATGGTTTGGATGTGTATTAAAGTTTGACAGGCTTAAATTTTGCAAATTTACTCCGTTTATCATAAATCCAACGAGTACAAAACCCGTCCCGATAATTAACATCAATCCCAAAACAGGATAGAATTTCCCGATAATTTTATCAATCGGAAATAGAGTTGCCATAACAAAATAAGAAAGAATTACAATATATGTTCCTAATACTTTCGGGTCAGTTATTACAAAATCTTTTACTCCCATAAATCTTTCCGCAAAAAGATCTCCTGCAGTATAAACAAACACCGTTGCAAGTAATAACAACATTATTGCAACTATTACCATAAAAATTTTAAAAGCTTTTTTGCCTAAATATTCATGAATTAAACCTGTAATTTGTGCTCCGCGATTTCTGGCAGAAAGCATACCTGCAAAATAATCATGAACTCCTCCTGCAAATATGCAACCGAGAGGGATTAGTATAAAAGCTATCGGGCCAAATAAGATCCCTTGAATTGCCCCAATAATAGGCCCCATCCCCGCAATATTTAAAAGATGGATAAGCGCATTTCTATTTTTTGGCATTGGAACAAAATCCACGTCGTCTCTGTATTTGTGGGCCGGAGTCGGCCTGTCATCCGGATTAAAAGTTCTTTCTATATACTTTGAGTAAAATATATAACCAAGTATTAATATTATTATGCCTGAAATAAATGTAATCATATTAACATTATATGCCTATATTTGTTTATGTGCAAAATTTTAATAGTTTATATGGCAAAATAAGTGATAAAATTTTACGATTTAGTGTATAATGGACAAAATAGATAAAGGAATTTTTCTCCGTGATGCTTTTCTTGAAGCGCAGATTCTCTTACTTGCTCAACCGCTTTTTTATCAATTCCAAGTTGTTCAAGTTTATCTGCAATTTGGTTTACATTACCTTCCCCTTTATATTCTGCTTTAGATAGACCTCTTACCATTTGCCAGAAAGATTTTTCATCATAAGGATATCTCCCGTTTAATGATGCATAAAACGCTCCGTGGTTTGTTTCTTGGTTTCCAAGTTCAATAAATTCTTTTGCAACTTCATCTAAACCAAATTGTTCTTTTGCAACTTTTGCAAGAGCATAATACATCGCTCCGCCGACAGCTTCACCTGTTGCAAGTTGAGCAATTTGTTTTTCAATCTCTGTTCCTTTTGTTTGTCCAAAATAAGTCAGATCCTACTTTTAATTTATAAAATATTATGTGTGTTTATTATTTTTTTTTAATGATACCATAATTATATGATATTTGAGAGGAGTTATTAAATGAAAAAAATATTTGCAGTATTTATAATTTGTCTTTGTTTTTTGACAGTGTTTGCTTTAGAGAGTATATCAAAAGAAAATAATACAATTATTAAGAACAAATTATTTTCAATTTCTATACCTAACCAATTAAATGGCAGCTATGAAATAAAAAAAGAAAAAGACAAGATTTCTATATTCCATACAGCGTCGAAAAAAGCTGGTTTTGGAGGCTTTGCATTCGGAATAAAAGCATATAAAAATCCTTCTGATCATGCTACGCTTCCGGGCAGCAGAAAAATTGGTGAACTTGTTGATAAAAAGGGTGTGATATATGATATAGTTTTGAAGCACCCGACTGATGTTCAATATGATTATACAAAATCTCCTGAGGCTCCTGAAGCATTTAAATCTCTGTACAATCTCGGAGAAGAGGTAAATATCCAAGGGGTGAAAGGCGCAAAATATTTTAAAAATCAAGGAATGAAGGGGGAAGATTTATATAAAAGTGTTTTAGAAAAACATATTAAAGCAATTAATGAAAAATGGGATAGCTCAAAACTTGAAAAAGAAAATATGAGTTATATGTATAACGTAATTGCTCAAAAGGATAAAATAGGTTATGCATATTATGATGTTAATGTTGATGGTATAGATGAGCTTTTGATTGGTGAAATTGCACAAGGGGACTGGAAAGGTGTAATTTATGATATTTATACTATGGTTAACAGGCAACCAAAACACGTGATTAGCGGAGGTGCAAGAAACAGATATTATGTCTGCGATGATAGTTTTCTTTGTAACGAATATTCTTCAGGAGCTATGGAAAGCGGAGTCAGAGTATATAATTTGGTAGAAAATTCTACAGAATTATTCCCGCAAATCAATTTTAAATATGACGGATATGAAAATCCAAATAACCCTTGGTTTTTGACATATACGAATGAAGAATGGCAAAATGTTTCCGAATCAGCCTATAATGAAAGAAAAAAAGTATTTGAAAAATATGAAAGATTTGATTTTATTCCGTTAAGTAATGCGATTATTCCGTCTAACAATAAAAAAAAAGTACCATAATAGATCGGTACAATACTAAAAAAGATTATTTTGATTATTCTCTTGTATTAGAGGAATTCCCAAAAGATTACTATTATACAACTGAAAAAATAAGCAAATCCAAAGAACGTATTTTACTAATTACAGACAAAGTAAATGAAAATAATAATTCAGATCATGCTTTGATATATTATTTTGCAAAAAATGGTTTTGTTTATCCTCTTGGGGAATTTGAAAGCAAAAAGCCCTTATCCGTATCAAAAAATTACTTATATTTAAGTGACGAAATCAGAGATGTAAAATTCTTTATTTCGGATAAAAAATTAGAAGCCGTTAAATCAAAGTCTAATAATGCAGATTTAGGAATAAAAAATATAGAGTTTGTAACAATAAAAAGTGCTGAAAAGTTTGACGGGGATTTTGGAGAGCCCGCAGGAGATGACGTTAAAAAAGTATCTCTAGACGGATTTTATTTTGAATATCACAAGGGACAGTATGAAAAAAAATATTTAAAAAATCTTATGAAAGAATGCATAAATGAAGGTGTAAAAACACAAGTTCAAACGTATTGTTGTATGGTAAAGAAATTACATCCTGAAGATTAGTTGGTGCAAAAATCTCGAGCGAACCTAAATTACGGTTCGTATATCTTTCCCCTGCCCCTCAGCTATTCATACAGCCTACTTAATACTTTAACCTATGAGGAATATTTAAGAAATTATAATAAGATAATTACAATTGGATTTTTAAGAAAGAAAAAGAGGTAAATATATTTTGTTCCACGACCACGATGATATTATGCAAGAAGGAGCACTAAAAAAACTTTATGATGAATTTACCCCTGAAGAATTTGAACAGAATACCATGGCAGTAGAGGCAAAAGTTCAAGATTGGTATTCTCCTGAACTATCAGAAGAAGAAAAAGCAAAAACACCGATTAAACAAAAACCATACTGGGGCTTATTTACAGGTGCGATTTTAATAAAAAAAGAAGTTTTTGATAAAATAGGATATTTTAATGAATCTGTTCACGCAGGCGAAATTATAGAATGGCAATCAAAAATGAATTCTAATGGGTTTAAAATTAAAAAAATTGATTATGTTTCAACAAAACGCAGAGTCCATTCAACAAATTTTGGTAAGACTCATCAAAACACAGAATTCAAAAACTATGCCGCAATTCTAAGGGCTAAATTGAAAAAAGTTTAGTCTACAGTTTTTTATTTTGTTCTTTTACAAAATCATTCCATTGCTTTTCCCAACGGTTTAGCAGCTGTTCTTTTTCCTGTGTAGTTAATCCGGAGTAAAGAATTGAATTCATACAAATTTGTTTTATTTGTTCCAAATTCAAATCCCACGAAATAATAACCGAAAACCAATCATCAACAAGGGGCGTTTTTTCCATAAAAATAGGATCATCCGATGCTATTACAATTGGAATTCCTCGATTAAGATACGTTTTTGCCGGATGTTTGCGCAAATCTTTTATATAACCTAACCTTTGGTTACTTATTGGGCATATTTCGAGCGTAATATTATTTTTTTTGAATTTGTTCATAAGATCTTGAAACATATATAAATTGTAGCCGTGCCCAATCCTTTTTGAACCAAGTTTATATGCTGTATTTATATTGTTTTTATTTTGTGATGTCGTTTCTCCGGCGTGCATATATAAGTTCATATCTCTATTTACATATTGTTTTAATAATTTGGAATATTCAGAAATCGGTCTGGATGTGTCTTCTTCGTTTACCATATCAAATCCTATAATAAAATTGGTATTAGGGGTTTGTGATTCATCTTTAATTTCTTTTTGCAGGATTTTTGTGTTTTCAAGGCGTTGCTTTGTATTTTTAATACTGTATTTGTGGTATTTTAAACCATTCCCAATTATTTTTACGCTGAAATCCGGATATATTTTTTTTACATCATAATAAGCCTGTCTTATAATATGCTGCATTTTTCGTTCTTTATTTATGTCTGTTTTAATGACCCTGCGAAGTTCAAGATGGTTAATATTATTTTTTTGGTATTTTAAAAATGCTTCATAATAATACTTATAAATCCATTCGTCCGGTAAATCTTTTATAATATCAATATCTTCAAATAATTTTTCAAATTTTACCCATGCAATTCCTGTGGAGTTATATTCCGACGCCCCAAGTGTCCATTTGGCTATTAGTTCCTCTTTTGTTACAATTCCATTTTTCAGCGCATTTTGAAAATTTATGTATTCGTCCGGAATATTTGCATCTTCAGTCAGGTATATCAATTTTCTTTCGGGTCTGTTAGATATGAATATTCTCTCATTTTGGCTTATAAATTCAATAAAATCCGTAATAGACATTATTTCTGAACAATGAACGTGCAAGTCTGCACCTTTTGGTAAGTCAAGAACAAATTGATACAGTTTGCTATTTGATAATCTTTCATCTTCAAGTATAGGAATATCGTATGGAAAATTATTTTTATATAATGATAATAGTTCTTGTTTTATTTTTTGTAATTTTTTATCTAATATCAACTCCTCATCAAGTTGCTGATTAGCAATTTGAATTGTCGGGGGACTATTTGTGATAAATGAAGCTTGAAGCGGTGAAGTCCATAGTATAAAGAATAATAATGTATATAAAAGTTTTTTCATCGTCTTACCTTTAGTAATAACCTATCATAGATGTTTATATATGTGCAAATATTTTTAGATTGTTAAGCTCTATACATAATTTTGTTAAATTGCCATTATATAATATAATTTGTTTATTATGAGAGAGAAATTTATTAAACTAATTGCAGCAGCACTAATAATCGGTGGGTTTTCATACTATTATGTGTACGATCATACTATTAATTTTATGTATGTTAATCCGTATACTGAAACTTCAGGAATGCAAAAAATCGCTAAAACTATAAGAGAGTTAAACAAAACTTTAAATAAAACAAAATATTATGCGGCTCTGGCAGGACAAAAGTTTGATTACATATTATTAATTCATTTTT
>CADCKD010000002.1 GCA_902801985.1 uncultured bacterium | reverse complement strand
ACAAATATCTGTCAGGTTCTTAATTGGGCGATGCGGGACTTGAACCCACGACCCCCACAATGTCGATGTGATGCGCTACCAACTGCGCCAATCGCCCACAAATTCTATTTAATTATCAATCTATACCCTTTTTGCCCCTTTTATTAAAGTTGACAAAAAGTTTTTGAAAGTATTTTTAGGCTTTATCACTTTTTGTACATTACTTAATTCAAATTTGTCTTGATAAATGCCGTTTGGAAGTTCTTTTAAAACATATTTCGGTGTTTGAACCGGCCCTTCCACACTTATAGTTGAATGTAAAGTTGAAACAGGATTGTCAGAAATACCAAAAATTGCGCCCATATATACCCCCATTTGTTTTTTAAAAAGGCGACACCCAGATTCGAACTGGGGATAAAAGCTTTGCAGGCTTCTGCCTTACCACTTGGCCATGTCGCCACCAACAACGTATTTATAATATAAAAAAGACATAAGAGGATGTCAAGAATTCATTACAAATTGTTCTTGGCAATCATATCTTTTAACATATTTTTCGCATATTCAAGTTGAACATCTCTCTTTTGCTCAACATCTTTTTTGGTAAACTTCACTTCCACATTCGGAGTAATTCCACGTTTATTAATATCGTTGCCAGACGGGGTTAAATATCTTGCAATTGTTAAATTTAATCCGGTTTCATTCGGCATAGAAATGATTTTTTGAACCATACCTTTGCCGTAAGTTTTTGTACCGACAAGTTTTGCCCTGTTGTAATCTTTCATAGCACCCGACAAAATTTCACTCGCACTCGCACTTGCACCATCAACTAATATGATTATTGGCTTATCGATATGAACATTTGTATCTTGTGCCTCTATATTGTATTTGTAACCATTTCTGCCAACAATACTTACCAAATTACCCTTATTTATGAACAAATTAGCAATAAAAATTGCATTTGCAAGCAATCCTCCGGTATTGCCGCGCAAATCTATAATTAAACCTTTTGACTTGGACGTATTTTCTAATGCTTCTAAAAATTCATTCGGAGTTGATTTACTTATAAAACTCCCTATTTGTATGTAGCCTATATTCTTATCATTTGTACTTTTTACTGTTTTTACGGTGATTTCTTTGCGGATTATATTTTTAGTAATCTTTTCATTTTCTCGCAATATATCCAAATTTACAAAAGTATTAATTGGACCTTTTACAAGATTGGATACTTCTGCTAACGATAAACCGCTAACTTTTTTCCCATTGACAGCTATTATTATATCGCCTACTTTTACATCCGCAAACTGCGCAGGAGTTGATTCTATAACATTTACAACTCTTATTTTGCCGGAATCATTAGCAATACTCACGCCTATACCGGAAATTTTGGATGTAATAGAAGTGTTCTGCTGCGCAAATTCTTCTGAGGTCAAATATCTCGAATATGGATCATCCAAACTTGCTAACATTGTTTCTATCGCAACTTTTGCATCTTCTTTTGTTTTTATCTTATTTTGATATTTATTGCGCCATCTGCTCCAATGCTGATGATTAAATGTCGGATCATAATACTCATTTTTTATTGTCTGCCAATTCTTTTCATATAATTTTTGATAAGATATTTTTTGAGTATTTACACTCTGAACATCATTTTCTAATAAAGGATTTTTTGTATAATGGTAAACAGTGTTTATAGCAAATAATATTGCCGTAAAACCCAGACATAAAACTAACGCTTTAACCCTTCTTTTCATAATCTAATTTAACAACAAGGAATTTCTATAATCAATATACTTTATCAGTAATTCTTCTATTTATTTATAATTTTTTTAAATCTTTAAAAAATACTATAATCCTAAAATCATCCTATTCATATTCGCATTAAAATTCAAGGAAGCAAACATAGCTTTTTCATTTTGTTTCACAACCGAATACTCCCGCGCTATTTCCGATAACTCACTTTGACAAGATTTTATAAAAGATAATTCTTTTTCATTATTTGCAGCCACAGAAATTTTTTCATTCAATTTACGGGAAATCTTTTCCAGTATTTCTTCCAAAGTTAAATTATTAGAAAGAGTAATCCCCATCTTAGACGCCAGATTTTTGGCTCTTGAAATTAATTCCTGCTCACCGCAACAAAAATCTTCTGATTTTGTACTTTTTACTTCTGTTGTTATTTGTGTTTGTAATATATTCTCTATTAATATCCTTGCTTCTGCATCTGAAGAAACACAAGACGGATCAATCCCCAAAGCAAGCAGTTTTTGTCTTAATTCTTCACTTAATTTTGAATGAGGATGGCCATAATTGCCAATACTGCTAACCAGATTAATAGACATAATTAAACTCCTGATTTTTTACACGTACAAAATAGGGTATTCTTGCCTTTTTATAATGATTTTTTTTATGATGTCAAAATATATACCAAAAGATTGATAGAAAAACTCTAAAAAACAGTATATACTATCTTAACAAAATTTATAAACTCCCTTAAAATAGTAGAAGTTTTAGTAATAATGATGTATACTTGTCTGTGAATATTAATCGGAATGTGTAGAATATCTAATTATAAAAAATATACAGACTCAAGGAGGAAAAATGGCAGATACTTTGCTGGAAGATAAAATTTATCCCACAACAGAATTTATACCTGGGAAATGGTCAAAAGAAATTAATGTAAGAGATTTCATACAGCATAATTATACACCATACGAAGGGGATTCAAGCTTTTTGGCCGGCCCGACAGAGGCAACTTCTAAGCTTTGGAATGAATGTTTGGACTTATTCAAAAAAGAACGCGAAAATGGCGGCGTTTTGGATATGGATACTAAAATTGTATCAACTATAACTTCACACGGAGCAGGATATATTGATAAACCTTTGGAAAAAATCGTTGGTTTGCAAACTGATAAACCTCTAAAACGTTCACTACAGCCATTTGGCGGAATTAGAATGGCTGAAACTTCTTGTAAATCATATGGATATAAAGTTGATCCGGAAATTAGCGAAATCTTCACAAAATATAGAAAAACACATAACCAAGGGGTTTTTGATGCATATACTCCTGAGATGAGAAAAGCTCGCCACGCAGCAATATTAACAGGTTTACCTGATGCTTACGGCAGAGGACGTATTATTGGAGATTACAGACGTGTTGCCTTATACGGAATTGATAGACTTGTATATGACAAATTTGACCAATTCAATTCTATTGATGGTGAAATGACTCCTGATAAAATACAATTAAAAGAAGAAATTTCTGAACAAATTCGCGCATTATGGGAAATGGCAGAACTTGGCAAAATTTATGGTTTTGACATTACAAAACCTGCAAGAAACGCCAAAGAAGCTATTCAATGGTTATATTTTGGCTATCTTAGCGCTGTAAAAGAACAAAATGGCGCAGCTATGAGTATTGGCAGAACTTCTACTTTCTTAGATATTTATATTGAAAGAGATTTAAAAGAAGGAATTATCACCGAATCAGAAGCACAAGAAATGATTGATCACTTCATTATGAAGTTAAGACTTGTCAAATTCGCAAGAACACCGGAATATAATGCTTTATTCTCCGGTGATCCGACTTGGATTACAGAATCTATCGGTGGTATGGGTATTGATGGCAGAACTCTTGTTACAAAGAACTCTTTTAGATATCTTCACACATTAGAAAATTTAGGCACAGCACCTGAACCTAATTTGACTGTTCTTTGGTCAAAAAGTTTGCCGCACAATTTTAAACAATATGCAGCACACATTTCTATAACAACATCATCTATTCAGTATGAAAATGATGATCTAATGAGAGTTATACATGGAGATGATTACGCTATCGCATGCTGTGTATCTTCAATGGTAGTAGGTAAAGAAATGCAATTTTTCGGAGCAAGAGCAAACCTTGCAAAATGCTTACTGTACGCAATAAACGGTGGTGTTGATGAAAGATTAAAAGAACAAGTTGGTCCAAAATACAGACCAATAACTTCAGAATATCTTGATTATGATGAAGTTATGGAAAAATATGATGATATGATGGAATGGCTTGCAGGATTATATGTTAATACATTAAATGTAATTCACTATATGCATGATAAATACTGTTATGAAAAAGCTCAAATGGCACTACATGACAGAGATGTAAAACGATATTTTGCAACAGGTATTGCCGGATTATCTGTTGTTGCAGATTCACTTTCCGCAATAAAATATGCAAAAGTAAAAACAATCCGCGACCAAGATGGTATAGTCGTTGATTATGAAATAGAGGGAGATTTCCCTAAATACGGTAATAATGATGATAGAGTAGACCAAATTGCGGTAGATTTAGTTCACACATTTATGAACAAAATCAGAAAACATTATACATATCGCAATTCTATTCCTACAATGTCAATTTTGACAATTACATCAAATGTTGTTTACGGAAAGAAAACAGGTAACACACCTGATGGAAGAAAACAAGGAGTGCCTTTAGCTCCGGGAGCTAACCCAATGCACGGACGTGATAGTAATGGTGCAGTTGCTTCATTAGCTTCTGTTGCAAAACTTCCGTTTAGTGATGCTCAAGATGGAATTTCAAATACTTTTTCCATTATACCGAATGCTTTAGGTAAAGATGAAGTATTTATGGGCGATTTGAATGTTTCATTTGATTGCGGATGCTGCGAAGATATATGTAACAATTAACTAAAAGGAGAAAATATAATGACAACTCAACAAGAAGAAAATTTAATAAATTTGCTTGACGGATATGTTGAAAAAGGCGGACATCATTTGAATGTTAACGTGTTTAACAGAGAAACATTAATAGATGCTCAAGCTCACCCCGAAAAATATCCGCAATTAACAGTAAGAGTTTCAGGATATGCGGTTAATTTCAATAAATTAACTAAAGAACAGCAAGATGACGTTATTTCAAGAACTTTCCATTCTTCATTAGGTTCAAAAACAGCAACTCCTATTGTAAAAACAACAACTGTTAAAGAAACTGAAGAAGTCAAAGAAACAGAAAGAGCAAATACAACAGATTTACCAAGATCCAGTGTTGGTAACATGAGTATGCCATCAGGATTTAACCCTAAAACTAATACTGAAAAAATTAATACTTATACAAGAGTATAGGAAATGGCAGAAATCATAGGAAATATTCATTCAATCGAATCCTGCGGAACAGTAGACGGTCCGGGGATTCGATTTGTTATATTTATGCAAGGGTGTCCTATGAGATGCCTTTATTGTCACAATCCGGACACCTGGGCTATTTATCCCCCTCGCTCGCAGCATTCTTCGGAGGGAGAGGGAGCAGTTGTTTGCGAGGATACGAGCAATACAAATGCGGGTGAGGTCTCATATCAAAAACTAAATCTTTACCCTCGCCCACAGCTTTCTTCAGTGGGAGAGGGAGCAGTTGTTTGCGAGGATACGAGCAATACAAATGCGGGTGAGGGAATAAAATATTACACCCCTTCTCAGATATTAAAACAATACGATAGCGTAAAAGAGTTTTGCAAAGGTGGAATAACAGTAACTGGCGGGGAACCGTTAATTCAGATGGATTTTGTTACAGAATTATTTAAACAGGCACGAAAACTAAATATCCATACAGCTCTTGATACTTCCGGAATAACTTTTAACCCTGAAAATACGGATAAAATTGATGAACTTTTAAAATATACAAATCTGGTTCTCCTTGATATCAAACACATTGACGAAGATGAACACAAAAAATTAACTTCACATTCCAATAAAAATATTTTAGCTTTTGCAAAATATTTATCAGATAAAAAAATTCCTATGTGGATAAGACACGTTGTGGTGCCGGAAATAACTTACAATGAAAAATATTTAAAAGAACTCGGCAGATTTCTGTCGACTCTAAAAAATATTGTTGCACTTGATGTTTTGCCATATCATGATATGGCAAGGAGTAAATATCAAGCTCTAGGCATTGATTACCCGCTAAAAGATGTACCCCCGCTAACAAAAGAAGAAGCTATCATTGCAAGAGATTTTATATTGTCACAAATGCATCACAAATAGCAAAAATTTTTATCAGATGCTTTTATATACCTGAAAAGAGGTATGTATGCAAAATAGAATTAACAACAATATAAACTTTCAGGGTGGTTTTCTAATTAACTACAAATCAGCAGTAAAGGGAACACAAGAGTTATTAGAAAATAGAATTGGTCATGGCAAACAAATTTTCAGAAATTGGAACGGGGATGGGAATTCTGTTTTCTATGTAATGAAAGATAGCAAAGATTATAATATTGCTCAATTTGTAAAAACAAATGAACTCAAATTTCAATATTATCCGGAATTAAACACAAAATTAAGATTTGATACATACGAGCCTCAAACTTTTATAAACTACTTAAAAGAAAATACTTTAAAAGTTATTAATAAATTTGATGAACTAATGGATTTTATCGCAGTAAACAGACAACACAAAGCTATACCTAACAGTCATCTTTCTGTAGAACAAAGAATTCTGAATAAAATGCAAATCAATATTGACGGCAAAAAGCCCGTAACTAATTCAAAAGGTATAACAAGAGTAAAAGACAAAAATTCCGGCAAGATTGCAATATTTTCACCCCAATCAGCAACCGGAGCCAGATATGTTCATATTGTTCCGGAGAAATCTCATTGGAATTCAGAATTTTATATGGTTGACAATGAAGGTAATATCTTAAAACAATTTTCATCAGTCGATGGCATATTTGCATTTACAGAAGGTTTTAATAAAGCAATAAAACATCATTTGCATTTAGATTAAAAATACATATACAAACGGAAAAGATACTTTTATGATAAAAAACATACAAATTATAAATAACTCAATACCCATTTCTTTTTCAAATAAAGAAAAGACTCCGTCTTATCAACATAATCTTGTTAATAATACAAAACAAGATACTATTGAAATTAACGATAAAAAATCTAAAAAATTATCTAAAATAAAAAAATATGCATACACTACTGCAGGTATTGTCATAATTGCATTGACAACGGCAAAAATAATCTTAGGGTATAATAAAATAAAAAGAATTGCTCAAAATAAAAAAGTTTTTTCAGATTTTTGTACAACAACAAAATACGATGAGATTTTAAAAAATTTTTCTTTTACCCATTTTGGAAAAGATGGTGTCCCCCTCAAATATAGCCGAAATAAATTCATTCAAGATTTAAAAGCTATATTGAATTCTCTTCCGCAAGAAGAGCGCCTCAAATTAGAAAAAAAATATAATTTAGATTTTCGCCAAACAGGATACAATTCTGTCAAATCAGAATTATCTAAAATTCCTGTAATACCTGAAAAAATTGTAGGGAATAAAGCTGAACAAAAAATTGCTAAATTAATTAGGCATTTTACTAAAGAAAATGAAGTTATGGTCGAAAATAAGGAAATTAAGTCAGTTTTAAATTCAATAATTCAAGAAATCCCCGAATTTACAACTATTATAGGGCGAAAACAACATGACACCCATCACTATTCTATTGATATACATACATTAAAAAATCTTTGTGACAACATAAAAAATCCTATGTATACCTCTTTGGATGAAGAATCTAAATTGGTTCTTAAATATTCTACAATACTACATGATTTTGGTAAAGATTTTTTGGGAGACTACACTCCTGATAAAGGACATGCACAAAAAAGTTTTAAAATTGCCCAAAAAATATTAGAAAAAATAGATTTAAAACAAAATATAAAAGATAGAATAATCAAACAAGTAAAAAATCATCATTGGTTTGAATATTATAATAAAGGAGAAATCTCGGCACAAGATGTTGTAAAAATGTTTGAATCAAAACAAGATGTTGCCATTGCCGAAATTATGGCCAAATCAGATTTTAAAAACGTTAATCCTGATTTTCATTATTTGTGCATGAAAATTACAAAAAATGACTCTTACGACGATTTAATGCGTACAAAATTTTCACCAATTGATATAATTATTACAAAAATCAATTAGTTATTACTTAATTGGCGAAAATTTTATATATTTTGAAACACTAAAAAATATTCTTTATTAGTATTATATTTTTTTTATAAAGATTTCTTTATTTAATTTTTCAAACATTTTATCAAAAGAATCTTCTTTAGAAATATTACTTCCTGCAACAACACACTCTTTTTGTGCTGCTTTTTTAGATAAATCAGCCCAGGCAATTTTTGTTACAACAATGTTCTTTTTGCCAAATAATCCTTCTTTTGAAAAACCTGTCCATATAAAAGTATCAAACTTTTGCGCCAATTTTTTTATAAATGGAATATTCGCAAATTTTTCTTTTAATTCTTCCGAAATATTTTTATCTTCAAAATATCTAAATCCTTCAGAAGATACTTGAGGTTGATCTGGTGTTCTAAAAGTAATATTGTGATTTCTATTAAACAATACACTTGAAGATCTGGAAAAATACAAACCCGCTTTAAATTCAGGGGTATTCTGATAATTTATTTTTGAAACTTGCATACACTTATCCTTTATTTTTACAATTCATTTATTAATAACTAGCGGGCGACCGGGCTCGAACCGGCGATCTTCTCCTTGGGAAGGAGACATTCTACCACTGAACTACGCCCGCAAAAAACTTTTGCAATGCAAATATAGCACAAAGAATTTTCTTTAGCAATTTATATAATTTCTCTATTTTTAAAATTATATTTTTGTACTAATGAAATTATTTTATTCAAAAATTCTTTGTACCTTGCTCTGTCTGATTCACCGGACAAAACAATATCTGCATCTTTTTTACACGGTCTTATATAGACTTCTGCTTTTTGTGATGCGTTTTGATAAATAGTATCCGCACTATCACCCAAATCACGCTCAGCAGCTCTTATATAAAATCTTTCTTTTTGAATATGATGTCTTACATCAACATAAATTTTAAAATCAAAAGCATCTTTAATTTTTTCTGTTAACGTAAATAAACCTTCAGAAATAACTATTTTTGATGGTTTTGCCAATGTATAATCATCATATCTTTTTGCCGTTCCGGACATATCGTATTTAGGTAAATAAACTGATTTGCCTGATAATAATTCTTTTATATGTTTACTCATCAACTCGAGTTCCAACGCTGCAGGCACATCTAAATCATAATGTTTTGCAAATTCCGCAAAACTTCCTGCCGCTTTAACCATCTCCGAACGATCATAATAGTAATCATCCGTATTTACACGAGTAATAATATTATTAAGCTCAAATTCAGTTGCAAACGAATTTATTGTATCTATAATATCAAGTGTAATTGTAGATTTTCCGCTTGCTGTTTCACCTGCAATACCAATAGATGCAGAACGTGAAATTTTTCCGGAAATGTAATCTGCCAATTTGTATATAGCACTTGGTTTATAACTTAATAAAATCGAATCTCTTGATTTTTGCTCTTCTTCAAATATTTTTCTCAAACTATCAATAATATCGTTTACACGATTAACAGGAACAGAAACATACATCTTGTGAGTATTGTTGTTAACTGTTTCCTTTGTTTTATGAAGAGATTCCAGCATATTTTTCCTTTTCCAAACAACTTATTTTGTTTTGTTTTAATATATCAAAATAAAAGTCAAAAATAAATATTTTTTGTCAAAATATTAATTTCTATAACCTCAATCTTTACATATTGTAATTTATTTACATCAAAAGCAACTAATTGTATTATTATATATAAGAAGATATAGTAAAACCACTCTTTCGGAGGCAAAAATTGGCAGAAAGATTTTATATAAAAGGCGGAACACCCCTTAAAGGAGAAGTATCCATTGGCGGAGCTAAAAACTCTGTACTAAAACTTATGGCAGCAGCCTTACTTGTAAAAGGCTCTACAAAAATATACAACGTGCCTGAACTTACTGACGTTGATATTATGTTAAAAGTTATTGCACAACTTGGTGCAAAAATTGATTATAACAAAGAAGAAAAATCTGTTGTTATCGATGCAACTGAATTAACAAGCGTTACTGCGACATACGAGCTTGTAAGTAAAATGAGAGCATCTTTTGTTGTTCTTGGTGCACTAGTTTCGAGATGTAAAGAAGCAAATGTTGCAATGCCGGGCGGTTGCGCAATTGGAGAACGCAGAGTTGATTTTCATATTAAAGGTTTAGAAGCTCTTGGTGCTAAAATTAAAATTGAAAACGGTTATGTTATTGCAAAAGCAAACAAACTAATCGGTTCTGATATTTATTTAGATATTCCATCTGTCGGAGCAACAGAAAATATTATGCTCGCATCAGTTCTTGCAGAAGGTTCTACAAGAATTCAAAACGCAGCACAAGAACCTGAAATTGTTGATTTGGCAAATTTCTTAAATACAATGGGGGCAGATGTTAACGGCGCCGGTACTTCTGAAATTATTATTAACGGGGTTAAACCTGAACATCTTCATTCAATTGAATATACAACCATTCCTGACAGAATAGAAGCAGGAACATACATGACCGCTATTATTGCAACAAAAGGGAAAGGGATTATAAGAAATGTTTATCCTGCTCATTTGACTTTCTTCACAAATAAATTGCTCAAAATGGGCGCAAATATTAAACTTTTAGACCCTACATCCATGGAAGTTAGCTGCAAAAACAGATTAAATTCTATTAATTTCATCACTCAACCATATCCGGGATTTCCGACAGACTTACAATCTATGGCAATGGCATTGTTATCAACCGCAAATGGTGTTGGTATTATCACAGAAAGTCTTTATGAAAACAGATTTATGCAAGTTCCTGATTTGAACAGAATGGGAGCAGATATTCATCAAGACAGAAACCATGCAATTATCAAGGGAGTTAAGAAACTTTCCGGAACTACTTTAACTGCCAGCGATTTAAGAGCCGGTGCTTCACTTGTTGTAGCAGCTTTAATGGCTGATGGTGAATCTGTTGTAGAAAAAATACATCATATAGATAGAGGATACGAAAATTTCGAAAGTAAGATAAGATTGTTAGGAGGGAAGATAGAAAGAAGAGTCGAAGATTCCCAGATAAACCTAACGGAGGGTGTACACAATGAGTCCTACTTATAAACGCTGGTATGATCATGACCCGTTGTTATTAGAAGTAATAGACTTGCTTAGAAATTATCAAACAGAATTGAAAGCACAGGCTGAAATTTTCTTGCAAAAAATTGAAGAAAAAGTTTCTAAAGAAACAATAGATAAATTTTACGCAATGGTTAAACCTGTTAATGCAAATAACAGATGGTACGACAAAGACCCTGTTATATCAAAGACAGTTGAAATTTTGCGAATAGTTCCGCCGGAAGCTCAAAGATTATGTGCCCAAAACTTTATCAAAACATTAAAAGAAATGGGTATTGAATACGAAAGTCCAAATGTTAAAGCAAAAAAAGACTAAAAAAGAACCTTTAAATAGGTTCTTTTTTTATGCTTTGTTAAATTGCATTTCATATAATTTTTTATATTCACCATCAGGGATATTTATTAGTTCATCATGTGTTCCGCTCTCTACAAGATAGCCTCCCTTTATAACAAGAATTCTATCGGCATTTTGAATTGTTGACAGTCTATGTGCAATTACAAAAACTGTTCTATCTTTCATTAAATTTTCTATTGCTTGTTGAACAATATGCTCTGCTTGGTTATCAAGGGCAGAAGTCGCTTCATCAAGAACCAATATCGGTGCATTCTTTAATAATGCTCTGGCAATGCCTATTCTTTGTTTTTGACCGCCGGATAAAAGCATTCCTCGCTCACCTATTTGAGTATCCAAACCTTTTTCTAAAGAGTTTACAAAGTCTTCCAAATATGATTCTTTCACGGCTTTTTGCAATTCTTCTTCTGTTGCATCAAGTTTTCCAAGCATTATATTATCTCTAATCGTTCCTTCAAATAAAAAATTGTCTTGAAAAACCATTGCTATATTCGCACGCAGTGAATCTATTTTTATTGAATTTATTGAAACATCATCAAAAGTTAAATCTCCATTTTTGACATTATAAAAACGAGGTAATAAATTAACAATAGTAGATTTTCCCCCTCCGGAATTTCCGACAAGGGCAACAGTTTCACCTTTTTTAACATCAAAAGATATACCGTTTAATACACGTTTACCTTTTATATAGGAAAATTTTATATCTTTAAAGGATATTTTGTCTTTAAATTCAGGAAAATCTATCGCGCCATCATAATCAACAACAGCCGGTACTTGTTCTAATTTTGAAACAACTCTTTCTATTGCACATAAACAAGTTGACATATTTTTTGCATTATTACCAAGACCTTTAATTGGTGTATAAAGCATTATCAATGCTGTAATAAACGAAACAAACTGACCTGCACTTAATTTATTTTTTACAATCATATAACTACCGATGCCAATTACTGCCGCAATACCCACAGAAACAATAATATGCATTAATGGAGATAACCATGCGGTGTGTTGAGTAATTTTTATTCTTAAACCAAAGACATTATATGATTGTTTTTCAAATTGTTTTTGTTTTAAATCATATAAATTATAGGCTGAAATCACTTTGTGTCCGGCAAATGCTTCATTATATGTTGTTAAAATCTTAGCATTTTCTCCTTCTGAACGGTTGTAAATACTTTTTATTGCGGATTTTATTTTCATTAAAGGCACCATTGCACAACTCAAAACAAAAACAGCAATAATTGCTAAAAACCACGAATTATAAAATAATACACCAATTAATGATATTGAAGAAAATACTCTTGATATAATTGTTTTTATATTTGAAATAAGTCCTGCGCAAGATTTTTCTGCATCATTATTATATGCTTTTAATATTTTTCCTGAAGTTTGTTTATCGAAAAAATGACACGTTTGATGCATCAATTTTTTATATAAATCTCTTTTTAAATCGTTTGTTACTCTACCGCCGACCCAATCATTCATATATGTTGCAAGATAATTCAATCCGCCCTGCAAAGAAGTAAAAACAACAATCAAAATTGGTAAAAACCAAGTTGATTGCATTTGTTTATCCATCATTACAACATCCATATAAGGTTTTAAAGACAGAGCAATAACCGCATCCAATGCACCTATAGGAACAGCTAAACCGAGAGCTAAAAATGTTCTGTTTAAATAAGGTTTGAAATACGGCAAAATTACCGACAAGGAATGATAGTTTGTATCCTGTGAAAATTTATTATCTAAATTTTGTTTTATTTTACTTAAAATACCCAATTTTATTTCCTTATCAATTTTGCTTTCAAATATTTGGTGCAAGGTAATTCTACCATATGATAAGCAAAAATACCAATCAACAAAATTACAACCAAATTTAATATTATTGGCATAATCGGATGTGCAGAAACGAAATCCGGACAATGTTTCCAGACTTTTAAACCAAGTATCCTAATTATTACATAATGCACAACATAAATAGAATATTGATATCGCCCTAGTTTTACCCAAATATCACTATCGGTTATCTGAGATAAATAACCTTTTTTAAAGAGAAATAAAATAAGCAAAATCCCAAAACACAAAACTATTACTATATTATTTATACTCTTGTGAATACACATGCACCACCATATTATAAAACCCATAAAACCAAATTCCAACAGTGTGAAAAACCATTTTAGCAGCATGTTTTTTAAAGGCTGATTGAATTTGGACAAAATATTTTTGTATAAATACCCTATTAAACACCCCAAACCAATACCGCCGACAGCTCGTAGAAATCCAATATTAAATATATGGTGATAATTTTTTATAGGTTTTACAAATGATCCATGTTGTAAAATTTCCAGTATTATATAACCACTTATAGCCACTATTGCTATGGTCCAATATTTTATTTTAACAGGCAAATATTTTATTAAACAAAAATAAAGTAATAAGCCAGTAAAAAGGGCAGAAGTGTACCATAAAATAGGATTTTGTCCTACACCTATTTGTACAACAAAGTTATTTAATAAAAATACCGTTAATAAATTGGGTATTAGTTTAAAATGCATTGCACCTAACAACCAGCCTATTGCACACAAACCCATTGAAAATAAAATTACAGGAGATAATCTTATATATTTCTTTAAAATAAAGTTTTTTAAACTCAAATGAGATTTAAATGTATAAACAAGAAAAAATCCCGCAACAATAAAAAATCCTTCTACACCATTATTAGAATGAGCTATTGCAGATTTTAGGGTTTGGTAAATAGAAATATCGGGAAATAACGTACAAAGACACCATTTTCTATCAATGAACATATGCAAAAAAACTATTGCACATATTAAAAAAACTCTTATAAATTCTATATTTTTTAATTTTTCCATTATTCTTCTTTCATTGATTGTATGGTTCTATCAAACATTTGAGGTAAATCTATTTTGGAACTCCAACCTAATTGTTCTAATTTTGTCGTGTCTAAGCAAATTTTTATTGTCGGATTGTAACCTCTGTCTACATTATCAATCTTAAAAACCACTTTTGTATCTGCGTTTTCAAGTGTTTTAGCCATATCTGCAATAGAAATATAAGTATTTTTATTTGCTACATTATATGCTTGATTATTCTCACCTTTTGTTAATATTGTGAAAATTCCTCTTACTGCATCTGTTGTATAACAGTAGTTGCGTTTTGTCTCCCCTTTGGTGAATAAAACAATATCTTCTTTATTTATCACACTTTTTACAAATTGTGCAAAAACTCTGTTGTCTTCTTTTGAAACCCCCGCCCCAAATGTTTGTGAAAGTCGTGCAATCCTAATTGGAACATTATATTCTTTTCCATAAGATATACACATGGTTTCTGCCATTCTTTTGCCTTGCGAATAACTGCTGCGAGTTGATAGAATATCAATGTAACCTAAATCATCTTCTGTTATATTTTCTTTTTCTGTTTTGCCATATATCTCTAAAGATGATAGAAAAACCATTCCTTCTAAATATTTACCTCTGCGTTTTGCGTATTCTAAAACATTTCTTGTTCCGTTTATTGTTGTATAAATTGTTTCAACAGGTTTTTCTACAAAATCAGATGATGAAGTTGTATTTGCACAGTGAATTATATAATCAATCCGACCTTCATAATTTATTGGAGAATTTATATCTTGAACCAAAAATCTCAAATTTTTCACTTCTCCAAAAATTTTCTTACCTTTTTCTTCATTTCTGACAAGTGCAACAACATTTACTCCGGATTTTAATAATGATTTAGCACATAATTTGCCGATTAAGCCTGTCGCGCCGGTTACCATAACACATTTACCCTCAAAAACAGACATATCAAAGTTTTGTATAATCTCATCGATATCTTTTTCGAAAATTGTTGCCATACATTATTCCTTTCCGTCTATTCCAAAGGCTTCCATATCTTCTTTATAACGTATTAGAGCCCGCAATATGTATAAATCTTCTATTGTTGTTATTTTTATATTGCCTCTATTACCTTCTACCATATAGGTTTCTTTATCTAAAGACTTAAAAAGTGTACAAGAATCAACGATATCCGTATAATTTGGATTAGTTTTTCTCACTGTTTCATGTGCTTTTACAATTTCACCCAGATGAAAACACTGAGGCGCTTGAGCAGAATACGTATTTTTTCTGTATGGAACATGTTTTGGATTTTTATGATTTTCACTAATCAAAATTGTTTCAAAACAAGAAGTGCATGTAATTGCGTTACCATTTTCTTTTGCACATTTAATATTTTTTGAAATAACTTCCGGAGTGATATTCGGACGCACACCATCATGTATTAAAACTATAGAATCATCTGAATTTTCACTCTGTGCAAGTTTTAGAGCATTATATATAGAATCTTGCCCTGTTTTTCCGCCGTTTACAATTCCTGCAACTTTTGAAATATAATAATGTTTTACAAGATCCTGCATATATTTATAATAATCAGGATGAATTGCAATATAGATTTTATCTATCTCTTCATGCTCTTGAAATAATTCTAATGTATGAATTATTATTGGCTTATTATAAATTTTTAAAAATTGTTTTGGAGTTGTATCAACACCATTTTTTAATCTTTGTCCTGTCCCGCCGGCAAATATTATTGCTATATTCATTTTTTCATCAACTCCTCTACTAAATCAACTACACGTTCTGAGGCTTGCCCGTCTTCCATGCAGCCTTTTTCTTGTAAAAATTGTTCTACATTTTGTTGATATTTGGTCATATCAAAATTTTGTATATTCTCTATTAACTTATCATTATTTGATGCAACAGGAAACGGCGTCTGTTCAAGCGGATAATAAAACCCTCTGTCTGTATTGTATTTTTCTACGTCTGTTGCAAAAATAAATCCCGGTTTTTTTGATAACATAAAGTCAAATATGCAACTTGAATAATCAGTTATGGCAACATCAGCTGAAACCAATAACTCCTGTATATCCGGATAGAAAGTTCCGTCAATTATATTTTCACATTCCGGAATTATATATTTATCAAATTTTTTTGCTCTCGGGTGAAGTCTAATTATACAAACCCATTCCGAGCCAAATTTTGCTTCTAATTCTTTTAAAACTCTTTTGTAATCTAACTTATAACACTCAATATCTCCATCATCTCTAAATGACGGAACATATAAAAGAATTTTTTTATAAGGTGGTATATTGTAAAATTCTCTTACTTTATCTTGAATTTTAGAGGAATTCTTAAAGAAAATATCATTTCTGGGATGTCCAAATTGTTTTATTTCATTGTTAAACCACAAAGCACGTTTAAAGATTTTATTTTCAAATTCACTATTTGTTAATAAATAATCCCATGTTGAAGAATCATATTTAGAACATTCAACCCATTCTTGTTTGTATTCATTAGTAAAAGCTTCCACATCCGCATCTAATTTTTTTATTCCCAAAGAACCATGCCAAGTCTGAATAAAATACTGACCTTCTTTTTTTACCAAACCTTTTTTAATAAAATAGTTTTTTCTTTGGTTGTCAATCCAGAGTTTTGCACTGGCAAGTTCTTTTAATGCTTGCTTTGTTCCATATCCGACAAGGCGAATATTGTCAGGAAAAACTCCTTTTTCTCTCTCTTTTTTTACGCTGCGTACCAGCCAAACTATATCATAAGGAAGTTTTCTACGTAAAAGTTCTTCTGTTATATATTTAGGATTGCAGCCATAACTACTACCTTTAAAATTACAAAATACTATTTTATTTTTTTCAATATCTAATTCTTGACAAAATTTTTTATAATATCTTGAACGATCAATTCTTATCGGTATTCCCAAAAACATTATCAGTTTATCTGTTCCTGAATTGGTAATCGAAAAAATATATTCTAAAGGACGGAGTTTAGACATCTTTACTCTCCAATAATCATCTTTCATATATCCCTTAAACCTTTCTTGATTCTAACAAAAACACATAACATCGTCAAAAATTATTACATAAAATAGTATTTCTTTGTTGCCAGCGCTCTTATATATTTAAATTCTTCATCATCGCATTTATATAGACTATGACCGCAAGTGATTTTATCCGGATAATCCATGTAATTCCCATAGACTCTTGACAAAAATGCATCCGGATTATTCATCCCTATATATTCTTTCCCTTCAAAAATTATTGGTCGCAACGGAAAAATCACATCATAATTTGTAAACCAATTATTCCATCTATGGTTATATTCTATACCCCATACTAAATTTGGCTTATTACATTCTGTATTCTCAACATTTGCAATAATATCGTTTTTCATTTTATTTTGGAAAAATAGAAATAATTCATTTTTATCTTTAATAGAACAAATTTCTTTTTTTATTTTTTCCCTAAATTTCTTTATTTGTATTGTTTTTTTTATTTGTTCTTTGCTATTAATAATTGCTCCGTAATTATAAAAAGGAAATATATCAACAAATAAATGCGGACATAATTTATGTTTAATTTTTATGAGCAAAATATCAGATTTAACATCACCATAACACAAATCCGCATAAATATTATCATCCCGTGATGTTTTATTAAATATCTCTAAAAATTTTGCATAATCTTGTGAAAGCATGCCAACATCAATATCATCATCCCATGGTATAAAACCTTTATGTCTTACAGCCCCTAATAATGTTCCGCCATCCAACCAATATGGAATATTATTCGTTTGACACACATAATCAAGTTCATCAAGCAATAATAAATTTGCAAGTTGTATTTGTCTGAGTTTTCCGCTTGCTTGCGGAATTGTTGTTATATCTGTATTTGACTCTTTGTATTTGTAAAAAAGGTTCTGTTTTTTTAATTTACTATATTGGATTTTAGGAAATTTTAATTTTATTCCTAAAAATACTATCTGTATATGCGTGTAATCATATGATTTTATAGAAAATATTTTATTCAACATTATTTTTTATCTTAATTTATATAGTTACACCCTATTAATATCATATTAAATATGAAAAATCAACCTGAAAATTACTATTGTATGGGATTAAAATTTTATACAAGATTTTGGATAATTATACAGAGGTGAATATGAATTCAATAAAAAAACAACTTGGTTCAAGAATAAAAGAAATACGCAAGCATAGAGGTATTACTCAAGAACAACTTGCGGAAATGGTTGGTATCGGAACTTCTAATATTAGTTATATTGAAACAGGAAAATTTGCACCCAGTATAGAAAACTTTGAAAAAATTGTTAATGCATTAAATGTTGAACCATATGAATTATACATGTTTAACCCGATAAAAAGTATTGATGAGATGAAAAAAGAAATTAAAACGGCAATCGAAGATGAAAACGTCTTAAATTTAATATATAAATTTTATCTTGCAATAAAACATTAATTTTTCTGTGACAATTTTCTTAATTTCAATAATTCCTGTTTTTCTTCTTGGGTAAAAGCCTTTTCATCTGTGTGATGAGGGCAAATACTTTTTGGGAACTTCATATATTCACCATAAATATTACGCAGCATAAAATCTGTATTTGCCGGACAGCAGAATTTATATCCCTCAAACTCAATCTCTTTAAGCGGGAAAATTTGATCATAATCATAAATCCAATTATTCCATCTGTGCGGGAAATCTAAACCCCAATGAATTGATGGAGATATTCTTTCATCTACCTCTATATTTTGGTTTATCACATTTTGGGTTAAATATTTTATTTTTTCCATTAGTTTTTCTGTGTCTTTTATTCTAAAAAAACTATAGCTTAAGCCTTTACGCAATTTTTTTATTTTTTTGTTTAAACGCTTTTTATCTTCACCTATTACTGCTGTGAAATAAAAATCATGAGGAAAAATATCCACAGAAACCTGTTTTATTTTTCTGTGTTTTATCTTTAATATACAAGTCGCTTTAGCATTTTTATCCCGCCAAAGTTCACAATATAAATCTGCATATTTTGTACACGCATTAAATATTGATGCAAATTTTTCATAATCTTCTCGCATCATATCTACATCAACATCATCATCCCAAGGTATAAAACCTTTATGGCGCATCGCCCCCAAAAGAGTTCCGCCGCTAAGCCAGTAGCGTATATTATTTAATTTACAAATTCTGTCAAATTCTTTTAATATTTCCAGTAAAGATAATTGATATTCCCTTAAAAATCCTTCTGCCGGCGGCAATTGTGTTATATCGGAATATTTTTTATAATCAATTTTTATAACTTTTTTATTATCTTTTTTTAATATACGAAATCGTATTCCTAATATACGTATCAATTTATGACTATAATCTGCATCTGATACAGAAAAAATATTTTTTAAAAAATCAGATATTATATTTGGCTTGTTCTCTTCCATATTTTCCCTAAATGTTTTTTATTAATACAAATTTATCAAAAACAAATATTGCTTTCAAGGTAAAAAAAGGCCTGTATTTTCATACAGACCCTTCTTTATTTTTTTATACTTTATTTTTTTGCCGGTTGAGCCGGAGCTTGTAAGTTTTGTTTTAAATTACCCATCTGTTCAGAAAGTTTCTTTTCAACAACATCAGGATTAAATTCTTCACTCGCAAATTCTATTTTTGCTTTCTTTTTAGCTGCTTGTGTTAAATTATCAAGAGCTTCTATTTGTTTGCTTGATTCTAAATATTCTTGAATATCTGCTTTTGCTTTTTCATAAGGAACTACGCCTGCTTCTTTTCTGTCTGTTACCATTATTATGTGATAACCATATTGAGTTTGAACAACACCTGTTACTGTATTTGGTTTTGCTGTAAATGCAGCTTGTGCAAATTCCGGAACCATTGTCTTTTTATCAAAGAAACCTAAATCGCCGCCTTGTTTTGCAGAGTTTTCATCTTCTGAATATTTTTTAGCATACGCTGCGAATTTTGAATTATCAGCTTGCAATTCTTTTGCAAGTTTTTCTGCTAATTCTTTTTTCTGAGCCATTTTTGCTTCTACTTTTTTCTTTAATTCTTCTTCTGTAAAAGTTTTCTTTGCTTCAGAAGTTATTTCCTGTTGAAATTGATATGGATTTGCCATAATCAAAATATGAGAAGCTCTTACTTGATCTTCGTGTTTGAATTTATCTGCATTTTCATCATAGAATTTTTTGCAATCTGCATCTGTTACTTTTACATTTCCTGCTGCGATTGCAAGTTTTTGCATTTTTACTTGTTTTCTTATATCTGCCTTGAACTGTGAAACAGAAAGACCATTCTGTTTTAAAATATCCATTAATTTGTCTTTTCCGCCAATTTTGTCCATGATTTTTGCTATTGCTTCAGAAACTTCTTTGGAAGAAACTTTGATACCGCGAGCATTTGCTTCTTGGTTTAATAATTCTTCAATGATTAATTGGTTTAATACTCTTTGTGAAAGCATCAAATATAACATTCCGTTTTTATTTGATTTCATATCACCCATTTGTGCCATTGGAGATTGAGCAATTTGTTTATCCATTAAATTATCAAAGTCTTTTTGAGTTATTTTTCCGTCATTAATTTTTATTATTGTATTATTTCCTTTTAATCCACAACCGGTAAATAACATACCTGCAACCAACAATGTCGCAATTAGTTTTGTTTTTTTCATAAATATCCCTCTCATTTGTTTAATATTCGTGACTTACTTTATGTATATAATAAAACAAATCTGTCAAAATGTTAAATATTTCATCAAAATTTACATAAGATGTGTTTACAATCAAGATAGAAATACCGTCTGTGCAAGATTTTGGTGCTTGTGTAAATTTTACTTTTCTTGATATATTTGGCGGAAGTGTTCTTTGTACTAAATTCCACTCAGCTTGAGTATATGGTGTGTATATTCTTATTGTTTCACCAACTTCTCTTATTGCATTTATATTTATTTCTGTTGCAGCAAGACGTAATCTTATTAGTTTTATCAAATTTTCAACAGATTCCGGAGGTTTTGAAAAACGGTCTTTCCATTCTTCTACAATATAATCTAACTCTAATACTGTTTTTACATCCGCAAGGCGTTTATATTCTATCATTTTTTGTTCGGATGAACCAACCCATTCATCTGGAATATAAGCTGTCACATTTATATCTACTATTGTCGGATTTTGTTTTTTTACTTTTTCACCTTGAAGCTCATGAACGGTTTCTTCTAATAAATCACAATATGTATCAAAACCAACATTTATCATATGTCCGTGCTGTTTTGTTCCTAAAATATTTCCTACACCTCTGATTTCTATATCTCTTAATGCTATTTGATAACCACTGCCAAGTGTTGTAAATTCTTTTATGGCTTTTAGCCTGTCTATTGAATCTTTTGATAATTCTTTACTTTTTTTATAGAAACAATAACAATATGCTTGACGCTCACTACGTCCAACACGACCTCTTAGTTGATATAACTGAGCTAAACCAAACCTGTCAGAATCATGTATTATCATTGTGTTTGCATTTGGTATATCTATGCCATTTTCTATTATTGTTGTTGCTAAAAGCACGTCATATTCATGGTTTTCAAAATCTACAATTACTTCTTCCAATTCTTTTTCATCCATCTGCCCATGACCAATGGCTATTCTGGCATTTGGAACTATCCGCTGCAATAATGTTTTCATCTCCATTATTGTTTCAACTCTGTTATATAGATAAAAAACTTGTCCTTCTCTGTCTATTTCGTGATTTATGGCGTTTTTAACCATTGTTTCATTCCACTCACCAACATAGGTTTTTATTGGTAAACGATTTTTGGGTGGGGTATTTATTAAAGAAATATCTTTAATCCCTGATAATGACATATATAAAGTTCTCGGAATTGGTGTTGCTGACATCGACAATATATCAATATTTTCTCTTAATTGTTTTAGTCTTTCTTTATGACGAACCCCAAATCTGTGTTCTTCATCTACAACTAAAAATCCTAAATCTTTAAATATTATTCCATCTTGCAATAATCTGTGAGTACCTATAACAACATCGCATTCGCCTGTTGCAAGGTGTTTTATGGTTTCTTTTTGTTGTTTTGGAGTTCTAAATCTTGATAATAATTCAACTTGAACTCCAAACGGTTTAAATCTTTCTGATATTGTTTGATAATGCTGCAGAGCAAGGATTGTTGTCGGAACAATTACTGCGGCTTGTTTTCCTGAAGTTACAGCTTTGAATATTGCACGCATCGCAACTTCTGTTTTTCCAAAACCCACATCTCCGCAAATCAATCTGTCCATTGGCTGAGAAGATTCCATGTCGCTTTTTACTTCTTTTATTGCTTTTAATTGGTCCGGTGTTTCAACATATTCAAATGCTTCTTCCATTTCTATCTGCCAATTTGTATCTGGTAAAAATTCAATCCCCTCTTGCATTTTTCGTTTTGCATATAATTTTAACAGGTCATATGCAACAACTTCAACAGCTTTTTTAACTTTTGATTTTGTATTTTCCCAATCATGGCCGCCCATTTTAGATAGTTTTGGCCTTGTATTTCCGGAACCCCTATATCTGCATAACAGGTTTATTTGTTCTGCAGGAATGTGTAACTTGTCTTTATTTGCATATTCTATTGTCAAATAATCTTTTAGCTGCCCGTCTATTTCCTGTTTAGAAAGCCCTTGATAAATACCTAAACCGTGAATTGTATGAACTACAAATTCTCCCGGTTTTATGTCGTTTATATTTTCTATAAATTCAGGTTTTTCTTTAAAATAAGATTTTTTTGATGCGCTAATTTCTTTTGGACGTTTATTAAATAATTCTCTATCTGTTACAATTATTGTTTTGAATTCTGGAAGAATACATCCTCCACATACGGTTGACGGTTGATATTCAACATCAAATATTTCTTTTTCTGCTAAAATTTCTTTTACTCTGTCCGGATAATCTGTTGCTATTATTTTTTGATAGTCTTTATATTCGTTAAAATATTTTTCTAGCTCATCAAAATTTGCTTCAAAATTTCGTAATGGTTGGGCATTAAATTCTATCAAATCTAACATACTGCCGTCTACAAAATTATTGAAACCTATTTTTTGAAAATATGATGTGTGGCGAAGAAATTCTTCATAAGTAAAGTGGTTTTTTATTTCTGATAATTGTATTAACCCGTTTTTTACATTTTCATCGCGTCTTTTTGTATAATCTTCATCAAAAAATTCATATTTTGAATATATTTCAGAGGTTTCATCAAATACGATTACATAATCTTCAAAATAATCAAATATACTGACAAGATTTTTATTAAAATAATTTTGATAAACTTCTATACCTTCAAAATAATTTTCTTCGGGAATTTCATCTTCTATATTTGTTTGAAGCTTTTTAACAGTATCTTCTTGACCAACAGTAATAAATTTGTATATTGGTTTGATTATCGTTTCTTTTGCTTTTTCTATTGATTTTTGGGTTTCATTATTGAAATATCTTATATCAACAATTTCATCTCCCCAGAGTTCTATTCTGACAGGATTTGAATTTATAGAAAAAATATCCGCAATATCCCCTCGAATACTAAATTCTCCAATATCACTAACCATTGTAACTTTTTTATAACCAAGATTTACAAGTTTTTTTGATAGTTTTGTTAAATCTATACTCTCTCCTATTTTTATTTTTATAGAGTTCTTTTTAAAAAAATCTTCATTAGGAAATTTTTCAAGCAGCGACTTTACTGGACATAAAACTATTTGAGGTTTATTTTGTAAAATTTCTACTTGCTGAGCATAATTATATAAGTTTTGTGATACTGTTTCATACATTGAAATATCTTGATATGGCATTATTTGAGAATCTATATCACAAATTGTTTTTAAATCACTCTGGTATTTTAATGTATTTTGTTCAGTAGATGTTATAAACAATATTTTTTTATTTGAATAAGATTTTATTTTTGAAAGCAAGTAAAGACGCAAAAAAGAAGTTAAACCCGTCACACCAAAAGATTTATTTTCTTTTATTTTTGCTCTGAATTCTTCGTATTGAACAGATATATCGTCTTCTTTTATGCCAAACATAAAATTATTATAACCCAAATACTAAACACTTGTAGTTAAAGATGGTGCAATAACAATAAATTGGCGCACTAAATCACTATCCCACTGAATTCCTGCACCTTCTTGTAATATTGCACAGGCTTTTTCGATTGGCATACCTTTTCTGTATGGTCTGTCACTTACCAAAGCATGATATGCATCGGCAACAGATACAATTCTTGCTTCTAATGGAATATCTTCACCTTTTAAACCTTCCGGATAACCTTTTCCGTCAAGTCTTTCATGGTGATATTTTACTATCGGAATAAATTCACGTAACGCTTCGTTTGGCGCAAGTACTTTTTCTGCACCAATAGATGGGTGTTGTTTCATAATATTCCATTCTTCTTCTGTTAATTTGCCCGGTTTTTTAAGAACACTTTCCGGAATACCTATTTTGCCTATATCATGAAGCATTGCACCTATTTTTATTCTTTCAACTTCATGTTCAGGAAGGTTTATTGCTCTTGCAAGAGCTTCTGAATACCTTGAAACTGACGTTGAATGACCTTTTGTATATGGATCTTTGGCATCAATTGCACCAGCTAAAGATGTTACCATTTCCATTAAATTGTTATGGTTTATTATTTCTGCGCTATTTATTTTTTTAACTAATTCTTCTTCAAAGTTTATACCGTTTTCAAAATGACGTTTTGCAATAATTTCAGCAAAAGAATTTACAGCAATATCATCCCAGAAGTTAAAATCTTCTGAACTTATTATTGCAGACATACCTTCTTTATAACCTTTTGCTTGTGATATAAACATTGCTTGTTCTGCTAATATTAATAATTTCTCTTGATCTTGAGCCGCATTTGGGTATGTTGATATACCAACAGATACCTTGACCGGCCCTACATCATCTACAAAACAACAAGACAAACTATATGTTATGTATTCTGCCATATATTTTGCATTTCTTGTATCGGTTTCCGGCATTATTATTGCTATTTCATCACCGCCATATCTGCCTGCAGAATCTGTATTTTTTATATTTTGTTTTACTTTATCTGCCAAAACTTTAATTACTTCATCACCTTTTGCATGGCCTAATTCTCTGTTTATTTTTGTTATATTATTTATGTCAAACATTATTACAGATAAAGGTGTTTTATTTTCTTTTGCTTTTGCAAGTTCTGTTGCCAAAACTTCTTGAAAACCTCTGTGATTATATAATGAAGTCAATGTATCAGTATTTGCAAATTTATTCGTTTGTTCCAATAATTGTATATTGTGAATAAACATTCCCATATAATTTGACAAGAATGTTATTATATTCACATTAACATTGGTTATTGGTTTACCAACAAGCATTACGCCGATACATTTGTTTACCGACATCATTGGAACTACAACAGAGCCTGTTTTTCTTAAATATGGAATATTTAAGTATTCTACATTATTTTTATCAATTATATTTTTTGATTTAAAACATTGTACTATCGGATTTGTTTCATCTGATAAAAATACTTTTGAACTATATGAACTCTCTTTTGAATATAAACGAACATTTAAACATTTTGATTTTTCATGAAGTAAACCAAATCCGATAAAATTCCATTTTAATTTATCTACAAATATTTTATTTAATTGAGAATATAAATTTATAATACTTGTACTTTTTTGAAAAACATCAGAAACGTTTTTCATAATATCTGCATAATTTAAATTTGCATCTGGTATATCAGAAATATCCACAACAGGTGTTGTATATGAGTTGGATTTTGTTTTTGAAACATTAAAATTATTTATTGTTTGAACAATGTCATTAAAATTTGATTTATCAATAAATGGATTTTGAGAAGGCTTTAGTTGTTTTGATCTATTATTTGAAGATATAACAGAATCTGACGCATAAGGATTTTTATGTGTCGTTTTTTCAGGTAATGTTCCGTTTTCTAATTGATTAATTATTTTTTCAATCGGATTTGAAGCTAAACTTTTTTTAGTTTGCTTTTCTGATTTTTTCTGTGTATTTCTATTTAATCTTTCCAAAACTACTATACCTGCTTTTGACTCTATAAGTTTACTGATGACATTTTTTTGACATGTTTAGACAATAATTTTACATTACTAAACAATTTTACCCTATAATGTGTTTACCTGACAATACTTCAAATAGATGGATATTTGTAAAATCAAAAAATATTATATGTTTATTACTACATTTATAGTATAAACTATTTTTTGCCTTTTTTAAAGTGTTGATTGTGTTTTTACTTATCATTTATTTACAAATAGTATATTACACTCGACCATAGATGTCTGAATATCTTATAATATCTTCTTCTGAAAGAAGGTCACCTGTTTGGATTTCTACGATTTCCAAATCTTCTTTTTGCAAATTTTGCAAAGAATGTATTGCTTTTTGCGGAATATCTATACTTTGACCCGGAAGTAAAACCATTTCTTTATCATTTAATATAACATTAGCCTTACCTGATAAAATAAACCAGTGTTCACTTCTGTGATTATGAGATTGAACAGATAATTTTTGACCCGGATTTACATGGATAATTTTTGTTTCAAAACCATCACCCACAGATGTAACAATATAATATCCCCAAGGACGGTTCATTGGTTTATTTAATATTTTTTCGTTTTTTTGTTCTGGTTGCAATTTTTTACTCCGTTCTTTTATACAATACTAATAAACCAACATAAATGATTTTAACATTCTACCGGCTCCATCACCTTTTATTGATATTACATCTATATCTTTTTTATAATTTAGTGATGTAGAACTGCCGCCATCAAACGCCATTGCCCTATCTAGCTCTAAATCTTTGCACAATTTTTGAACTTCATACATATCCATTGGGTTTTCATCTGTTATAACAAGGATATGACACTCGTCTTTTCCTTTTAAACCAATTATTGTTCTTGATGTTTTATGTAAAACAGATGCAGATTCTCTTATAACTTCTCCTGCAGAGTTTTTAACAATAAATCCTTCTTCTTCAAGTTGTAGTTTCGGTAATATTAATGGACCTCCCTGAGCGGATGTTATTAGAGCACAACCAAACGGAACGTCTGCTTTGTGTGAAGCTATGTCATATTGAAATTTGTTACCACATTGCATTATTCTAAATTCTGATCTGTTTAATATTTTTGACATATTCATTCTAAAAAAAGGATTTGAAAGTAATGCTGTGTTAAACATAGGATCTGCTGAAGTCATCCTGTCTGTAACTATATATGATATTGTTTGTCCGTTTTTTGGATCAAAAAATCCGGCATTTAATGTTAATGTTGCACCTGAAGCAATATGAGCTTCTTTGTTTGTTTTTAAATCATCAGAAACAACAAATTTTATTCTTTTCTTTATTTTTTCACCTTTTAAAACTATATGATAAATTCCGTTATTGTGTTTTATTGATATATTATTTGCTGCATTTGCATTTGCACAAAATATCAACATTATAAATACTATAAAAAAATATCTTAATTTTTTCATTTTATAAATCCTTTATTTTATAGAATATATAAATTGCTGCAATAAATGCAATAGTTGGAAATGTTGCTGTTATAAACGGTGATAATATTTCTTTTTCAGCAAGCATATCAAAGAACGGAAGTGTTATATAATATAAAAATACACATCCTATACCTATTGTAAAACCTACAAGTCTTTGTTCTCTTGGTTTGCTAAAACCTAGAAGACATCCCAATATAGCAAGTAATATACATATAAAAGGATGCATAAATCTTTGAATATACTTATTCAGCATATAACTATATTCTTCAGATAGATTTTCTTTTTTTAATAATTTTATATATTTTTTTAAATTTTTTGTTGATATATCACGTTCTTTTACTGATGAATAATTCATTAATGTATAAGCATTTTGAGCAGCTTCGCCGTTTAAAATATTTATTTTATCCAAATGATCTATATCAACATAAATGCCGTCATTAGAAATACTATAATTTGTTATATCTTCCAGAACCCATCTGTCATTTTCTACTTTTCCTTTTTTAGCAGAATATATATTTGACAACTGATGAACATCTTGATAAAAATGATTTGCAAAATCTAAAACAATTACATTATTTAAATCTTTTCCAACAGCTTTTGATACAATAACTGCAGCTAACGGATGACCTGATTTATCTTTTTGAGTATAAATATATTGTGCAGAAGAAACTTGTCCCCTTATTGCTCTTAATTTATTTTCAGCAAACGGCGTCCAACTGTCTCTTAGTAAAAAACAGAATATAGAAAATATAAAACTAAGACAAACTATTGGTATAACAATTCTTTGAAAAGACATTCCAACTGCGCGAAAAATCGTCATCTCAGAATCTTTACTCAATTTGTCAAATGTAAATAGTGTTCCTAACAATAAACCAACAGGAAACGCTTTGTCTAATATTTTAGGAAGTTCATAAAATAATAATAATATTGCTGTTTTAAATCCATAATCACCAGCTAATGCATCTTTTATAATATTTAGTAATATTTCAGGAGCAATCCAAACAATAGTAAACAATAAAACTGCAACAATTGTTGCCATTGCAACTTGTTTAAATATATACCTGTCATAAATTGTTATTTTAGGAAATTTTATACTCATTACAGTGTAAAATCCTTTCCTAAATAGAATTCTTTTGCAACAGGATTGTTTGCAACATCTTTACTGTTTCCTTGAATTTTAATTTTTCCGTCAAAAATAACATACGCTCTATCTGTTATAGAAAGTGTTGCTTTTGGATTATGGTCTGTTATAAGAACCCCAAGCCCTTTTTCAACAGATAATTTTCTTATATTTTCTTTAATTTCACCAATAGCAATCGGGTCAATTCCTGTAAATGGCTCATCTAACAAAATAAAATCAGGACTTGCGGCTAGTGCTCTTGCGAGTTCAACACGTCTTCTTTCTCCACCTGATAGGGAAATTGAAGCTTCTGAGCGCAATCTTATAATTCCGAATTCTGTTAATAATTCTTCTAATTTTTTTCTTTTTTCATTTACGGTAAGTTTATCATTCATTTCTAAAACAAGCTTTATATTATCTTCAACAGACAAACTTCTGAAACTGGATGCTTCCTGTGGAAGATAACCAATACCTGCTTTTGCTCTAATATGCATAGGCCATGTTGTTATATTTTTATCATTTATATAAATATTTCCGCCATTTGGTTTTACTAAACCAACAACCATATAAAATGTTGTTGTTTTGCCGGCTCCATTTGGACCTAAAAGACCTACTACTTCTCCTTTTTCTATTGAAATAGATACATCATTAACAACTCTTCTATCCCCATATATTTTAATAAGATTTTTAGCCTCTATTCTCATATTATCCCCTTGTTATATATAGTTTAATTTTACTGAAAAAATAATTTTTGTGCAAATTAAAAGAATTATGAAAATACTATTAAATAATTAATAAAATATATTATTTAATAAAAATTCGTCATGATAATAGACAGCAAATATTTGTAGAAAACTACTAAAAGTCAATAATAACAAAAAATTTTATTGTTTATTTTTATGTAGAAAACATTTGTATAAAAATAAAAAATTGTATAAAAGTAAAAAATATAAAAATATAAAAAAAATAATGTAGAAAATGTATATTTTATAAACAAGTATTCTACAAAGTTTTCTACATGGTATAATATAAACAATAATACATAAAAGGTCTCATTTATGTTAAAAAGATATGAAAAATTTTTATCTAGATTAGACAAAATATTAAATTATTTTTATAAAAAGCAATCCAAATATATTTACTGTAAACTTGGATGCAGCGCCTGCTGCAGAAATGGAGAATATCCATTTTCTCAACTAGAATTTTCATATATGACAGAAGGTTTTATAAATCTTCCGCAAAATCAAAAAATAATTGTTCAACAAAATATAATGAAATTATTATTGGATAAAAAAGATTGGCAAAATAAAAAACACAAAAAAGAAGAACGTTTTGAACATGTATGCCCTTTTTTGGTAAATAATCAGTGTTTAATATATAAATATAGAGGAATTACTTGCAGAACATATGGTCTTTGTTATTATGATGACAAAGAAGGCTACTTAAAACTTCCGGATTGTGTGAATAATGGTTTAAATTACTCAAAATATTATGATTCTAAAAATAAAAAACTAAAAATAAAATATATACCAAATGCAAATTTGAGAATAGATAAGATTTTAGAAAGTAATATTGCAAAAAAATATAAACTTGAATATGGTGAAATAAGACCAATTCTTGATTGGTTTAATGAAAAGAAATAAAAAAATCCTACAAATGCTTTATTATTATTTTTGATACCTTTGCTATAATAACAATATGTTTGATTTATCATCACCATTAGTATTCATACCAACCATATTTCTTATAATTGTTGTTGTATTTGCGACAATAATAAGAAAAGATTCTCATAAATATACACATGAACACACAAGAGATTTGCCATATTACTATGAGATAGGCTTATCTATGAGTTATTTGAATACTAATATTTTAACAAATGGCCGTTTTAAGTATAGAAACAATGTTAATCCGGAAATAACTTACGAAAACAAAACATACAACTCTTTGCGTCATGCAGGAACTTTATATTCTATGTATAAATTTGAAGAATATGAATTAGAAGACAGATATAAAGAAGAAAGAATAATATCATCCAAATATTTTATAGATAAATATGTAAAAAAATTGGGCAAAAATAAATATATAGTTATTTCAGAGCCGGAAGAAGAAGGTATAAAATTTCCAATAGCAAAATCCGGAGCTGCCGGTGTTGCATTAAGTGCTCTTTGTAACCTTTATAAAGAAGGGGAAATAGACCTAAAAATATTACAAGGGCTTGGTGAATTTATATTATCAATGCAAAGTGAAGACGGTAATATATATGCATATTATGATTGCAATAAAAAACTTATAAATAAAACAGCAGAAGCAATATATTATCCGGCACAAGCTGTTGTCGGACTTTTGTATTTGTATGAAACAGACCCTCAGGAAAAATGGTTAAAAGCAGCAAAAAAATCACTTTCTTATATTATAAAAACAAGAAAAACACTAAATCTAAATATACCATTTGACCATTGGTCAGTTCTTGCAATAGAAAAATTATTTGCAAAAGGTCTTGTACCGGAAGAAGAAAAAGGTGAAATGCGCTCCTATGCCGAACAAATGGCAATACCTATATTAAGCAGCCAAATAACAAATCCAAAAAACAGCTACTTTGGTGCATTTAAAGATAATATACGTCCATGCAGTCTTGGAACAATAATGGAAGGACTTGCATCTATTTATGAATGTATAAATAATGAACAACTTAAAAAAATAATATTCAAATCTTTATCAATCGGTTGTATGTTTTTAAGTAAAGTTCAGGTAAAAACAGGTGTACACGCAGGCGGTTTACCAAATTCTGCAAACTGGGTAAAACCCGGAGTTACTCCAAATGCAAGTGTAATAAGAATAGACAATATTCAACATGTAGTTTTAGGTTGGCTAAAATTACAAAATATAATAAAACAATACGAAGAATAATATTTATTTAAAAAGAACAGTCTTATTTCTTCCGGAATTTTTTGCTTCATACAGCGCAGAATCTGTTTTTTCAATAAATTCTTCTTTGGATTTTATATTGTCACAATATTGGCATGCTCCAATACTTACAGTTATATGAATATCTTGATTGTTATATTTTAGACCAAGAGTTTCTACTGTTTTTCTAAATCTTTCTAATGGTATTAAAGATTGATTTATATCAGTTTCTGTAAGCAAAACACAAAACTCTTCTCCTCCTGTTCTATAAACAGTATCGGTTTGACGAAAAGTTTGCAGTGCCGCATTTGCAATCTCTTTTAAAACAAAATCCCCGCAAGGATGTCCAAAAGTATCATTTATTTGTTTAAAATAATCAATATCAAACATTACAAGAGTTAAATGATTGTGATATCTTTGAGCTCTTAAAAATTCTTTATTAAAATCATTATCAAAACATCTTCTATTTGATAATTTTGTTAATTCATCAGTATAAGAAAGATATTTTGTGCGAGAATACATATAATTTATCTGTTTTATAACCTCTAATTTATTTTCTTCAGGAACATCAAAAGTTCTGATAATATGTTCAATATTTTGTTGAATATTATCAAGTAAATTATCAGGAATATCAAAGTCGAAATTTAAAATATCTTCGCTCATAAGCTCCTCTAAAACATATTTTACCATAAACAATTACCTAAATCTAACAATTTTTATATTCGGCAAAAATATTAAAAACTTTAATTTCTTTTTAAAAAATAGGTTTTATGTTATCATTTCTTTATGGCAGTAATATTAGACGGAAAAAAATTAAGAGACAAAATATTAGAAGAACTTCAGAAAAAAGTTTCAAAATTTGAAGTAAAACCATCTCTTGCGGTAATATTAGCAGGCGAAAATCCGGCGAGCCAAATTTATGTCAACAATAAACAAAAAATGGCTGAAAGAATAGGTATTACATCTCAAATAATACGTTTTCCTCAAAATGTTTCAGAAGCAGAGTTGCTTGATAAAATAGAAGAATTAAATAACGACAAATCAGTAAATGCAATTCTTGTTCAATTGCCGCTGCCTGAGCAAATTTCAAAAGACAAAGTAATAAATAAAATAAACCCCGCAAAAGATGTTGACGGGTTTACTCCGTATAATTTTGGGAAACTATTTTCTGGAGAAACACCTAATGTATATCCATGTACACCAAAAGGGATATTGCTATTACTTGATGAATATAAAATTGACCTATCCGGCAAACATGCAGTTGTAATAGGACGTTCAAATATAGTCGGCAGACCTGTTGCTCAGATGCTTTTAGATAGAAATGCAACAGTAACAATGTGTCATAGTTATACAAAAAACCTTTCACAGATAACAAAAACTGCAGATATCATAATTTCTGCAGTGGGAAAAAATATTATAAAAGGGGAAATGTTAAAATCTGGTTGTGTGGTTGTTGATGTAGGGATTTTTAAAGATGAAACCGGCAAAACCCGTGGAGACGTAGATTTTGAATCATCTTCAAAAATCGCATCGTACATCTCACCTGTTCCTGGCGGTGTCGGCCCAATGACAATAACTTCATTGATGCTCAACACGGTGGAACTGTTTGAAAAATCATTATAAACAGTTATTAGCTGCCTGTTGCCAAGTTTAGAGTACAACTTGTTTTAATATTGTTATTAACAAGTGTTTTCAATGATGAAATTTCGTTTTGAATAGCAGTTATTTGTGATTCTAAAGCATCTTTTTCACTGCTTGCTTGTTCATCTAATTGTTCGTAATAGATGTACATCGGATCATCATCATAATCGCCATCTTCACTGTTTGTGTACTGTTTTTTAACTAAATCCATTTGTGATGCATAGTACTGTACATCATTTTGTATACGCACCATCTGTAATTGTAAAAAGTTTTGTTGCAGAGTCAATAAACTTTTTTGACTTGCTAAAGCTAGAAATGCCATATCTCTCGTCTCCTTAAATTTTACTCTTCTCTTCTATATAAAGTTTTTTTTAAAACGCCAATTTCACAACTAATGTTTTTTGTTACATTTGTTTACAAACATATTAAAAAGCAATAATATTAAGGCATTTTAAAAATATTTATTTTATAAAATCTTGATTGTGATATATGTTTGTCATAGTATTTATTCATAGGACTTAGCTTTTAAGGAGAAGATATGAACGAGCTATTAAGAAAAACAGCAGCAGAGCAGAGTAAAGCATTAAAAAATAAAGAAATTTCTGCGGTAGAACTAACAAAAGCAGCTTTCGAACGTATTAATAATATAGAGGATAAAATAGGAGCATTTAATTCTTTAACAGAAAACACAGCTCTTGAAACAGCTAAAAAAGTTGATGAAAAAATAGCAAAAGGTGAAGAATTGCCGCTTTTAGCCGGTATTCCTTTGGCGCTAAAAGATAATATGAATTTAGTAGGCTCAAAAACAACGGCATCATCAAAAATTTTGGAAAACTTTGTTTCTCCGTTCAATGCAACAATAACTCAAAAATTATTAGATAATCTGGTTCCGATAGTAGGAAAAGCAAATTTAGACGAATTTGCAATGGGTTCTTCTAATGAAAACTCTGCATTTAATAAAGTTCATAATCCTTGGGATTTAAATAAAGTTCCGGGGGGATCTTCGGGTGGTTCAGCAGCAAGTGTTGCGGCATGTGAAGCAACATTGGCACTTGGTTCTGATACCGGAGGATCAATCAGATTACCTGCATCATTCTGCGGAATTGTTGGTATGAAACCTACATACGGCAGAGTTTCGCGCTATGGTTTAATTGCTTTTGCATCTTCTTTAGACCAAATAGGTCCATTTGCAAGAAGTGTTGAGGATGCGGCAAACTTACTTGAAGTAATTTCAGGTCATGATCCAAAAGATTCTACATCTTTAGATATGCCGGTTGAACACTATGCAGACTTTTTGAAAAACGATATCAGAGGCAAAAAAGTTGGTGTTATTAAAGAACTTATGAGTGAAGGTAATACTCCGGATGTTCAAAAAGCTTTAGAAAACGCAATCGAAACATATAAAAAATTAGGTTGTGAAATTAAAGAAATTTCATTAAAGAATTTAAAATATTCAATAGGTATATATTACATTTTGGCAACAGCTGAATGTTCATCAAACTTGGCAAGATTTGATGGTGTAAAATACGGTTATCGTTGTGCAAACCCGACAAATTTAATGGATATGTATACAAGAACAAGAGCAGAAGGCTTCGGTCCGGAAGTAAAACGTCGTATAATGCTTGGAACATATGCGCTTTCAGCCGGTTATTATGATGCATATTACAAAAAAGCACAGCAAATGAGAGCATTAGTTACTCAAGAATTTTTGGAAGCATTTAAAGAAGTTGATGTCTTAATTTCTCCAACTTGTCCAAATACAGCATTTGAACTTGGGGCAAAAGCATCAGATCCTCTTGCAATGTATTTAACAGATATAGCAACAATCAGTTGTAACCTTGCAGGTTTGCCAGGTATGAGTGTTCCTGCGGGATTTGATTCAACAGGTATGCCAATTGGTCTGCAAATATTAGCACCACAAATGCAAGAAGGCAGATTGTTTAATTTTGCATATCAATTCGAACAAGCAAATGATTTCTATACAAAAATAGCTAATATCTAATATTAATATATTTTAAAAATCATACTTTTAATGGTAAAAAATTTTTTGTTTGTGATTTAAAATGTCTATATGGATAATAGTGGGAAAAATCAAAAAATAGCAAATATTTTTGACCAAAAAAATATACCTGCCAAAACAGGTGTAAATCCTTTTGGTTCAGCTTCTCCAGCCCAAAATAATTTTAAAATAGGGTCTTTTGACACAAAACCTGCCAAAAGATTGAACGGTTATGATTCAACAATATTAAATAAAGCAAATTTTGATAATACAGAAAGTCGTGATTTAAGTTTAGATTATCGTATCAAAGAAAAAGAAGCAATTTTAAAAGACTTAGACGAAAGAATAAAACAAGCAGAAAATTACGGAACTCAAAATGAATCATTAGGTTTGAGAGCAAAACAACAACGCATTCTTCAAGAGCTTTCATCTTTACAGAAAGAACAAGTTTATGGGTCTGTATATTTAGGTAAAAAAGAAAAGTTTTCTCATAGCAGATTTAAAAAGACAATGCCTGTTTTATACAAGATACAAGAATTTATTTCCCGACACATATTAGCAAAAGTTTCAAAGAAAATAAATTCAATAGTTACCCTAAATGATTCTTTAGAGCAATTATCTGATATAAGCAGAAGTGTTGATGAATTGATAGATTTAAATGTCCCGTATGGTGAAAAGATACAAAATTATGAAAAACTGACAGAATACTTAAACCGCGCAAATTCAATACATTCAAAGATTTCAAAATCGTTACGTAAATAATTATTCTATAGTATAAACCTTTTTATAGTATAAATACGCTCCCAAAATAGCCAATATCGCATCAGGCAGCCATGCAGCCAAAAATGGAGGAATAGAACCTGCATTTCCGAAAGATATTGACAGGGCTCTTAAAACATAGAAAGCAAAAATAATTAAAATACTAAATAAAAATCCTCTGTTATAACGGACTCTTGGTGGTGTAATAGCAAGCGGTACACCGATAAGAACAAAAACCATTGTTGCAAGCGGCAAAGCAAGTTTGTCATAAAGTTGTACTGTAAAAGCTCTTTTATCTTCTGGCGAAAAATCTTTTTTATGCAAATATTTAGCAAGAGATATGAAATTCATTTCATTTGCCAAATTTTTATTCAATTCTTTTGACAAATCCAAACCATATTTTACGATAGAATTATCAAACAATGTTGTATTCAAAACCTGTCCGTCAGTATCTATTGTATAGATAGCACCTTTTTTGAATAACCAACCTTCCGGAGATGTTTTACCTTCCCTTGCTTGTAGAACTTGTATAGTTCCAGCTTTGGCATTATCAAGTACAGTAACGTTGTAAAGGGTTTTTTTAGAGCATTTACCAACGTAGAATAACCTTTTCAAATACCAATTATCGCCAAGTTCTTTAAATACAAAATTTTCTTTTCCTTCAGGAATATTTTTTTGTCCAAGAGCCCATAATGCCAAATCTTTTGACTGTTTTGACATGACCGGAGCAACACTTTCGTTAATAACGAAAGTAGCTAATGACATGATAAAAGCAAAAATAAATATGGGTTTTGCTATTCTGTTTAATCCGATACCGCAAGAGCGCATAACAGTAATTTCAGAAGACAAACTCAACTTATTTAAAACCATTACTGTTGAAAGTAAAACGCCCATAGGAATGGACAATACGATAACAGAAGGTAAATTTAATAAAATCATTATAAAAGCGACTTTAAAAGGTATACCAAATTGTGTTATTTGCTTGATAAGAGTGATAAAAGTATCAGATGCAAATATGATTGTTGAGAAAACAAATACACCCATCAAAAACATCATTATAACTTGTTTTAGCAAATATTTATCCAGTATCTTTATGCTACTGCATTTCTGTCTTAAGAATCTAACAAAAATTTTAAACTTCTCAACCATAAAATGATTTTAATCTAAAAAAAAGTTTGGTGCAAATATTTAAGTATTTATTGACTTTTTACTCAATAGAAAGTTACAATAAATAAAAACGTCGGGGATATAATAATATGGAAAAATTACATTTTTTAACAGCCGGTATGCCTTTATCAACACCCAAAAATATGGGTTATAACGGAGCTTTTGAAGTTTTAAAAGAGTTAAATTTAGATGGTATGGAAGTCGAATTTGTTCATGGTGTGCGCATGAGCGAAGAAACTCGTCAATTTTTAAAGCAAAAATCAAAAGAAGAAGGCTTTTTATTAACATCTCATGGCCCGTTTTATATAAATTTAAATTCAAAGGAAGAAGAAAAAGTTGAAGCAAGTGTTCAAAGAATAATAGAAACAGCACAAGCTGCACATGATTTTGGCGGTTACAGTATAACCTATCATGCAGCGTTTTATATGGGTGGGGATAAAGAAACAGTTTATCAACAAGTAAAAACACAAACTCAAAAAATAGTGGAAGAACTTGAAAAAAAGAATATAAAAGTTTGGATAAGGCCTGAAACGACAGGAAAAGCTACTCAATGGGGAGATTATGAAGAGATAATAAGACTATCAAAAGAATTTGATCAAGTGCTTCCATGTATAGATTTTTCTCATATACATGCAAGAACAAGCGGAGAATACAATACTTATGATGAATTTTGCAAAATATTAGATAGAATAGGTGCTGAACTGGGAGATACAGCAATCAAAAATTTCCATGCGCATTTAGCAGGGATAGAATATACCGCAAAAGGAGAAAAACGCCATCTTATATTTGAACAAGCAGATATGAATTATAAAGATTTACTCAGGGCAATGAAAGATTTTGGTGTTTGCGGGGCTTTGGTGTGTGAAAGTCCTAATATTGAAACAGATACAAAGATTTTAAAAGATTATTATATGAGTTTATAAAAAAATAAAGCCTTGCATTATTGCAAGGCTTTCAATTTTCTAAAAGTTAAATTATATCAATTTAACAGTAATAGATTTAGGTTTTTGAGTGTAAGAGATTTTATCTTCTCTAGACAACCAACCTAATCCCATGTATGTGAAATTATCTTCTAAATCCATATCTTTTCTCAACTTATTGATAGTAACTTCGCCTTTATCTGATAGGTAGTTATAAATTTTACCGGCAGATTCAATAATTTGTTGTTGCATTTCTTTAGTTTCCTTTTTGCTAGATGTAAACATGTTTAAACCTCCTTTAAATTTATAATTATACTACTACTATTTTTAAAATTAGTCAATGAAAAAAATAAAAAATTTTTGTTATTTTTTTTGCAAAAATAAAAACGGAAACGTTAGAACAATAGTTGTTTTGACGATTTTTCACTACAAAAAAATAGCAAAATTTTTAAATTTTTAATATCGATTTAAAATAACATTTTCAGAAGTATTTTTAAGTTGTTTTTTAAGATTTAAAACAGCTTCATCAATTTCAGATTTTTCAAAATAACAGGAAGAAAAGACTTTATGAGGATTATTTTTATTATCTTCTATTACCAAAATAAAAGAAGTATATCCGACAGCAAAGCGATTTCCTTTTACTTTTTGGCGCATATATGTTACTTTTTGTATTTCTGAAAAAGCAATAAATTTTTTCTTATTTTTAATATTTAACAAATTTGTTTTCTCAATAAAACAAACATTTTGTTGTTTATTGCAAAACAATGTTTCTTGTTTGTAATCGGTAAAAAATATAGCGATAACAGCAAGAATAATACAAAATAAAACACAAAATTTTATAAAATTATTTTTACCTTTTTTAAACTGTTCATATGGTTCATCGTTATACATATTAAATCCTCGATTTTATTGTATAATAAATTTATGAAAATAAAAGCTGTGATATTTGATCTTGACGGAACATTATTAAATACTTTAGAAGATTTAACAATAAGTACAAATTATGCATTGGAGCAGTTCGGTTATCCGACAAGAACAGTTGAACAAGTCAGAAGTTTTGTAGGCAATGGTGTTTCAAAATTAATAGAGCGTGCGATACCAAAAGGTAAGGATAATCCTAATTTTGAAAACTGTTTGATAATGTTTAAAAATTTTTATGCGCATAATATGTGTCATAAAACAAAACCTTATGACGGAATATTTGAGCTTCTTTCATATTTAAAATTGAAAGGAATAAAAATAGCAGTAGTTTCTAATAAATTTGATTTAGCAGTAAAAGACTTATGTAATAAATATTTTTCAAAACTAATAGATTATTCAGCCGGAGAAAATGAAGCCCAAGGAATACGCAAAAAGCCTGCACCTGATATGGTTTTAAAAGTTTTAGAAAATTTCGACATAAAACCTGAAGAAAGTTTATATGTTGGAGATTCTGAGGTTGATATTCAAACAGCTACAAATTCTTTAATACAATGTGTGAGTGTTACTTGGGGATTTAAAGATGAAGATTTTTTGAAAAATAATGGTGCAGAAATCATTATAAATACTCCGGATGAACTAATAAATTACTTATAGTTTGATTATTTATTTATAATTTTTTATAATAAAAATACTAATAAGGAAGAGAAAAAATGATTATAATAATGGAAAAAAATGCAACCGCTGAAAATATTCAAGCGGTTATAGATATATTAAATGAACACGGATTTCGTGCAATTTTGCATGAGGGCGATGTTCACACAGTAATTGATGCTTTAGGTGATAAAACAACCTTATCACAAAGCAGATTAGAGGCTATGGATGGTGTTAATCAGGTAAAACTCATAAGACAACCATACAGATTAGCATCAAGAGATAGAAAAGAAGAGGACACTGTAATTGAATTTTCAAATGGTGTCAAAATAGGCGGCACAAACAGGCCGGTGTTTATGGTAGGCCCATGTTCTGTTGAAGATAATTATGACGGACTTTTACAAGTAGCATTTGCCGCAAAAGAAATGGGATGTCAATTTTTAAGAGGAGGTGCATTTAAACCCAGAACTTCTCCTTATGATTTTGACGGACTTGGAGAGCAAGCTCTAAAATACTTAGCTCAAGCAAGAGAAGCAACAGGATTGCTGGTTGTTACCGAATTAATGGATATTGTGGATTTGGATTTGGTATGTGATTATGCAGATGTTATACAAATTGGTGCAAGAAATATGCAAAATTACAGGCTGTTAAAAGCTGTCGGCAAATGTAATAAACCGGTAGTATTAAAGCGTGGTCCAGCGGCAACAATACAGGAATTTTTACTTGCAGCAGAGCATATAATGTATAACGGAAATGAAAAAGTAATTTTATGCGAGCGCGGAGTAAAAAGCTTTGACAGTGCTTTCACAAGAAATCTTTTGGATATTTCAGCAGTACCAGTTATAAAAAAATATTCTCATCTTCCGATAATTGTTGATCCAAGCCATGGAACAGGTCAAAGATATTTAATAGAGCCAATGTCCAAAGCAGGTTTAGTTGTTGGTGCGGATGGTATTATGGTAGAAGTTCATCACAACCCTGCAAAAGCATTGAGTGACGGAAAGCAAAGTTTGTCTATTGAACAATTTAAAGAAATATTCCCAAGATTAAATAATTTGATAGATATTTTACATTTGGAAAATAAATCAAACCAAATTTATACCGAATAAAATATGAATAAATATTAAGAACAGAAAAAGGCCATATTTTACGGCTTTTTTCTATTCTTATGCAAATTTTTTTATAAAAAAATAGCAATAAATCAACTTCCAAAGCCTTTATAAAAATATAAGGTAGAAAAGGAAGGAATTCTTATGGCAGGAATTAGTGGTGTTAATTTTATTCAACCGGTTTCTTACCAAAGACCGTTAAGAAATGTTGGTGTTGACAGTAATGCAAGTTTTCAAGGTAATACAGATAAAACAGAGAAAAAAAATAAACACAAATTACTAAAAGCCTTAGTAGTTGTAGGTATTGCTATTGGTGGTTATATCTTATTTAAAAAACATGGTAAAGAAATAGGTTCAAAAACGAAAGAGTTAATTGATACATTAGGTCAAAAAACAAAAGATGTAATAAATGGTTTCAAGGGTTCAAAAACTGCCGCTGAGGTGGCAAAACCACGTCCAACAATAACATTTACTGAAGCAGATGTGGTCGCACCTGTTGTAAAACCTACGGTAAAGCCGGAAGTTAAACCAAGTGCATCAAATGATTTTTTAGGTGATGCCGTAGTGGCACCTGTTTCAAAGCCACAAGCAAAACCGCGCCCGACAATAACTTTTACTGAGGCAGATGTAGTCGCCCCAGCAGCAAAACCTCAAGTAAAACCGCGCCCAACAATAACATTTACAGAGGCTGATGTAGTTGCACCGGCAGCAAAACCACGTCCAACAATTAGTTTTGTGGAAGAAGAAGCCGTTCAAGTTGCAAAACCACAAGCAAAACCACGTCCAACAATTAGTTTTGTAGAAGACGAAGCAGTTCAAGTTGCAAAACCACAAGTCAAAAAAAGTTCAAAATCGCTTAAAGATATTATACCTTCAAGACGCGAAATAATTCGTGAGCAAACATCTCTAAATCCTGGCCAAAGAGTAAAACCAAAAGGAAAAGCTCACAGCAAAAAAGTAAGACATAACGAAAGACATATTATTGAACAATTAATGAATTAAGCATAAGAAAATGAAAGGAAATAAAAATGATCAGTATGAATGTAAGCAATAAAGTAGGAAAAGCAGCAGCACAAGCAGCTAAAGCTGCAAAAAATGGCGCAAGTAAAGTTAAAAAAGCGGCAGCTCCGTTGGTGCAAGATACCGTATCTATTGCCGGAAAAGTAAAAACTTCTGCAAAAACAGGTTTTTCAAAAGTTCTTCCATTTTTAAAGAATATGGCATCTAAAGTTGGCCAATTCTTCAAAAAAGGTTTTTCAGCAACAAAAACACTTTTAACCAAATCAAAAAATGCAGTAGTTGCATTATTGAAAAAAGCAGGAAATACGCTTAAATCTTTAGTAAAAGTAGTAAAAAAATAATCGAAAACAATTTTTTTAAAACATCTTTTGGCGATTTAATTTAATTTCTTTTATCTGTTCAAGGTAATCAGAATTAGTTAAGTCGCCAATTGATTTGTATAGTTTTAAAACAGCATTTTGTATATTTTCAGAGTTCATAGTAATCATATCATTTGCCATTTCTTCATTCGACATAGCAAGCCTTGTCATATCACGAAAACCGGAAGAAGCAATATTTAAAGCCAGTTCATTATTCTGTGCGGTTTTAAAAATTGCTTGAGAAATCAACATAGGCATGTGTGAAATTAAAGCAACGGCTTCATCGTGTTTTTCAGGTGTAGTAACAATGGGGGTTGCTCCAAGCATTTTAATTATTTCAATTAATCTGTCATCATCTCCAAAAACAGGAGTGACAACCCATTTTGCACCATTAAACATTCCTTCAAAAGAATTTTCATATCCTTTTTTTTCTGTTCCGGCCATAGGGTGTGAAGGAATAAATTTATAAGGTCTTTGTTTTTGACATACAAACTTTTTTAAAGAACAAACATCAGTCACTATTGTTTGAGGGGACAGTATATTTTCGAGTTCATCAAGAATAGACAATGTTTTATTCATTGCAGAACAAATAAAAACAATTTCACAATCTTTTAAAACGGAATAATTATCATAAATATTTTCCCCGATTTGTGATTTTGAAACACCAATAACGTTATAATTAAGTTTTTTCAAATCTTTAAAAATAGATCCGCCGATTAAACCTAAACCAATAATACCGATTTTCATAAATTCTCCCTGTTTAAAAAATTATATCATATTTGTTTTCTATTATTAAAAACTATGTATTTTTTAATATTTGGTTTATTATTTAAAAAGAAAAAGAGGAAAAGTATGGAAATAACAGAAATTTATAGACAATTTGCGTTAGTAATTGCAGCATCATATCTGATAGGTTCAATACCGACAGGATATATAATCGTTAAATTATTTACAGGTCAAGATATTAGAAAAATTGGTTCAGGTTCAACAGGAGCAACAAATGTAAAACGTGTAATGGGCCGAAACTGGTTTTTTATCGTAATGTTATTAGATGCCCTAAAAGGTGCAATTCCGGTAATTTTTACGGCATTATTTGCAACAGCATTAATGAATTATGGTGTTTTACCTGTTGTAGCGGCAATATGTGTAATTTTAGGTCATAGTAAATCGGTATTTTTAAATTTCACAGGCGGAAAGTCTGTTGCTTCAGGTGTTGGAACGTTGCTTGCCTTAAATTGGCAAGCAGGTCTTGTAATTGCTGCTGTTTGGGCTTTTGTTACATGGACTTGGCGCTATGTATCTTTAGGTTCAATTGTTGCTTTATCTATTGCTCCGATTATTATGTGGATAATGAATGCGCCGGTTGCATATATTTTATATGCTTTAATCGCTGCAATTTATGTAATTTATTTGCATAGGGAAAATATAAAAAGACTTAAAAACGGAACAGAAAATAAAGTAAGATAACTTATGAATATTACCGGCGGAATTTATAACAGACAAAAAGTGCTTGCTCCGGACGAAAATATTACACGTCCGACTTTGTCTAAAGTTCGTATGGGTGTTTTTAACACTCTCGGGGCTATGATAGATTTTGAAGGTAAAAGTTTTCTTGATATGTATTCAGGTTCGGGAATAATGGCTTTAGAAGCCTTGTCTCGTGGTTTTGACAGTGTAGTTGCGATTGAAAAAAATAAAAAAGTTTATAATATTATAAAAAATAATTTTTCAAAATATGAAAAAGAAAATGATTTGGAATTAATTTTAGGTGACAGTTTAAAAGTTACACAAAAACTTAATAAAAAATTTGATGTAATATACGTTGATCCGCCATATTTTTCCGGAATTTATGAACAAAGTTTAGAATCTATAAAAAAAATTTGTGACGGTATTGTAATTTTAGAACATGTTAATGATGTTGATATACCTGATACATACAAAGTTATAAAGCAAAAAAAATATGGTGAAAAGAATATAACATTTTTGAATTTTATGCTAAAATAATTTCACTATTATGGAAGAGAAACAGAAAAAAGCTCTATTAATCAAGTTATCCTCATTGGGGGATGTAATTTTTAATGTACCCTTAGCAAATGCGCTAAAAGATGCAGGGTATGATGTTACTTGGCTAGTATCAGAAAAAGGTATCCAAATTGTAGAAAATAATCCTTGTGTGGATAAGGCAATTTTAGTTCCGATGAAGGAATGGAAAAAACGGGGCCCTAGTATACAAAGTTTTAAAGAGTATTTGAACATTTTGCAGCAGCTGAGATCAGAAAAATTTGATATTGCAATAGATTCTCAAATGATGTTAAAAAGTTTATATTGGATGCTTTTTTGCGGAGCAAAAAGACGTATTATTTCAAAAGAAGGCCGAGAATTATCACTTTTAGGCGGAAATGAATGGATTGATAATATTTCATATCAACCTGATTCTCCGATAGTAATGAATTATCTGAGATATGCGAATTATTTGGGCATAGATATTAAACAGGAAGACATAAAAGTTACTTTGCCTCCTCGAAATGATGTGCAAAAACAAAAAATAGATGAATTATTATTTGGAATTGATAAAACAAAACCAATAGTTGCAATTGCTCCTGCAACGACTTGGGGCAATAAGCATTGGGATAAAAATAATTGGCGTGAAATAGTTGAATATCTTACTCCAAAATGTAATTTAATTTTCACCGGCGGTCCCGGAGATAAAGAATTGATAGACTATATTTCGGATGGTATAGGGATAAATCTTGCAGGAAAAACAGATATTTTAGAACTTGCTGAAGTTTTTTCACGTTGCGACCTTGTTTTAGCTCCTGATAGTGGAAGTGCACATTTAGCTTGGGCCTCACGAAATCCAAAAGTTATTGCAATATTTACCTGCACTCCAAAAGATGTTTTAGGCCCATTAGGTCCAAGAGATAAATATGCTTCTTTGGGATCTTGTTATTTACGTTGTCAACCTTGTTTCAAGCGTAAATGTAAATTGAAATTAAATAAAAATGCTTGTACTTTTACTCCAAGAGTTCATGAAGTTATTGAAAAAATTGATGAATTTTTAGGATTTTAATTCAATAATAGATAACCTGCATTCAGATATGTTGCAAAAAGTATCCAAATAAAGTATGGAATTAACAAAATTCCTGCAATATTTTTAACTGAATAGAATTTTCTAATGGTAAGAAAAACAAAAATATCTAAGAAGATAATGACAAACATTGCTGCAAGAATATTTTTGCCCCAGAAAAATACCGGTGACCAAATGATATTTAAAAGTAATTGTATTCCAAAAAAGAAATATCCCGAGGTCTTATTTTTAGCTTTTTGGACAATGTAAATTATAAGAGCCAGAAAAATTAGAACATATAAAATACCCCAAACAGGAGCAAAAATCTCATTTGGCGGTGCCAAAAATGGTTTTGTTAAACTGTTGTACCAAATAGAATTAAACATATTTGTATTTTGTACTTTTATTTTATATTTTTCATTACCTAAATTGTTAATTATTAGATTGTTCTAAATACTTAACACAAATGATTTTATATTTTCTAATAAAAACGAAAGTTTTTGTTTGCATTATTTTACTGTTACAAAATTTGCCTTTGCAACTAACGGGTTTGTGCTCGCTTTCGACGTGATTCCGCTTGAGCCTTATATGTCTTGCGGACAGCTATCAATAAGGCTCAAGGCTCCGCACTTGGCTCGCTTGCGCCGAACCATAAATGGGTGGTTCTCGCCCTACTACAGATATGACAAAGGATAGGTAAAAACCTATCCTTTGTCATATGGGCCGCAGGTGTCAAAACTCGAACTTAAAATTGTATGTAAATGAGTTTATAAAAGAAATTAAAGAAAACGCCGAAACATTTAATATTGTTGAAATTAACACGCTTTTAAAAGTTGCATAATTGTTTTTTGCCATACAAAAAACAAACATCGTTTTATATATCAAGCGGCTTTAGTAATAATATGCTATAATAAATACAAAAAGGAAATAAAACATGCAAACAGAAGAAATAAATATTTATTGTGATGAAAGTTGCCATTTGCAAAATGATAGACAAAAAGTTATGGTTTGGGGTGGTATTATTTGCCCTAAAAATAAAGTTAAAGAAATTTCCAAAAGGATTAGAGAAATTAAAATAAAACATAATTTAAGAAATAAATTCAATAAAAATAATAGGTTTGAAATTAAATGGACTAAAGTATCAAACAGTAAATTAGAATTTTACATAGATATAATTGATTATTTTTTTGATAATTCGTATTTATCTTTTAGAGGATTATTTATTCCCAATAAAGATATATTAAATTTTAAAAGTCCAGAAGAGTTTGATGAATTTTATTATAAGATGTATTACATTATGTTAAAAACAATTTTTAAACCTGATTGTCATTATAATATATATTTGGATATAAAAGATACAAGAGGTTCACAAAAAATTGAAAAATTAAAAGAATGTTTAGAAAAAAATTTATATAACCAATATTCATTTAAAGGAAAAATAATTAATAAAATACAAGAGGTGAAATCTCATCAAGTAGAACTGGTACAATTATCAGATTTGATTATTGGAGCAATTTCATATATCAATAGACAAAAAGATACTAGTGTTGCAAAGAAAAAACTTATATCTAGAATTAATGAGAGAGGTTATACCTTAACAAAGTCAACATTATTGAGAGAAGATAAATTTAATTTATTTAGGTGGAATGGAGATAAAAATAATGGATTTTAATTTCTCATGGTTACCTGAATTATTTAAATATGATAATAGAAAATCTATTGAAGAATATTATAATGAAGTTTATGAAATTTTTAAAAGAGATTTTATTACTTCCAAACCAGTTTTATTTGGCAAAAATATTGGCTTGCAAAAGGAACCAATGGTAAATGGCAAGCCTCAAACTTTTCACCATATGACGACAGAAGATATTTGTAACAATAAAAATAAACAATCCAAATTAAGGAATATAGCATTTGATAGGTGCGAAAGAATAGCTTGAAATAGAGCAATTATTGATTCGGGATATGTTGGACTTAAAATTTTTAGAGAAACACGCTCACGTAATAGAAAGAACTTAATTATATTTTTTGAAGAAAAAGATTTTGTAATTGTCTTAAGAGAAGCACCTACATATTATGTTTTCATTACTTCTTATCCAATAAAATACAAAAATAAAAAAAGACAGTTGCAAAAATCCTATGAGAAATATATAAAAGCAGAAACCGCCTCAAAAAAGGCGGATTCGACGCTCTTTCTACACTAATATCTTGCGAATGGTAGATGAGCTATTAATATTATAACATATTTAAAATTAATTGTAAAGATTTCTTGCATTTTGTGTTACAAACTCTTGACAATTTCATGAAAAATCAACACTCATGCGATAAAGCATGATTTTATGTCGTGAATTTACTTTTATAAATTTGTAATTATAAAAAATATATGGCAAGAAAAGATAAAAAAATAAAATATCAAGTTATTTTTGAAGATAAACCAAGTTCTTATGAAGAATGTGTCATTTTGTATAAACAATTATTTGTAGAAATATTAAAAGCTGATGAGTTCAAATCGAGAGAAACTATTGAAAGAGTTGTTAGAGAAGCATTCCCTCCCGAACTTTTTATAAAAAAGCAGAAAATATTATAAATATTGAGTTTTAGTCCTGCAGAAATATTACGTTTTATTTTTGCAAATTTCTGAAAGCCAAACTAGAACTGCAAAGGCACTAAAAAAGAGGGTTTTAATACCCTCTTGTTAAATCTGGGCCGCAGTGGACTCGAACCACCGACCTCACCCTTATCAGGGGTGCGCTCTAACCACCTGAGCTAGCAGCCCATAACTTCGTTACTGTATAAAAATATACCAAATATATTTAATTTTCAACTATTGTTTACTACGCCTCGCACTAAACGGCACCGCCTCCAATTAGAAAAAATATTCATTTTTACATAATTGTCGGACTTTCGCTTCGCTCATGCCTCTGCTCGGCTTGCTGAGCTAGCAGCCCATATATCGCTAGTGCTTGCGCATGAATAAATGTACTATAAACATTTTTGAAAATCAAGTCATATAAAAAAAAAGACTATCTGAAAATATTCAAATAGTCATTACCTTCCTTTAAATAAAACTCTTCAACTAGATATTTGCTCTTCTCTCAAAATTTTTACGGATTTTTTTCTTAGCATTATCTAAATTCTTTATTTTCTTTTCTGCTTGTCTAACTTGTTTTTTAGCAGCTTTTCTTTCTGTTTTTACTGCTTGATAACGTGAATCAACTTCAGTATATTTATTCTTATAATTTAATAAATTATTTCTGACTTCTACCTGTGCATTATCAATTTGCAAAATAGCATCTTGCATTTTCATGCCGCCTGTTACTTGTCTTGGATCAAGTAAATCTGTTCCTTTGGCTTCTACTCCTTGAACCGTTGTAGATGTAGTAGTCGCAGGAGCTTTAACAGCTTTACTATCATCAAAATTTAGTGGTGTAAATTTTGTCGTTTCTGCCATTGCCATACCACCGGCCAAAATTACTACCCCTAATGCTATTGATAAAATTGTAGATATTTTTTTCATGAATAAATTCCTCCAATATGTTCAAGTAACAGTATTGTAGTATAATTTTTTGAAATAAAAAAATAATTTACATATTTTAACTTTTTTTCTCTAACAATCCCTCGTTACGGGTATAACTAATAGCAATGGCTATCGAATCTACTGTGTCATCAAGTTTTGGAAGTGTTTCTGTACCCAAACTTATTTTTACCATTCGTTCAACTTCTTTTTTATCTGCTCTGCCGTATCCGGTTAAAATTTGTTTTACTTCTATTGGAGTATATTCATAAACAGGAATATTAAATTTTTCAAGTGCCAATAATATTACCCCTCTTGCGTGTGCAACAGGCATTACGGTTGTATAATTCCTAAAGAAAAATAACTTTTCTATTGCGCAAACATCAGGCTTATACTTTTCTATTATGGTTTTTATGTCTGTGTATATTTCTAAGAGTCGTGCGGATTCTTTTTTGTCTTTGGCTGTCTGTATAGAGCCGGAATGTTCCAAAGAAATATTCTTGCCGTCAAAATCAAGAATACTATAACCAACTATTGCCATTCCGGGATCTATACCTAATATCTTCATACTCGTATTTTACAAAAAAATAAGGGATAAATAAATACCCCTCATTTTAAGCATTAATCGTTATTATTTTTTTCGATTGGAATATTGATTATCAAATAGTTCTTGTTCACTTCTTTTGTCATATTATCAAGTTTTACATCGTCTCCAAACATATAGCTCTGCTGAAATCTTGTTATTCTTTCATTATTTTTTGTTTTTTGAACAGATCTGCCAGAGATTGTCAATATATGCTCATTTGTTGAAACTTGAACATTTTCTTCATTATTATCAAAAGGTTTTAGGTCTATTTTGATTTTGTAATTATCTTTTGTTTGTTCCATATGGATTAGGTTAGAACCATTTTGAGCAAATGTTTTTTCCGCCTTCATCATTTTGTTTGCAATATTCATATCATTTTGCATTATTCTATAAAAATCATTTTCTCTTGGTCGGAGCATTATTGCTTTTGTGTGCCAATCAAGTAAAACATACGATGCACAAAAAGCTCCCAGAAAAATTAAAATTCCTATACAAAGCCATTTCCAAAAAGGATGTGTCGGGCAATCACAAATTTTGTGTTCAATATTTGTTGTTTTTGTTATTTCTTCTGTTGTATGTTGATTTTCATCCATAATAAATACTCCTTTCTTTTATATAATATATTTTTAAAAAATATTTTCAATCACTCTTATGTGGTATGCATATTAGATAAACTGGACAATAGCATACAGATTAAATATAATATAGTTATGGATAAGATGGAACAAAATTATGAAGATTTTATTTCAACAGTAAGTCATGAATTAAGGACTCCGTTGACATCTATTCGCGGATTTTCTCAAACGATGTTGTCTTCTTGGGATAAATTGGATGATGAAAGTAAAAAGAAGTTTATAAAAATAATTGAACAACAGTCAAACAGATTGATAAATCTTATCGAAAATATGCTTGCTGTTACAAAATTGCAATCCTCAAATAATACTTTAATATACAATGAAATTGAGATTAAACCTATTATTGAACAGATTATTATTATTGTTAAAAATCAATATCACGACCAAAAATTTGAGTTAGATTTTGCCCATAATTTGTCTAAAATATTTGTAGATAAAGATAAGTTCCAACAAATAATGACAAATTTAATAGAAAACAGTGCAAAATATTCTCCTGATGGGAGTACTACTAAAATAAAAGCATATACCCAAAATGAAAATGTATTTATTGAAGTATCAAATATTGGAATTCATATTGAGTCTAAAGATTACGATAAAATTTTTACTAAATTCGCACGCATAGATAATCCTTTAACAAGAAAGGTTCAAGGCAGCGGTTTAGGTCTATATATAACAAAAAATTTAACAGAAAAAATGGGTGGTCATATCGGTGTAAAATCTGTTCCTATAAATGAAACCGAAAGTGAAATCGTTTTCACATTAGAAATGCCAATCAGAAGTATAGAAGAACAAGCGAGGATAAAATGCAATCAGTAACACTTATTATTGATAAAAGACTCGAATTATCGACAAAATATAAAAAATTATTAGAATCTGATTCTAATAAGGTTGTCATTTCTCGTGATTTAATTACTTCTATAAAAATTATCAAAGATACAGAACCGGATTTGATAATAATTTCAGACAGTTTTAACAATGATTTATCAGATTTTTGTAAGCAAGTCCGAGCATTAACGTATAATATGCGTCCTGTGATTGTTGCATTGTCAAAATCTGCGGATTTTAATGACAGAATAAATGTTTTAAATAGCGGCGCAGATGATTTTTTGTCTGAACCGGTTAATCCGAAAGAATTTCAAGTCAGAATAAAAGCTCATTTGCGCAGAGAATATGAATCAAATCTTGATATAAAACAATTTTTGCCTAATCAAAATTACACTCTGCGTGCGATTAAAAGAAAAATGACTCAAAATGAACCTTGGGCAATGATGTACATTAGCATAGAAAATTTTGAAGAATATAAACAAGCTTATACTGAAATCGCTTCTGATAAATTATTACAAACATATAGTGCAATAGTAAAAGCGTCATTAACAGAAAACGATTTTGTCGGGCAATTAAAAGAAAATGTATTTTTTGTAATAACTCATCCTCTGAAAGTGGAAAGTGTTTCAAAATTTTTAACTTTTGCTTTTGATTCGGTTGTGAATAAATTTTATGCAGAACACGATTTGAGCAGAGGTTATATGATACTGCAAGGTGATGAATTTGCCGGAAAAAGGGCAAATTTTGTCCATTTTACAATTAGTGCTATTACAAATGAAGTTAAAGAGTATACGACAACAGAGCAAATTTTAAATACTTTAATACAATTAAATGCGTTGGCTGATATGCCAAATAAGTCTAATTATTTAATAGACAGACCTAAAATAAGCGGTCTAAATTCAGTTCAGGAGCCTATTTATAACAATAATATTTTAATTTATGAAACAGATGATGCTCTTTGCACATTATTAACAACAATTTTGAATATACAAGGCTATCAAACAAAAGTCATGTCTGAATACACAATTCCTGAGCTTGAGCAAACTCCTGCACTTGTCATTGTAGATGCCGGTAATATTGAAAAGCAAAACGGTTTAAATCTTTGTTATAAATTAAAATCCACAGAAGAATTTAAAAATACAAAAATTATTGTTACATCAATAATTCATGACAAAGAACTGGTTTTGAATACCGGCGCCGATTTGTATCTACCAAAACCTTATGAGGTTTCGAATTTAATAAAATGGGTTGACAACTTGATAAGAGAATTTAATAAATAGCTCTTATACTAAAAATATAAATAATATAACCAATTACCCTAAAATATCTTCAAGGATTTCTGCATTACGAGAAGCGTTTTCGATTTGGTTTTTAGAAAGTTTACGCATATAATTCTTTAATGCAGTTCTAATAAGCTCACTACGTGAAAGACGTTCGGAATCCGCTAAACCGTCTACCTTATTTAAGAATTCATCAGGCATTGTAACCAAAACTTTTGCCATATTCACTCCATTCCTCAAGTGATATTATAGCATGCTCATTTTTTTTAATCAATAGAACTTTAATATATTTTTATTTTTCTAAAAATTCTTGCATAGAAATTTTGTTATATGCTATTTGAGTTATATCAGGGGTTTGAGTTTCTTTTTTAATGTTATATCTGAGAAATTTATTCAAAAATTTAGGCAGAGCAAAACCGATAAGAGCAGTATTTGTCAAGAGTGAAAACCAATATAACCCTGCGCCGATAGATTTTGTTTTTTTCAATAACTCCGGAGTCATATCTGTTGCTTGTTCAAGTTTTCTAAAATTACGCAATTTCAATTTGAAATTTTGGAAGAAATTTGAATTTTTATCGGAGGATTCCATAATTTTTGTTCCGAAAATCTTATCTGCAATCCGTCCTGCGATGTTATTTATAAGAAAATCTCCGCCAAAAAACATTGTAAATAACCCAACATCCCTTAAAGTTCTATCTCTGCGTTCATTTGCGTCACGTGAGGATATGATTTTTGCAGGAAAACTTGATAAAACCCATATCGCAGCATAAATAGTTTTTGACATATTTGTTCCTGACATATAGTCAAAATTTGATGGATTTTGTCCGATTTTTTTCAATATATTATTAAAACCTTTTTTAAAAATATTATTTTCTGATTTTGTGATTTTCGAAAGATTTGTACTTAAACCCTTAGTAACAGTTTTGCTGAATGCAATTCCCGGAATTACACAAAATAGGATATTCCATAATATTTTATTATTTTTTGATTTTCTTAGTTGTGCTTGTGATTTTTGTTCTTCTTCTTTTAATTTAAATCCTGCAGAAAAGTCCCTTCTTTTTGTTCGGTGTTCGGTTGTTTCTGTTGCTATCCACGGAATTAGCGACCACATTCCTGCGGTTGTAATATAGTCTGTCATAAGGACTTTTTCGTGAACAGAGAGTAAATCTTTTTTTAATTTATCGGGATTGTTGTATCTTTGGTATATTTCATTAAAAGCGTCTTTGCATTCTGTTTTACCGTTTTTATCAAACCTTTTTGCGGTTTCTTCAAGTCCTTTTTTTAAATCAGCTTCAGGGGTTAAATATTTTTTAGGAACCTGAATAATTTTCTTTCCGACATCTTCTAAAGATTTTGTAATTCCTTTATTTTTTAAAAAGTGCTTGTTGTATAGAGGAATTAAAAGAATAGGAGTTAAGTATGATGCAACAAAATATACTCCACCCATAATTGCTCGTTCTTGTGCTTCGTATTTGTTATTAGACATGATACATTGAGGAACGGTACTTCCGCCAAGTGTTGTTATTCCTCTGTTTATAAGAGTGTGGTCTTGAACATAGGCTGTCGCATTATATATGCTTAATCCCTTAAAGGGTAATGTATTTGATACTTTCTTACAATCCATAATCAAAACCATGGTAGGACATAATAATTTTAAGTCAATGTATTATTAAATAATTTTATGTTATACTTCATTTATGGATAATAAGATTAAGATTGGTTTAATTGGTTTAGGAACAGTAGGGAGCGGTGTTTATAAAACGCTTCAAAAGTTTGATAATATTGAAATTGCCAAAATTGCTGTTCATAATAAAAAGAAAAAAAGAAGTATTGAAAATTTTGATGAAAGCCTTTTAACAGAAGATGGATATGAGGTTGTTAATGACCCTCAAATACAGATAGTTGCCGAGCTTATGGGTGGATGTGAACCTGCGTTCAGTCTTATTAAACAAGCAATTTTAAATAAAAAACATATAGTGACCGCAAATAAAGAACTACTTGCCAAACATGGTGAAGAACTCTTTAAATTGGCTCAAGACAATAATGTAGTTATTTTGTACGAAGCGGCTATTGCGGGAGGTATACCGCTAATAATGCCAATAAAGACAATTCTTGCAGGCAATAAAATTAATAAAATAAAAGCCATAGTTAACGGAACAACTAATTATATTTTAACAAAAATGGATGTTCAAGGAGCGTCTTATGAGGATATTTTAAGGGAAGCACAAGATCTTGGTTATGCGGAAACAAATCCGACCGGAGATGTCGAAGGATTTGATGCTGCGTACAAAATTACAACGCTTGCGACAATTGCTTTTGGAAAAAGAATAAAATTTGAAAATGTTTACCGTGAAGGTATAACAAAAATTCGTCCTCAAGATATGAAATTGGCAAATGAAATGGGTTATAAAATAAAACTTATTGCATCCGCGGAACTTGATGAAGACGGCAGGGCAGATGTGCGGGTTCATCCTATGCTTGTTCCGAAAACAAAAACACTTGCCCATATTGATTATGTGACAAATGCGGTAACATTAACCGGACATCCCGTAGGAGAAATAACTTTGTCCGGCCCGGGGGCGGGAGAATTTCCGACAGCAAGTTCTGTTGTTGGTGATATTCTTGCGATAGTTTCTGAAATCGGTGTTACTGATTATATTTTACCTATGATGAGATGTTCACATAGTGAAAATGCTCAAATGATTGAAATTTCTGAAACAATGAATAAATATTATATTTCCATAACATCTAAAAATAATATTGGTGTTATTGGCAGAATAGGGAACTTATGTGCAGAGAATAACATAAGTGTTTCAAGTATTGTTCAAAAGGAAATTAAAAATAATTGTGCCGATATAACTGTTATTACCGAACTTTGTAAAGAGATAGATATGCAGAACTTTATAAAAACTCTAAATCAAGATAATTCAGTTATTGAAGTAAATAGTTTAATCAGAGTACAGATTTAACACTAATATTACACGTATGCAACACGTGGACAAAAAGAACTTGAAAATTGTCGAATATAAAATAGGAATAATTATTAAAAAGTATCCCATTTGATTTTAATTTTCCGGAATAATATTTATTACTAAAAAGCGCTTACTTATTGTTAGTAAGCGCTTTTTAAGTTTTGTACTAATGATTTTATACCCCTGCTAATTGTTTAGATTGTTCTAATCTCAATGTAACAGTAGTAATATCACAAACTGAGCTTGGGCCAAAGTATTGAACAGCACCAGGGAACAGGTATCTGTCATTCATTGCCCAATCTTCACGATTATCAGCTAATTGTTTAAATACAGGTCCGTCAAGTTCAACTAAAGCCTTTTTAATAACAGGTTTCATTGCACCGTGGCGTTTTTCCATATTCATCATCATAGTCAAAGGAACACCGCCTGCAATCCATTGATCTGCAGATGCAGTAAGGTTTTTAACGGATGATAAATAACCTGACAAACCGTTAGAAATCAATGCGTAAGCATTGTATCCTAAAGAATAGCAATAATCAGCATCAAAGTTTGACGGGAATGCACATCTGCCTTCATATCCGAAGAAATGAGATTGAGCAGAGAATTTTCCAATGTATTCACCGCGTGATTTTAATTCACTTAATTTGTTTGAAATCATTTCGATTAACAATTTTTCAGTTTCAATTTTAGAAACTTGAACGTTTCCGTGCGGATCTCTGTCTGCGAGTAATTGAGCTTTGATACCAACAGGTAATGAGCTGTATACAGAAGCATTTACATCATCAAGTCTTTTTTCTACAATTGCAAATTTATCGTGCATGCTTGTAGCGTTCATAAAACTTGGATCTGTTTCAAGTTCTGCCATAATATCGTTCAAGTTTGCAATCATAGATTTCATTTCAGGAATAAATTCAATCAAACCTTCAGGAACAATAGCGATACCAAAGTTTTTGCCCATAGCGGCACGTTTTACAATAATATCTGTCATATAGCTTACAATTGAATCAAGTGACATTTGTTTTGCTTCAACTTCTTCTGAAATCAAAGTGATATTCGGTTGTGTTTGCAAAGCTGCTTCCAACGCAACATGAGAAGCACTTCTTCCCATAATTTTTACAAAGTGCCAATATTTTTTAGCTGAATTTGCATCACGTTCAATATTTCCGATAAGTTCTGCATAAGTTTTTGTAGCAGTATCAAAACCGAATGAAATTTCTATTTGATCGTTTTTCAAATCACCGTCGATTGTTTTTGGGCAACCGATAACTTGAATACCTGTGTTGTGGTTAGTAAACCATTCTGCAAGTAATGCAGCGTTTGTATTAGAATCATCACCGCCGATAATGACAACTGCGCTAATGCCTAATTTTTGGCAAACTTTCAATGATTCTTGGAATTGATCTTCTGTTTCCAATTTTGTTCTGCCAGAACCGATAATATCAAATCCGCCTGTATTTCTGTATGCGTTGATAAATTCATCATCAAATTCAACATATTTACCGTCTATAATACCTGATGGGCCGCCTAAAAATCCGTATAATTTGCTGTTTGGATTTGAATTTTTTAACGCATCATACAAACCTGCAATTACGTTGTGCCCGCCGGGAGCTTGACCGCCGGATAAAATTACACCAACATTTCTTGCTTCACTTGATTTTGAAAAAGAAGATGATTTAAATGTTACGGTTGGTTTTCCGTATGTGTTTGGAAATAAATTTCTGATTTCCTCTTGGTCTGCAACAGATTGCGTAGCAGAACCTTCAACCATTTCTAAGGAGTTTATTCCGCCTTTTAAGCTTGACGGAAGTTTTGGTTGATACTTTAATCTTTCAATTTGTAATGGTGAAAGTTTTGTCATTTTATAGTCCCTTTCCTTTTTTAATACCTCGTTTACCATTACATATTACTACAAATATATGTTTTTTGATAATTTTATTTGTAATAGAATTTTCCTATGAGTAAAAGTAATTTTGAATTTTTAAAAACAGTAGATAATAATTTGTACGAAATAATAAATGATGCCGAAAGATTATACCGCGGTGAATTTTTTGAACAATGTATGGGGCAGACAAGACGTTTTGGGGAGCATCTATGCAGAAATGTCTTGGGTTCAAACAGGACAAATGAAGTTACTTTTGATGAAATGCTTGCAACATTAAAAGATAAAATTAACGGTTCGGAACAAGAAAAAGAATTCATTGACGATTTGTATTTCTTAAAAAAACAAGGCAACACATCAGTTCATTCCGGTAAAGTCACACAAGACGGTATTGCAGCTTTAGAATGTCTTCAAAGAGCATTTGAGGCATCGATAAATTATGCTGTATACAATAAAAAAGCCGATTCAAAAATCCTTGATTTACGATATGATACAGAGCTTTTAGTTACAGGCGAAAAATCAAAAAAATCTTTATCCGAAAAATACAAAGAGGAAAAAGCAAAACTTCCTAAAAAGACAACAAAAAAACCTGTCAAAAAATCCAAACCTCAGGTCACATCTATGAAATCAGTGCCAAGAAAAACAGGAGTATCTTCGTTTTGGATAATCGTAGGAATTTCTTTTGTTGTATCATTGATTACTGTTATCTTTATACTATTTTAAATATTTGTCAAATTTTATTTTTAGGGTGTTTAATATATTTGTAGAATAAGGAGAAAGAAAATGAAAAAAGTATTAGTTATTTCGTCATCTCCAAGAAAGGGTGCGAATTCAGACACATTATGTGACAAATTTGTTGAAGGGGCTAAGTCTGCAGGTAATATTGCAGAAAAAATCTTTTTAAGGGACAAAAAAATAAATCATTGCAGTGGTTGTGGTTTTTGTAATACAAACGATTATACTGCTTGTTCACAAAAAGATGATATGTCTGAAATTTTGGACAAAATGCAGGAAGCAGATGTAATTGTTTTTGCTTCACCTATATATTTTTATTCGATATGCGGTCAAATGAAAACATTTATTGATAGAATGTGTGCCAGATATACGCATCTTAAAAATAAAGAATTTTATTACATCTTAACGGCGGCAGATGTTTCTCAAAGTGCTGTTCAATTTGCCCTTGGTGAATTTAAAGGGCTTATGGCTTGCCTTGAAAATCCGGAAGAAAAAGGATGTTTATTTGCCGGTGGAGTATGGCAAAAGGGAGAGGTTGATTCTACTGTGTATATGCAGCAGGCTTTTGATATGGGAAAAGCTGTATAGTTTAATTTGCAAAAAAAAGCCGGAGAGGAGTATCTCCGGTTCAAACATAAGATTTGAATTATGAAAAACTTATAATTGGCTTCCTACTGCTTTATACAAACTAATATAGTCAACCAAACAATTAATCTTTTGGTCTGCTACAATTTTGTCAGTAGAAAGAACAGCTTCTTTAAGCTGGATTAAATCAAGTTTGGAAAGAACTCCTTGTTTGTAACTTGCTTCGTTATAACCATAATTTTCTCTTTCCAATTTCGCTTGGGTTTTTGTATCCGTAAATTTTTGGCTGTCGTGCTTTATTGTGGTCAAAGAATCATTTACTTCCTGAATAGCTGTCAGGTTTGTTTGATAATAATTATTTAAAACTCTTTCATACTCATCTTTTTTAAGTTTTAAATTAGCCATTCTCTTTCCGCCTGTAAATAACGGTAGGGTTACTCCGCTTGCCAAAGCTGCAAGTGCATTCTTGGTCGTCCACAAACTTCCGATATCACCTGCAAGGAACAATGCTACACCGGTCAAATTTATTGACGGCAAAAATTCTTTTTTAGCTACACGAACATCAATACCGGCTTTTTCAATCATTTTTTCCGCTTTGATATAATCAGGACGCTGTGAAATGACTTCTGAAGCAATTTCTTCCGGTATAATTCCGCTAAAATCCAACTCGTCATATGATGCTCTGGAAATTGTGTCTGCTTTATTAGGGTTTTCACCAATTAAAACGCATAGTTGATTAAGCAGAATGTTTCTTTGTTTTTTGTATTCGGTTAATGCTGTTTGTCCTGAAATATATGATTTATTTGCTTTTACGGTATCAGCAGTTGAAGTTAAACCTTCTTTATTTCTTGCCAAAAACAAATCATAAATAATTTTTCTGTCTTTAACAATTTCTTCTTGCAAAGAAATCATTTTGTCAAGTTTTATAATATTCAAATATACAGAGCCAACTGCGGATGCAATGCCTATATATGCGGCTCTTTCATCTTGCAAAGATCCTTCATATTCTTTTTTTACAGATTTAGTTTTGTCGTGATTTTTTAAGAAAATATCTGCTTCATAATTAACTATTGCAGGCATGGCAAATGTCCAATCCCCTTCATTAAATCCGGAATTTTTTACATAAGCCGGAGAAAAAGCGGTACCGGCTTGCGGCAGCTCGTTTGCAAATTGAATTTTTATTGCTTGATAGTATTCATCAACCGCTATGGTTGCCATTTTTAGCGAATAATTATTCTTTATTGCTCGGTCAATGTATCCTGTTAAAATCGGATCATTAAAGTTGTTCCACCATTCATAGTTTATGTATTCATATTTAAACTCATCGCTTTTTTGTCTAAGCTTATGAGATTTCATTATAGAAACTTTTTTAGGTTCATTTGCTTTTGTTTTACTTCCTATAGCAAAAGCCGCTAACGGTGAAACATCTGCAATAATAAATCCGGCTAAAAGTAAAGTTGTTATAATCTTTTTCAATGTTTTATATCCTCTTAAAAATATAATTCTTGCAATTTGTATAACAGTATGATAACATATTATTGTTGCAAATGCAACAAATTAATTTTACAACATAAATAAAAATATGAAAATATCAGAAGAAACACATTATATAAATACAGTTTATTATAAGATTGAACAGACGGCAAAATATTGCAGACATTTAGGGACTCAAATATTTGAAAAGTTGCGCTTGCCTTTAACTTTGGATGAATTTGCAACTCTTGATACAATTTCATTATATGGTGAAATTTGTCAGAGAGATTTAGCAAAATTAATTTTAAAAGATAGACCTTCAACGGGTAGAATTTTGAATTCTTTGGATGAAAGAGGTTTTATTACAAGATTTGCTGATACAAAGAATAACAGACTCGTCAGAAAAATGAAATTAACTAAAGAGGGAAATGAAATACTTGAAAAGGCTTTAAAAATATTAAGAGAATATCTTGCAAATCTTCCTCAAGTATTGTCTGATGAAGAAAGGGATAATTTGGAACATAGTATCCAAATGTTTAAACAAGGCTTGGAAAAAGAAGTAGAAATGAATATATAAAAGAGGTTGAAACATGGCAGAAAAAGAAAAAAAGCAAACAGCAGAAGTTGTTGAAGAAAAAGAACAAAAACAAAAACCAAAGGGGATAAAAAGAACAATAACATTTATACTTGTAGTTATATTACTTATTCTTGCGGGAGCATATTTTATTAATGAGATGCAATACGTTTCAACAGACGATGCTTATGTTGAAACAACAATGGTTAGTGTTGCGCCAAAAGTTTCCGGCCAAATAGAAGAAGTTTATGTTACAGATAACCAACATGTAAATGCCGGAGATTTGGTTGCAATCATTGATGATGCGGATTATAGGGTAAAACTTGCACAAGCTGATGCAAATTATGAAAAAATTAAATTCGATCAAGAAAATGCAAAAGCAAATTTAGTTGCATCACAATCTAATATTACTCTTGCTCAAAAAGATTTGGAAAGATATCAAAATCTTTACGAACAAGGTGCTGTTTCAAAACAAACTTTAGATGCTGCTCAAGTTAAATATGATAGTGCAAAAGCGGGCTTAACTCAAGCACAACAAGCATTGTTTTCTGATAAAAACGGAAAAACAGTTGCAGATGCTAATTTAATGACAGCAAAAGCTGCAAAAGATAAAGCAACACTTGATTTATCATATACAAAAATATATGCACCTCAAACAGGAACAGTTTCTTCACGCAGAGTTGAAAAAGGTATGTATGTAAATGTTGGAACACCATTATTTACGTTGGTTCCTGAAAAAGTTTGGGTTGTCGCAAATTTCAAAGAAAATCAATTAAGACATATGAAAAAAGGTCAAAAAGTTGATATAAAAATTGATACTTATCCAAATAAAATATTCAAGGGTGAAATTGACAGTATACAAAGAGCTTCAGGTGCAAAATCAAGTCTTTTCCCACCTGAAAATGCAGTAGGTTCCTTTGTTAAAATTGTACAAAGAATACCTGTAAAAATTATTTTTACAGAAAAAATTGATCCTGAAGAATATAATATTGTTCCGGGTATGTCAGTTGTACCAAAAGTTAAAGTAAAATAGGATAAGTAAAAAATATTATGTCAACTCAAGTACAGTCAATAGAAGATGATGATGAAAATAAATATTTGCCGAAAAATCCGTGGCTTTCTTGTGCACCGGTGCTTTTGGCTTGCTTTGTGTTCGTTATGGACGGGACAATTGCAAACGTTGCGCTGCCGCATATGGCAGGAAGTTTTTCAGCAACAAGAGATGAAAGTATTTGGATTTTAACAAGTTATCTTATTGCTTCCGGTATAATTATTCCGTCTGTTGATTTCTTTTCAAAATTTTTTGGCAGAAAGAATTTTTATGTAATAAGTATTTTATTGTTTACAATAGCATCGTTTCTTTGCGGAACGGCCAAAACATTGGGACAAATGGTATTTTACAGGGTATTGCAAGGAGCTGGCGGTGGCGGATTGGTTCCTCTTTCTCAAGCAATAATGATGGAAAGTTTTCCGAAAGAGCGCAGAGGTACGGCAATGGCCATGTTTGGGATGGGCGTAATTATTGCTCCTATTGTCGGTCCAATGCTAGGCGGCTGGATTACAGATAATTGGACTTGGCCTTGGGTATTTTTTATAAACGTTCCGTTAGGTTGTGTGGCATCATTTATGGCTAAAAATCTGCTTTATAATCCTCCTTATGCCCAACGTCAAAAAGGGGTTAAGATGGATTGGCTGGGATTTGGTTTATTAACATTTTGGCTGATTTGTTTGCAAGTCTTTTTTGACAAAGGTAATAATGCCGACTGGTTCAATGCTACTTGGATTTGCTGGATATTCACAATTTCTTGTCTTGCAGCGATAGGATTTTTTATTTCACAAATATATAGAAAAAATACTCTTGTAGATATCACTGTTTTTAAGAATAAAGAATTTTTAATTGGTACATTTATTCAAGTTGTTATGATGTCTGTATTGTATTCATCTATTGCAATTTTACCTCAATTTTTACAAAGTATGATGGGTTATACGGCATTTTTAAGCGGATTATCCATGATGCCTCGCGGTTTGGGAAGTTTAACAGCTATGATAGTTTGTGCATTTATTGCAGATAGAGTAGATAAAAGAAAAATGGTTATTGCAGGTCTTTCACTTATTGGTGCTGCGGGCTTATTCTTTGGGTCTTTAAACTTACAAATTGCAACAATAAATATTATGATACCAAATTATTTGATGGGTATGGGAATGGGACTTTCAATGATTCCTATTATAAATTTGTCAATGGAAACATTGTCAAACCAACAAATGACAAATGCTTCCGGCTTGCAGAATTTATTTAAAAATATTGGTGGTGCAATAGGAACATCACTTGTTGCAACATTTTTAACTAGATTTGCACAGGCTCATCAATATATGATGGTTGGCAAGTTGAGTGATTTAAATCCTGTTTATGCAGAAAGAGTTCAGGCAACAACAGCAGCACTCAGTCAATACACAAGCGTTGATATGGCACAGTATATGGCACAGTATTCACAATATGGAGTTTTACTTAAACAATCAACTCTTTGGGCTTTTATGGATTCGTTCAGAATTTTCGGTGTTCTTTGTTTTGTTTTAATTCCGTTGTTATTCATGTTTAAAAAGAGTGTAAGCGTAAAAAAAGAAAATTAAATTTGTAAAATGGGAGATCCTGAAACAAGTTCAGGATGACAAAAAAATGAAAAATTATTTCGTTTATATAATGACAAATATTCATAATAGTGTTTTTTATATTGGTGTTACAAATGATTTATATCGTAGAGTTGCTGAACATAAAAATATGCAAAATGACGGCTTTACAAAAAAATACAAAATAAATAAACTTGTTTATTTTGAAATAACAAATAATATTGAAGATGCTTTAAACAGAGAAAAACAATTAAAAAACTGGCATTCTGAATGGAAATCGAACTTAATAAAAACAATAAATCCAGATTTTAAAGATTTATCTTCTGAGATTGGTTTAATTATCAAATAAAAATAATGTCACCCTGAACTAGTTTCAGGGTCTCCCATAAAACAAAAGAAAGACTAAAAAACTATGTTCCACATTGCAAATATACAAAACAAAAGAATATTAAAATCCGATTTAATACAGTCTGCGCAGGCATTTTTCACAACACGTGATTCTTTTTTACTTACAAAAGATGAGAAACAGCCTCAAATAGTAAGCGAAAATCGCGCAAGTGTCTGTGAATACTTAAATATACCGCCAGAAAATTTGATAACACCCGTTCAAACCCACAGCAGCAATATTGCAATTGCGCAAAAAGGTCAATCATACCCAGATACTGACGGTCTTATTTTAACAGATTCAAAATTAGCTATATTTTTGAATTTTGCGGATTGTACCCCTTTAATTTTTTATGATGAAAAACAAAATATCGGTGCGGTTTCTCATGCCGGTTGGCGCGGAACAGAACAAAAAATAGGTGTTTTAACTATTGAAAAACTTGTAAAAGATTTTAATTCGCAGCTTGAAAATATTAAAATTCTAATAGGCCCTGCTATATGCAAAACTTGCTATAACGTTCAAGAAGATGTTTTTCAAAAATTAAAAAATACCGTTAAAAATTTTGAAAATTTATATGAAATAAAAAATAATCAGATATTTGTAGATTTGAAAAATATAAATAAACAACAATTTTTAGAAACAGGTATACCCAGCCAAAATATTGATGTTTGTACTTATTGTACATGCTGCAATAATGATTTATTCTTCTCGTACCGAAATGAGAACAAAACTACAAAGCGTCATAATGCTCTTTTAAAATTATGCTAAATTGTAAAGAATGGTAAAATTTATACTATAATTGTAGCAAAAATTTTATAAAAGATGTATTATAAAAACGTAGTAAAGGGTTAAAGGTGTATTATGAAAAAATTATTACTAATATTGGCGGTATTTTTCTTTACATGTATGAGTGCGAATGCTACGGTGAGTGTGCGTTATAATAATGCAGGACAGCCGGTAAGTGTTACGTATGGTGCCGGACGTCCAATGTCAATGGCGCAAGCTGCGCAGTATTCTGCAAATCGCAGACATTATCATCATCATCACCCAAGAATACACCGACCTGTTCCTTATGTCGGATATGGTTTTAATAATGGTCATGTTGGCCCATATGTTGGCGTAAATGAATCAATTACCGATAGCAGTAATAATCGTTATACTATATCAACAGGAAAAAGTATTTCAAGATTGAGCAAGAATTATAATATACATACCCCTGCAAAAACCCGTACATATGGTGGTGTAACTTATTATTATTAATATATTTGAAAAATATTACTTTTGTTGTAGTATCAAAAAAGCACAAAAGGAATATTTGGAATGATTAATATTTGTTTATCAGCAGATAATAATTATGCTCCTTATGCGGGGGTTGTAATTGCTTCTATTCTTAAAAATTCAAAGCCGGAAGAGGAGTTATGCTTTTATATTTTGGATGGCGGAATAGAGGATATTAATAAGCAAAAATTAAAAAGTTTGGTTTCAATTAAAAGTTGCGGTATACATTTTATTCCGGTTGATAAAGAAAAGTTTGATGATTATAAAAAAATCACAACTCATTCTTATGTTTCCTTGGCAACTTATTACAGATTAAAATTATCACAATTATTAAATACTGAAGTGGAACGTGTTATATATTTGGATTGTGACGTTGTTGTAAATGATTCTTTAGCAGAATTATTTAATGCAGATCTTGGGGACAATTATATCGGCGGAATTATGGATATTAGGGTTAAATATAAGCCTAAATGGAAAAATAAAACCTATATAAATGCCGGTGTTTTGTTGATTGATTTGGAAAAAATGCGTCAAGATGAAATAGAAAAGAAATTTTTGGACTACACAAGAGAAAATATTGATAATATAACTGCAGGTGATCAGGATATTATAAATTATACATTAAGCGGTAAGATTAAAATTTTGGATGATTTGTGGAATGTACAAGTATCAAGTTTTTTGAGCCGGAGCAATTTTACAAAACATCCTAAAATCATACATTATATTGCAAAGAAAAAACCTTGGAAATTTGGTTCTTATAGTTATTTTAAAGAAAAATATTTCAAATATCTTTCCTATACACCTTGGGCTATTTCTGAAAAAGAAAAATTTAGATGGATTGTTTGGAATGAAATTTGCTCAATTTTCAATTTTGTTATCGATAAACCGTTGTTCTTATTCAGGCCCAAATATTGGGAAGCGGTTTTTGCAAGTATATTAAAAAGATAATCAGAATAATATAAATACTGATACAATTCTTGTAAACCATTTTTAACATGTGCCTTGCAAAAAAGTATTTTTACGTTATTATGTATTTACATTGGTAAGAATACTAGCTAGAAAAGGAAATAATTATTATGGCAAAACATTGTGAAATATGCGGAAAAGCTCCTATCAAAGCAGCTAAGAGAACTTTCTCAAATATTCAAGTTGTTCATACACAAGAACCAAACTTGCAAACAGTAAAAGCTATTGTAAATGGTACAACTAAGAGAATTAAAGTTTGCACATCTTGCATAAAAGCAGGAAAAGTTCAAAAAGCGTAGTAGTTTTTCGCTAAAAAAGGAATAAAAAAAGGGAACCATAGCGGTTTCCCTTTTTTTTGTTAAACATTAAAAAAAAATAAATATTCCTTGTTTATTAAATTTGATACCTTATAATTAAAGTATATAATGTAGCAGAGGGGATAAATTTATGTCAAATAAAAATTCCAATCCTTTTTCTAATGAGGATATTGTAAAAGAAGAAGCAAATGTTGAAGAAGAAAATTCGCAAGAATCTCAGGAAAATAAAGAAGAAATAAAAGAAGAATCACAAAATACAGATAATGAACTTCAAAAGAAATTTGATGCTTTAAACCAGCAATATGTCAGACTTGCGGCGGATTTTGATAATTTCAGAAAACGTCAAGAACAAGAAAAAGAAAGCCTTTTAAAATTTGGTACAGAAAATGCTCTAACAAAGTTGATTGAAGTTCTTGATAATTTTGAACGTGCTAATAAAGCATTAGAAAATGTTGATGACTGCGAAAAAGTAAAAGAAAGTTTTAATTTAATTCAAAAGCAAGTTTTTGATACATTATCTTCTTTGGGCTTGGAAGAAATAAAGGCTGTTGGCGAAGAATTTGACCCTAATTTTCACGAAGCGGTAATGCAAACCCCAACATCAGAACATCCGGAACATACTGTTATAGCTGAACTTAGAAAGGGCTATAAAATGGGTGACAAAGTATTAAGACCGACAATGGTAAATGTTGCTGCTGCACAATAGTTGTAGTATAAATAGTATTAGGGAAAGTATAAAAAAGTAATGGCAGATTATTATGAAATATTGGGGGTGTCAAAAGATGCCTCAAAAGACGAAATAAAATCAGCGTTCCGTAAAAAAGCGAGGGAGCTTCATCCTGATGTAAATAAAGCTCCGGATGCGGAAGAAAGATTTAAAGAGCTTGGAAAAGCTTATGAAACTTTATCTGATGATAACAAGCGCGCAACTTATGATAGATATGGTGAAGATGGTTTAAAGAATGCGGGTTATGATACAGGTGGGCCATTTGCCGGTGGTTTTGGTGATTTGAATGATATATTTGAATCCTTTTTTGGCGGTTTTGGCGGCTTTGGTTTCGGCGGAGGTGTAGACCCAAATGCTCCACAGCGTGGTGATGACTTAAGATACGATATAAAAATATCCTTTGAAGAAGCTGTATTTGGGGTTAATAAAGAAATAAAATTTGAGCATTCGGAAATTTGTCCTGATTGTAAAGGTACAGGTGCCCAAAAAGGTACATCTAAAAAAACTTGCCCTCATTGTCAGGGTTCAGGTCAAGTTAAAAATGTTACAAGAACTCCTTTGGGTAATTTTGCTCAAATAACAACTTGTCCTCATTGTCATGGCAGCGGTCAAGTTATAGAAAATCCATGTCAAACATGCCAAGGTCATGGTTTTGTAAGCAAAGAAAGAAAGATTGATATAAAAATTCCTGCGGGTGTTGATAATATGTCTAAAATGCGTGTTGCCGGTGAAGGTGATTGCGGTATTAATGGCGGGCCTAGCGGAGATTTATTTGTTGTAATTTATGTAGAGCCTTCAAAGTATTTTAAGCGTGACGGAATAAATGTATTTACAGAACTTGAAATTTCTCCAGCTCAAGCAGTAATGGGTGATAATGTTACTATAAAAACGGTTGACGGGGAAAAAGAAATACAAATTCCATCAGGGGCTCAGCACGATAGTATAATAAAAGTTAAGGGTGCAGGGATTCCTGTAATATCCAGACCTTCACAAAGAGGGGATCATATAGTAATATTAAAAGTGAAAATACCAAAACATCTTAGTGAAGAAGAAAGAGGGCTTTATGAGCAATTATATGAATTGCAAACAGGAAAAAAAGCCCAAGAACAAAAATCAATTATGTCAAAAGTAAAAGGAGTTTTTAAGTAGTATGAAAAAATTATTACTTGCTTTATGTATGTGTTTATTAACTTGCTCTGCGGCATTGGCAGTGGAGGTTCCAAAAGATATTCAAGATTTTATTAACAAATCATTTCCGGAGACTAATTTCAGGTTTGACGGAGCAATAATACTTCCGGATAATACGATGTATTTACCTGTTTTTCCTTCAAAAGATGAAAAGGTTGCAAGTGTTGAAATAAAATCAACATATCCAAAAGGTCAAACATTAGCACAAAAACCTGATATGATAATTTTGAATAACAAATATACGCTGTTAAAAGTTATCAATACAAATGGCAGAAAAACAGTATTGAATATGGTAAACCCTCCCGAAGAACTTCAGTCAGGATTGCTGCCTCAGGATATAATGCTGCCAAAAGGACTTGTTTTCCCTGAGAGTTTAAAAGGTATAATTGGTGATATTGATGTTGGAATGACAGAAGAAACAGGTTTGAGAATTGTAAATCCGAAAGCAAGAAAAGCCGGAGATACAGTTCCTGTTGAACAGTTAAATAATAAAAGTTTTTATATAGCATCAGGAATTAATAAAAATATTCAGGTTGTTGGTTCTGATACTAAAATAGCGGATTTTGCTTTGGAGCAAGATGGTGTTATTAACGATATGAAAGGTTACGATGGCAAATTTTTACTTGTAACTTATTTTGATTCAACAATAATGAATATTATTTCCTTAATGGATGAAAAAGTTATTAAAAAGATAAATTTTGATACTACTCCTGAACAAATTGTTATGGATAAAGCTAATAAAGTTGCATATATTTCTTCAGGGTCTGATTCAAGTATTTATGTGTTCAGTCTTGAAACAATGACTTTGAAAAGAAAATTAAAAATCAACGGATTATGTGAAAAATTATCTTTAAGTGAAGATGGAACAAAGATTTTTTACGTAGATAGAAATAAAAATGATATTTGGGCGATAGAATTGGATAACAATTATAAATTAAAAAATATAGGAATGTTCCCAAATATTTCAGAAATTGCTTATGTTAACGGCAAAATTTATGTAGTTAGCCGTACAAAGAACAGACTTGCCATAGTTGATTATGAAACTTTGGAGCTTGTCAAAGAACTTGAAGTTTGTGAAAAACCGGTTGATTTGTATGTAAAAGGGAATGAATTATATATCTTAGGTGCCCAAGATAATATATTAGAGGTTTTGGACACAGTTGATGATGTTATAACAGATAAATTGTATTTGAATACAAACTCTTTTGCGACAAATATTACGCCGATTGATGATACATCAATGGTGATGATTACAAACGCGCGTTCAGGCATGTATTCTGTTGTGGATACAGAGTATAAAGATATTGTAAAAACCAGCCCGCTTGATGTGCCCGTCAGAACGATTGTCGTTTTAGATAAGGTGAAAACAATTAAATAAATATGAATATTATTGACACATTTGATATAACAACTCAAAATACATTAAAAGAACTTGAAAAAACACAGAAAGATTTTTGGAATATTTCTCGTGTGACGGCTGAGTTTATGTATAATTTCATTGTTGATGGCGGGATTAAAAACGTTATAGAAGTCGGAACTTCTAACGGATACTCAGGGATTTGGCTTGGGAAAGCATTAAAAAAAACAGGCGGTCATCTTACAACGATTGAGTTTTATGATAAAAGAATTGTTCTTGCAAAAGATAATTTTGAAAAATGCGGTGTGTCTGATGTTATAACAATCAAACAAGGAGATGCTGCGACTGTTTTAGAGTATTTGCCTGAGGATTACAAAGTGGAATTTGCTTTTGTAGATGCTAACAAAAGACAATATATAGATTTTTTCCATCTAATAGATCCTCATTTGGTCAAGGGTGGTTATATTGCTTGTGATAATGTGATTTCCCATGCGCCAAAGGTGCAAACATTTTTGGAAGATATAGATAAAAATCCTAATTATGAGAATGTTGTTCTTCCTTTGCCTGCAGGATTATCACTGGGTAAAAAGTTGAGATAAAAAAATACGGATAATTTTTGAGTTATCCGTATTTTTTGTTAATTATATTTACCCTAATATCTGCGTAGATATTGTGTAGTATGATGCAACCAGTGCTAACATACATTTACCCCTGCATTTGCGTAGGTATTGTGTAGTATGATGCAACCAATGATAGCATCATTTACCCCTACATTGAAATTCTTCCGGGAACAACAACTCCGCCTTTAAGGTTCTTTTTGTAGAATTCAACGTGTGGTTGAAGCACTGAATCAAGAACTTCAGGGAATGATTTACCGCTCATAATTGTTGAAACAATTTCTTGATATACTGTTGCGAAAGCTCTCAATTGAGTTAATCTTCCTGCAGCTTCTGGTGTTAATCCCATACCTTGAGTTTCAACTCTTTCTAAGAAGAAGTTTCCTGTAACAGAGTATGATTTTGTTAAAGCATCAATGTAGCTTTCAGAATTTTCTCTGCATACACCTTTATCTACAGGAACTGTCAATGCAAATACAAGTTTATTTGCAGGGTTAAAGTGAGCTTCAGCACTATGGTGCATAGCATCAGGAACTTTTGCAACCTGTTTTAGAGTATCTTTAACGGATTCATTTTGCATTTGTGCATGCCAATATACAGTATTTTCAAAAATAGAACCCATATATTGGTGAACAGAAGCTTCAATGCCGTTAGCTTTTGCATCTGCCCAGAAAATACCTTCTTTTAGTGCATCATTGATATCCCAATCAGTTGATAATGCTTCTGATGAAACGCTTTGAGCAGCATTCAACATAGTAATCATATCGTCTTTTTTCATTCCTGCATAAGCGAGTGCAAATAATGCATGATCATCAAACGCGCTAAATCTTCCACCCACATCATCGTGAATATATAAATCACCAAGCCATCCGTTTTCATTTGATGTTCTGCGAAGTTCAGATTTTTCTGCGTTGCCGTCAGTTACAGCAATAAAGTGTTTATTTGCACAAATTTTTGCTTCTTCTTCAGATTTACCTTGAGATTTGTATGCATCAATTAGCATGCACCAAACTCTGAGCATTCCGTCTTTTGTTTCAAATGTAGAACCTGATTTTGAAGCGATTAGGTAATTAGATTTTGTAACATCATGACCTAATCTGTACATAAATCTTTCCCAGCTTGAAGAATCAATATCTGAGTAAAATTCGATATCGCTGCGGCTGATATTTAAACCGTTGATTGATAACATGTGTTCTACTGTGTGTTTTGAACCGCCAATGCCAAGAATACTAAGTGTTTTTGCACCTGTTGCATTCATAAGTTGAGATGCTAAAGAATAAATTTCATCTACTCTTTTTGCTTGTTCTGACGGTAAATTTACCCAATTTAGAAATTGTCCCTGTTTATTTGCGCGTGATGAAAATTCACTGACAAATTCAGAAACTCTAGAAGTATATTTGCTAAAATCTACTCCCCAAAAACTTGTTGTTAAACTTGAACTTTTTGTCAACATATTCGTCCTTTCTTTTGTAGCACTACGTTTTACATACAATATAATACTACAAATATACAAAAAAGGGCGAAATATAAACAAATAAAAAGGCATTGAAAACTAACTCAATGCCCAAGAAGATTGATTATGATGGATGATTCGATTATGTGTCTTTTTCCCCTAAAATTTTCTTTTCCCCTGATTCTTTATTTTCCCCTGTCTAGAATCATTCGCGTCATATTATTTAATGACTTTTTTGTTTTTCCCGTGTTGTTGTTTCTTTAATATCCCTTACATATATATAAAGAATTTTTCTTATAAAAAATTGCTATATTTTGTATATATATTAAGAAATATTAACATTTCCCTGAATTGTAGTCTCATTAACTGTTTTAGCCAATGCATTATATAAGAATGGGTGTACATCGCCTTTTTGTACATCTCTATAAATGATAGTCAATGCCTGCTGCGGTGTAAATGCTTTTTTATAAACTCTGTTTTCTGTTAATGCAGAAAATTTATCCGCAAGGTTCAAAATTTGCAAATTGATATCGGGAACAAAATTATCCGGATTAATTTTATTTGCGTGGTGATATCTAACAAGAGCCAGTACTTCAGGGTCTTGTACGGTATTTTTTAACAAGTTGTAGCCAATATCTGAATGTAATTTCATAATCTTGTGTTCTTCTTCTGTAAGTTTACCGTTTTTATTCAAAATTTCAGGCGGAATAAGAACTTTCCCAAAATCGTGTAATAAAGCCCCTTCTTTTAATGCTTTTATATTAACTTCATCACGTAAAGCTACGGGTAAATTTTTTGATATTTTTGCGGCAATTTCTTGAGTATCTTTGCAGTGTCCGTTTTTAAGTTCTTGAAGTTCTTTCATATTTAATTTTACAGGAAGCTTATTTTCGGCTAATAATTTTTTCAGCTCAGTGTTGTTTGCAATCATATTATGAATTGCATTTTCATTAAATAAGCGTTCAGGCGAAGTAATCTGAAAACTGTCACCATTTTGATTACTTGTGAAAGTTACTCTTTTTTGATTATTTAGTTTTGAAATAGGGTTCAAACCAATGGCGTATTGGTTTAGATTGAATAGAATTCCCACTACTTAGCCACACTAAAATTTTCTACACTACAACTATGTATATATAAAGTATTTTTTTGAGGGGAATTTGCGCTAAATTAAACATTTGTAAACGTTTTTTAACAATAAATTTTTGTAGTGATAAAATTAATATTATGGAAGTAATTGAAAAAATTTTGATATGCGGAATCGGGGCTGTCGGTTCAATCTATGCAAATAAGATAAATAATTTTGATAGCCCAAATTTGCGTGTTCTTGTTGATAAAACAAGGTATGAGAAATATTTAAAAAATCCAAAGGTTTTCAACGGCAAAATCTTAGAATTAAATTATATTTTGCCCGAAAACACTGATTATAAAGCAGATTTGATAATTATTGCAACAAAATATGACGGACTTTGCGAAGCGATTAAAAATATCAAAAATTTTGTAAAAGAAGATACTATTATTCTTTCACTCTTAAATGGTGTTACGAGTGAAGAAATGATTGCCGCAGAATATGGCTGGGAGCACTTATTGTTATCGTATTTTATCGGCCATAGTGCAATGAGAAAAGGCAATAATATTGTTTTTGACGGAATTGGAGATATTGTTTTTGGCGCAAGATTTAATAATGACAATGACAAGAAGAATATAGAGCTTGTAAAAAATTATTTTGACAGGGTTGGAATTTCTTATAATATTCCTGAAGATATGTATAGAGCCCTGTGGCTAAAGTATATGCTGAATGTCGGTTCTAATCAGCCATCTGCAATTTTGGGGATGACTTTTGGTCAGATGCAGAAGAATAAAACTTTTAGACAATTTTTTACAAATATTATGAAAGAAGTTCAATATGTTGCAAAAGCAGCAGGAGTCAATAATACTGAAACGATGATAGATGAAGCATTATGTGCGTTTGACAAAATGATTCCTGAGGGGAAAACATCAATGCTTCAAGATGTTGAGGCAAAAAGAAAAACGGAAGTTGATATGTTTGCCGGCGCAATGATTGAATTTGGCAAAAAATATAATATTCAAACACCGTATAATCAAGTGTTAAAAGAAATGATTGAAGTTATTCATCAGAATTACTAATTGCTAAAGTGATTATAAATGGATTTTTCTACCATTTGTTTGTCGTAAAAAATGTAATTATTGTTTATTTTTAAATTAACTCCGAGTCCTTGTTTAACTTCTCCGATTGTTGTACCGATATTGATATCTTGCGGAACTGTTGCAACGATTTGATAATCTTCTCCGCCAAACAATATTAAATCTTGCCAATTTTGGAATTGTGTTATCTCTTTATCATAAGGGATTTTTTCAAAATCTATGTCCAAAAGAACTCCGCTTTCATTTGCTATTGTTGATAGTGCATCCATTAAGCCGTCTGATGTGTCCATCGCAGCATATAATTCTTTAACGTTTTCTCCCAAGTATTTCCCAAATTCTGTTTGTGCTTGTGGTTCAAGATGAGATTTAATGAATTTTTCAGGTTCTTTTTTGCCGCTTAGAAGTAATTTTAAACCCGCTCCGCTTGAACCGTGTATTCCTGAAACAATTACTTTTTGTCCAATTTTAGCGCTTTTTCTTGAGGATATATTTCTGTTTTCTGTTGTCCCTATTGCGCAAACTGAGATATAAATTTTATCAGCAGACGTAATATCACCGCCAACGATTTTTACATCATTATTGCAGGCTTTTTGACAGCCAAGATAAAACTGCTCAATAAAATCTGTTTCAATATTAGAAGGTAAAGATATTGATATAGTTAAGTATGCAGGTTTTGCTCCGGATGCCGAAACATCAGAAATATTTACCATAACAGATTTATAACCAAGCTGATATGGTGTTATCAAATTTTTTTTAAAATGTACCCCTTCAACTAAACTGTCTTGAGTAATAACTATACCCAAATCTTTCAAATAAGCACAATCATCTCCAATATATTCAGAACCCAAAATCTGTTTTATTGTCGATATAAATTCTTTTTCTTTCATAATAATTAAACTATATCATGCTCAATTAAGGATATAAATTCATTAACAAGAGTCATGTTCCATTTTTTGTTGCCCTCTGCATGAATAACGTTCAGTGCATCTTTAGAAGACATTTTTGCACGATATGGGCGAGCTTCTATCAAGGCAAAATATTCATCAATAATTAAAATAATTTGTGAAGTTAAAGGTATTTCTTCTTTTGATATTTTATTAGGATAACCTGTTCCGTCCCAATTTTCGTGATGATGTTCAATGATTGGTATTACATCTTGAATATATGATATAGGTTTCAAAATTTCACGAGCCGCAATAATTGGGTGGTTTTTGATTTTCGCTAATTCTTCTTCGGTTAACGGAGTTGCTTTTTGTAAAAGACCCGGTGAAATCATCAAATTCCCGATATCATACAATAAAATTGCAACACGTAAATTGTCTACTTCCTGCTTCGGCAGGTCAAATCTTTTTGCCAAAGTTGTTGCCATCAGGACTTTATTTTTAACTATTCCCTGTTCATGCATAGGGTTATACAGTTTATTTAACATATCTGCAACTGTATAAAGAACTTCTTGTTTTTGTTCTCCTTCATCATTTGCAGCTTTGAGTTTTGAGCAAAGATCTTTTGAGAGTTTTTGCGCCATAGGGACTCTATTTTTAGATAAAATATCTATAAATGTATTTACGGCAATTTCCTGCCAAGAAGTTTCTCCGATAGGTTTTGCAAGTGTAACTTGGTTTCTGCCGTTGCGTTTTGAAGTATACATTGCTTGGTCTGTTAATTCTAACAATTCTTCGGCATTATCTGTGTGTTCAAGGAATGTTGCTACTCCCAAGCTGCCTGTTATATGCCCGATAGTGTCAATTTCTTGGCATTCAATGGACTTTCTAATTCTTTCTGCTGCAATCATTGCACCTTCTGAACTAATACCCGGAAGAAGAACATTGAATTCTTCTCCGCCTATTCTTGCCGGAATATCGATTGAACGAGCATTGGATTTTAATACTTCTGCTATTGTTTTTATTGCTAAATCCCCGTAAGAATGTCCGTATGTGTCATTTATCTTTTTCAAAAAGTCTAAGTCTATTCCAATAACCGAGAAAGGCTGTTTTAAACGTTTGGCACGGGCAATTTCTTTGTTCAATTCTTCTTCAAAGTATCTTCTGTTATATAGTCCTGTCAGTGCATCTGTTACAGCTTCTTGTTTTACTGCTTGGAATAAGTTTGCAATCGTAATTGCCATTTCAATTTGTTTTGCAAATAAGCCTAAAAAATCTGTTTCTGCATCCGCAAGTTCTTCACGGGATGAGAATACGCAAAACCATCCAAATTCTTGTTCTCTGGAAAATAGAGGTATTATAATTACTGATTTTATAGGCTGGTTTGTAAGAACTTTGGCAACAGTTTCTTGGCCGATTTCAGGTAAAACAGCTTTTAATGATAAATCTAGTGAACGTGATTGAATGATTGTTTTTTGGTTTAAAGCATCTGCAAAAACACTTTTTTTATCATAATTTAAGCGTCTTGATTGTATTGCAGGTGCTCCGATAATACTATTTAACCTCGCAATAAGTTCGTCTTTTGATTGTGCCAGAATTTTTAGGTACTCACCGTCAGCATCTGTACATTTTTCTATAATAACGCAATGCATATACCCGAGTTCGCCTTGAGTACTGTTTACTATAGCTTCCATAACGTTTTCCAGCGGGGTAGAAGAATTCATCATATCCCATATATGCTGCAGGGTGAGCATTCTTCTGTTTGCATCGTGCAATTCTGAAGTTCGTTGTGCAATTTCCTTTTCTAACTCCAAATTGCGTTCATATATTTCAAGATAATCGCGTTTTTCGTTATATATATTATTTTCAACTTCTGAAACTTTTTTTGTTACTTCTTTAAATTTATCAAATAATCCCATAAAATCCTTTAGGTAAAATTTTCACAGATATACCATTATAACATTTTTTTTCGAAAAATTCAATTTGTGCCTGTATTGTAAACTTTCTATTTACAATATTTCTCTGATAATATATTATTAAAACAAGAAAGAGATTTTATTATGTATAAGAAAATAATTGCAACATTTTTACTGATAATGTTTTTTTGTGTTGGCTGCGGGAAACAGGATGAAGAAAGTGTAGAAACGACTTTAAGCCAAATAATGAAGCGCGGTCAAGTTGTAATTGGTGTGAAAACTGATGCATATCCTTTCGGGTATTTGGACAAAAACGGTAATTATGCCGGATATGATGTTGAACTTGGAAAATTAATCGGTAAAAAACTTTTTGGTGCCGGCGGTAGAGTTAAATTTGTTCCTGTTACATCTTCAAATCGTATAATGAAATTATATTCAGAAGATATTGATATGGTTATTGCAACGATGTCAATAACAAAAAACAGAGCACAAATCCTTGATTTTTCCAATCCGTATTATGTGGCTGGTCAATCATTACTTGTTAGAGCAAATAGTCCTATAAAAAGCCTGAGGGATTTGAAAGGCCGAAAAGCGATTATTGTATTTGGTTCAACAAGTGAACAAAGTTTGAGAGGTGCAGTACAAAACCTTGGCATTATTGGATATAGGACTTATGGTGAAGCATACAGAGCACTAAAACAAGGAAAAGCGGATGCTGTTGTTTCGGATGATACAATTTTGGTCGGATATGCTTTAAAAGACCGTTCCGTAAAATTACTTCCAAAAAGATTTTCAAAAGAACCGTATGCTGTTGCCTTCAGAAAAGGTCCTGAATCAGAAGGTTTAATTCACGCAGTAAACACCGTTATTTCTGAAGAAACCAGAAACGGGAATTTGAGAAAAATATTAAAATCGTACGGAATTAAATAATATAAGAATTAATTATTTCTTTTACATTTTCAAAAACTTCTTCAATGGATTTTGTGGAATTTATCACTTTAATTCTTTGAGGTTCTTGTTTTGCAAGTTCCAAATAACCGTTTCTGACTCTATTAAAGAATTCTTTTCCGGCGCTTTCCATTCTGTCTTTATTTTGTCCGACTCTCTGCATTGAAGTTTCTATATCTACATCAAAAACCAAAGTTAAATCAGGTTTTTTATTGTGGGTTGCCAGATTGTTCAGCATGTTGATTTCTGTAATATCAAGGCCTCTGCCATATCCCTGATAAGCAACTGTACTATCCGTATGTCTGTCACATAGTACAATTTTTCCTTGTTCTACTGCAGGGTTCACAATAATATCAATATTTTGAGCCCTGTCTGCCAAAAATAAAAAAGATTCACATCTATCTGACACAACTCCGTCATAATTCAACAATATTTCACGAACTTTTTCTCCGAGTCCTTTTCCCCCGGGTTCCCTTGTAATTACGACATCAAAACCTTTTGATATTAAATAATCTTTTAGCAAATTCAGTTGAGTTGTTTTACCGCAACCGTCTGCGCCCTCAAATGTAATAAACAAACCTTTTTTCATAACTTAATTATAACCCAAATAGAAATTTATGTAACAATATGTAAAGATTATATATAAAATATATAAAATTAGGCAATTAATCAAAATAAAAATTGTTTATATAAGAGTAACGAGGTATAATCGAAATCATGGATGAGAGAACAGAACAAAACTTAAAAATGATGGATGAGAACAGAGAAAGAGTAAATGAGGTTATTGAAAAATCTGAACCCTCTCGCCAGACAAATCCGATTGCGCGAAAGTTGCTGGACTTTAGCTTGTCTAACAAAACCCGCAAATTTTCAGTGCGTGATTTGCTTAAACGATAGACTTAGTAACACGGTTTTATGAGGATCGAGACGTACATAAATTTGTACGGTTTGCGAAAAGTTGAAAAGGATTGTACTTCGTTACACCCTTTATGTGTAACGAAAAACGGCAGCCTTGGGAGGGACTGCCTTTTTCGTTATTGAATTTCTCCGTTTAGATACCAGGTTTTGCAGCCTGTTATTTTAGCATTGACAAACTCGCCGGTAATATCAACATCATAAGGGATATGAACAATTTTATTATTTCTTGTTCTTCCTGTAATAATATTTTTACCCTTGTGGTTTTCAAAACTTTCAACAAGTACTTCCATAGTGCGTCCGACAAATTTTTTGTTTGATGCAAGACAGCATTTTCTGTTTTGTTCATTTAGACGAGCCAGACGTTCAAATTTTGTATCTTCATCAATAAATTTGTCTACCCAGCGTGCAGCAACAGTTTTTTCTCGAGGAGAATATGCTGCAGTATTTGAATAATCCAGTTCAAGTTCTTCCATTGCGCTGAGTGTGTCCAAAAATTGTTCTTCTGTTTCTCCCGGAAAACCTGCAATAAAATCACTTGTAATTGTTACATCAGGAACCATTTTACGGATTTTTTGTGCAATTTTTGAGTATGTTTCCCTGTCATAACGTCTGTTCATAGCTTTTAAGACTTCGCTATTGCCTGATTGCATAGGAATATGAAAATATTCACACACTTTATCAAGAGCTACAACAGTTTCAATAAGTTCATCCGTTATGTCAGTAGGATATGAGGTTACAAATCTGATTCTAAAATTACCTTCTATTGCGTTTACTTCTTTTAACAAATCTGCAAGGCGATAATTTCTGTCTTTAAAGTCTTTTCCATAGCTATCTACATTTTGTCCCAATAAAGTTACTTCTTTAAAACCGGAATTTAGTGCATCCTTAACTTCTTTTATAATTGTTTCAGGAAGTCTTGAACGCTCTCTGCCCCTTGTATAAGGAACTATACAGTATGTGCAGAAATTATTACATCCTTCTGTAATAGGAATCCAAGCATTCACTGATTTTACGCGGTTTATGTCATATTTAACAGCTTCAGAATCTTCTGTTTGGTTAGTTTCTTCGCATTCACAAATTTTTTCGCCTTGATTAATTTTTTCAATAATAGCAGGGAGTGAATAAATTTTATGGGTTCCCAAAACAAAATCTACATAATGTGCACGTTTAAAAATTTCTTGAGCTTTTTGTTGGGCAACGCAACCGCAAAAGCCGATTTTTAATTCAGGGTTGGATTTTTTCCATTTTCCCCAAGTACCGATAAGACTGTATGCTTTATCTTCGCTTAATTGTCTGATAGAGCATGTATTAACCATAAGTAAATCTGCATCTTTAGGTTCATTTGTTTCTTCGTAACCGAAATTTGAAAGCATGCCATACATTCTTTCTGAATCTGATTTATTCATCTGACAGCCCATTGTTTCTATATAAACTTTTTTCATTTTTATTCCCTTATAAGCTATTTATATTCTCTATTATACACAAAAAGTCAGATGTAGGGTGTAGGGTAAGTTTGATATGTACTAAGTTATTTACAGTGATTTAGAAATATTAAATATCCGAACGGATAATAAAATAAATAAACCTATATGAACTTATCCAACTTATCCAACTTATCCAACTTATCAAACTTATCTAACTTAAAAAAGGGAATAGCATATATACCATTCCCTTTTTAAAAAATAAAGCAGCCCGTAAGCCGTGTTCTGTTTTAGATAATCATCTATCTGGTACTATCGTTGCCGATAGTCTCTAGCGATTTTTTTCAAAGTCGGCGAACAACCTCAAACCTTTGAATTCAATCTTGCATCCGACCTGGGTTTACCTAGCTGATACCTTTCGATATCACTGGTGAAGCTCTTAACTCACCGTTGCACCATCGCCTGTGATTTTTCAATCCATCGGCAGTCTACATTTCTGTGGCACTATCCGCCGGCTCGCACCGCCCGGAGTTTCTCCGGAGGCCTGTTCTTGGATGCACGGACTTTCCTCAGACAAAATTCTTTGCCCGCGATTATCCGGCTGCTTTAATACTCATCTTCGCCTTCATTATTTCCTGATATATCGTAATCTATATCAAGAACTCTGTTTAACCATCCATCGTCAGGATTGATTCGTATACTGCCATCTGCAAAAATTCTTATTGCAAATGTGTCGTATGTTGAAGCATCTTTTGTCTGTGTAGAACCAAAAGGATTTGTACTTGGAGCATGATATATTTTATTTGGTTTCTTTGTCCCGTTAATATCTATATATAACCAAATACCTGCATCTTTATCCATCTTTCTTGAGTCAAATTCTGCGGTATTTTCAAATCCCCACCTAATACCATCACGGGTTACGAATTTTTCCCTGCCGGTTTCAGTTTTTTCTCCATCTTTTATATCCAGTTCTTTTTTGAATAGAGTAATAAATTTAACCTTTGCTGAATATTCTTTTGGGTCCCCTTTGCGATGTTTTATTACTTCTGTCCCATCTTCCAGTGTTTCTATTTCATCTTCGGTGTAATAATCATCATTTTCTGCTTTCCAGTCTTTGCAGTCAGGATATTTGTAGCCGTCATCAAAACCTATTCTTTGTAAGTCTTCACTTGATGATTTTGAAGTGTCAGGATAACAATCTCCGTCATTAATTATGTCACTGACAATAGTTTGTACGGCATAATATGCTCTTTTTGCCATAATAGCATTCTGATCCGGTATCATATTAGTAATTACAGGCATCAAAATAGTTGCTAAAACCCCAATAACTCCTAATGCAATTATAAGTTCAGTAAGTGTGAACGCCTTTTTATTAAATTTCATATTCACCTCGTATATAATTATATATTACGATTATACCATATTTTATTGTTTTTTACAATTAAATGTGCTATACTATGCAAAATAATTTCGGCAAAAGTAAATTTTTGTTAAGAATATAGCAAAATAATACATTCAGACGATTTAATATCTTATCGTATATTGCAAAATATATGTGAGAAAGTATAAACACGGAGATTTGGAACTATAAGTTTCAGATTGCCAAAAGAAGGTAAGTGATTATGGTCGATAACAGGTCTGCCGGATTTTTTGGAATCGGTGGAGCATTCAATTTTAAAAGTGGTGATATTTCCGGAACTGCAGCCAAATTAACAGATGATAAAATGGGGCAGGGAGGGGAGTATTTTGCTCAACAACAAGCCCAAGAAGGCGAAGACCAAGAACAGCAAAATCCTTATATGGATCAAAGTGCCGTATTAAGGGCAACTCTAAATTCGCTTGCTATGATGAATGTTGCAAATGTCATCAATTCCAACAAGCGAAAACCTGAATTGGAAGAGGAAGAAGAACTTATTATTGATGATTTGAAAGAAATGCTCCGAGTAAAAAAAGTAAGCAATCCGTTTAAAGAAAACAACAGAAAATAATTTTTTAGTATCTAAGTGGGATTTTAGAGCGATTTACCTCAATATTTTCGTATCCGTAGTTTAAAAGCATTCTGTTTGTGCTTGTGTAGAATATGTTTTCTTCAAATGTCGGCCCTATATTAACAGATGAAACTGATGTTTTATCAAAGAAATATTCTATGTACGGTACAAATAATCCATTTTTTTCAACAATTTTAGTAGGTTTTGAATCTTCTACCCCAAAAGCGCTGACTATAACTATTCTGTACTCTTTCTCATTTTTAAATTGAGGTGTTTTGAAAAATATACTGACAATATTCAAAACATCAACAAGCTCAAATAATATATCAAAAAGTTTGACTTTGTTATTACGTTTTTTCTGTAATGCTTTTTCAAAAAGATTGTTCCATTTTTTGAATATATTGCGTATTATTTTTATTTGTTTTGATCTTTCATAAATAACACTGCCATATATTGGCAAAAAGCCTTTGTCAATCATTTCTTTGATAAGTTTTTTCTTATTAAATCCTATGTTATATCCGGTGTAGCTTTTGCCTTTTGCGTAATTGTTCCACAATGTCAGGTTGTCATTTTCAGAAGAAAAAGAGGTAGTAAAATATTCAAGATTATTTAAAAGTTCTCCGCTTCCGTCAACGATGTGTTTATATTTATCTGCAAAGTGTTTTTTTATTTTATTAAATAAATCAGAATTTAAATTTGGTGTTTCATCAATCAGATTGATAATGAGTTTGTATGAATATGCAACTTCTGCTTTATCATTCAAATAAAGCACATTAGAAAATCTCAAAGTCCCGTTTTCAACTATGCCTAAAAGTTTTTCCGGCTTTGTGTAATGATAAATTGTAGAATCTGTATCGTTGTCTAAGATTTTTTTAATTTTCGGAATTTTAGTAAGTAAATCGTCATAATAGGACATTGCAAAAAACCTTTCAAATCTATATTAATATTATAACATATTTTCCGTAATTATTCCTTTATATACATTAAATGCCCTATTTTATCACACATCAATATAGACTTTTTAATAAAAAGCATTATGATATGTGTATGAAAAGATTTATTATACTTTTTTTATGTTCATTAATTATGTGTCCCGCATACAGTGCAGATGCGGATTTTAATACTGATTTGTGGGACAACTACAATAATGATGAAATAATAAATAATGCCAAAGAGCCACAATTTGTTACTGATGAAGATTTTGAGGATGCTATACAAAAAATTGATTCAAAAGTTAATAAATGGAAAAATTGGGCAGAGCGTAGGAAGCGTCCTAAAGGCGAGGAATTCAGCCAGAGCAATGAAACTGAAATAATAAATAATGAGCAAGGTGAAGATGCATCTTTGCCAGTAGTTTCTTTGCCTGTTGAGTTGAAAATAGGAGAAGGTATTGTTCCTGTTGGGCATTACCAAGTACAAGGAGAAATGGTAAACGGCAGACCTGTTTTGAGTTTGTATCAGGCACATTTTCTTGTTGCAAAAATTCCGGCAATCGAAACTAATGAAGATTTTGATCAAGAAGAAATTTTGTTTGCAAATTGGCTTACAGATGAGCAAAATCCGGATAAATTAAAAATAATTTATGGATCTCTGGATTTTAATGCATACGCTTATGTAGATATTATAAATTGATATTTTATATATTCATAACTCTCAAAATATCATTCATATCAGAAGAAGTCTTTTTGACGTCTGCATTTGAATATTTTATGGCGTTGTCAGGATCTTTTAGGCCGTTTCCTGTAAGGATACAAACAATTCTTGAGCCCTCTTTGATCTGATCTTTAACTTTTATCAGTCCTGCAACTGAGGCTGCTGAGGCAGGTTCTGCTAAAATACCTTCAGTTGAAGCAATAAGTTTGTATGCATTGACTATTTCGTCATCTGTTACACTATTAATCATTCCTTCGCTTTCATCACGAGCGGCTTCAGCTTGTTTCCAGCTTGCAGGATTGCCAATTCTTATTGCTGTTGCGAGTGTTTCAGGATTTAATATTCTTTCTCCTTTAACAATAGCAGCAGCTCCTTCCGCTTCAAACCCCATCATTTTAGGCAAAGTTATTAGCTTTTCTGCCAAATACCATTCTCTGTATCCTTTCCAATAAGCAGTTATATTACCTGCGTTACCGACAGGAATAAAATGATAATCGGGAGCTCCGCATAAAGCTTCACAAATTTCAAATGCTCCTGTTTTTTGACCTTCAATACGATATGGATTAACAGAGTTTACAAGTGTAATCGGGTATTTGTCAGAGATTTCCCGAACAAGTTCAAGTGCTCTGTCAAAATTTCCCTGTATTGCAATAATCTCAGCCCCATACATCATGGCTTGAGATAGTTTGCCAAGTGCTATGTACCCGTCAGGAATTAAAACAAAGGTTTTCAATCCCGCTTTAGCCCCGTATGCAGCAGCAGAAGCAGAGGTATTTCCGGTTGAAGCACAAATGATTGCGCCGCTTCCTTCTTCTTTCGCTTTTGATACTGCCATGGTCATTCCGCGGTCTTTAAAGCTTCCTGTCGGATTACAGCCTTCAAATTTTAAATAAATTTCTGCATCAATTCCAATTTTTTTAGCTAAATTGTCAGCTTTTATAAGTGGTGTATTCCCCTCATTAAGCGTAACAATAGGTGTTTCATCAGTTACCGGTAAAAATTCTCTGTATTTGTTTATCAATCCTTTATACATATCATTCCTCGCATTTCTCTTTTCATTATTCTACCCCAAATAATGAAATATTAAATCATTCTTATAATTGACAAAATATAAATAAAATAAAATTCTAAAAAGAAAAATCAAATAATTCTCTTAATTCAATATCAAGAGCATTAGCTAAAATTCGCATGGTTTTAATAGTTACATTAGCTTCCCCTCTCTCAATTTGTCCGATATAATTAAAATTCATATCTACAATTTCTGCGAGTTTCATCTGAGATAGCTTTTTTGATTTTCTTATATAAGCTAACTTAGCGCCAAAACGTTTTTCAAGCTCAAAATTTTTGTCCATACTTAACCATTATAGTTTTTGTATTAACAAATTTCTAATTACTGATAACTATCTTTTATATGTCAATAACTGTTAAAAAATGTAAAGATTTTATATTTTTAAGTAAATTTTTCTAAAAAAATACCGTTAACATGTATATACTTGTTATCAACTATTATTAATTGAGTGAGTGCTTGTTTTCTATTGAAAGGAGTATAAAAATGGAAAATTTAAGTGGTGTTAATCCAAAGCTTACTGCAAGTATTGCTCAATCTTCAGGTGCTGCAGGTGCTGCAAAAGTTGAAATTCAAGCCCCTAAAATAGATATTGGAGAAGCATTAAGAGGCAAACCTGCAGCGGAAAAAGAGACAAAAAGCGGTAAAGATTTTAACAAAGAAATGAAAGCAGACTTCAAAGCAGCGGAAGAAAGATTGAAAGAAAGCGGACTTAAAGGTAAAGAACTAAAAAAAGCTTTAAAAACTGAAAAAGAGAATATCCGTGCGCAATACTGTGAAAAAGGATTTATTTCTTATGACAATTCACAGGCTTGGTTAAATAAGAAAATGGAATCATTAAAAGCTGAAAACCCTGATATGTCTAAAAAAGAATTGAAAAATGCCGCAAAAGATGCATTTAAAGAACAATTTGGTATGGATGCGCCTAAAAAAGGATTTTTGCGTACTTTTGGTTCTGTTTTACTTGGGCCGTATTTGATGTTTGCAGATTTTGTTTTAGGGAAAGGTGAGGGTAGTTTTGTCGGAGATAAAATCGCTGACGCACGTGATAATAGCAGTCATAAACAATATGAAGTCCGAACATAAAATTTTAAGAAAGGAGTATAAAATGGAACAAACAGGTAAAATAAATATCGGGAATGTTACTTTTTCAAAAAACGATGTTCAAAAAATTACACAAGAGGTTAAAGATGGACAAAAGTTAAATTGTGTATTCTTACAAAACGGAACAAAACTATCATTCCCTGACCAAAAAGCAGATTCAAATGCAAGTGCAAAAATAGGAATACGCGATATTTTACATCCTGAAGAAGCAAAAAAAACGACATCTTTCTTTGGTATACAGGGTTTATCAATAGAAGGTTCTAAAAATGATGATTTATACAACATTTGGAATTGTGACGGAGCAAAAGTTGATGTGTCCGGTGGCGGCAGAGATGTTGTAAATTATAAAGATGGACAAAATATACAAATTACAAGTGATGCTGATGATACAATTAAAGAAATGAAAACGTATACAAAATAATATAAAGAATAAAAATTACGGGCGCTTCAAATTTAATATTTGAAGCGCTTAAAGTTTTAGACGTAAATTCATCTTTACATTTCTTCATGAATACATAAAAAGTATTTGTCTATTAAAAAAATATATTATAGAATGAAAGTGGGAATGTTTTTTATTTAAGGGATAAATGGAATGATACAAGACAATTTGAAAGAGAGAACTTTAACACCTCAAGAAGTAAGAACCATCTTGAGAACAGACAACAAAGAGATTGTTGAATTATGTAAAAAGGCCGATATAAGACCAAGAAAAAATGAAAAAGGACATACTTATTTTTCATATGATGAAGTGAAAAATTTGAGAAAAGTACAGGCAAAAGTAAATGGAGTTGTCTCAAACCCGATTACATCTAATGTGCCTGCTACTGTTAGCTCCGGCGCTGCTTTGAAAGGCAACGAAGCTGCTATTAGAAATATTTTGACTTCATTACAAGATTTAGAAACAAAGTTAAGTGACAGAATTTCTAAAGTTATTGATGAAAAACTTGAAGGAATGGACGATGTTGTAGTTGAATTAATTCGCTGCAAAACAGATAACGAAACTTTGAAACAAAAGATTGTTGACTTGAATAAAGAAGTATACCAATTGAAAAATGAACTAAACAGCTACAGACCTGTTGGTTTAGGTTTCTATAAGAAAAAAGAAGTATACGTTTGGGAGTAGGGGTAAATATATCTATACTTTAGAGTGTGTTGCTTTAAGGCATTAAAAGTGTAGGATGTATAATTTTGTATAATAAAGAGATTCTTCGCAGAGCATTCTTGGAATTTATCCCGAAGAGTCTCCTTATTTTATGTGAAAGTGTAATATAAAATTGAAAGAGGATATAAAAATGGCAACAAAAGAAGCACCGGTAGTAAATATAAGTGAAGAAAGAAATAAAGCGCTAAAACTTGCAATAGAAAAAATTGAAAAAGATTTTGGTAAAGGTTCAATAATGAAATTGGGCGAAAAGGCAACAGTTAGTGTTGATGCTATTCCAACCGGAGCTTTGTCTTTGGATATTGCATTGGGTATTGGCGGCATACCACGCGGACGTATTATTGAGGTTTATGGTCCTGAATCTTCAGGTAAAACTACTCTTGCACAACATATTGTTGCAGAATGCCAGAAAAAAGGCGGAATTGCCGCCTATGTGGATGCGGAACATGCTCTTGACCCTGAATATGCAAGAAATTTAGGCGTAGATGTTGATAATTTGCTTATTTCACAACCTGATACAGGAGAACAGGCACTTGATATTACAGAAGAACTCGTTCGTTCCGGAGCGGTTGATATCGTTGTTGTTGACTCCGTTGCTGCTTTGGTTCCAAAGGCTGAGATTGAGGGCTCTATGGAAGATCAACAAATGGGTTTGCAGGCGCGTTTGATGTCAAAGGCATTGAGAAAATTGACCGGTATTATCGGTAAAACCAGTACTACTGTTATATTTATTAACCAATTACGTATGAAAATTGGTGTCATGTACGGCAACCCTGAAACAACAACAGGCGGTAATGCTTTAAAATATTATTCTTCAGTTCGTATGGAAATCAGAAAAACTGAAACTCTTAAAGGGGATGATGGTGAAGTTGGTATCCATGTAAGAGTTAGAGTTTTGAAAAATAAAGTTGCTCCTCCATTTAGATCTGCGGAATTTGATATTATTTTTGGTAAAGGTATTTCTAAAATAGGTAATATTTTAGATGTAGCCGTTAACTTTAATATTGTAAATAAGGCAGGAGCATGGTTTAGCTTTAATGATGAAAAACTTGGTCAAGGAAGAGAAAAAGCCAAAGAATATTTGGAAGAAAACCCAGATATACTTGCTCAAATTGAGGCATTAGTAAGAGAAAAATTGGCTCAACAATAGATATATATTAAGATATATTAAGGCTGATTTGCCCCTAAATGCTAGACATAGCTTGATTTTTGTTTTATTCTTTTTTAATAGGGATAAAATACTAGCAAGTTATTTTATGTTCTGTTTTAAAGTATGCATATAGAAAAATAGGAGGCAAATATATTATGCAAGTTAATTCAATTAGTAGTTTTTCATGCTGCCAACCACGCAGAGTGATGAATGATACACCACAACCGGCTCCACAACCGGCTCCGGCTCCACAACCGGCTCCGGCTCCACAACCGGAAACTTCTGAAGAAAAGAAATCAGTTTATTTCGGTTCTAAAAAAGATGATGACCACAAATCAGTAAATGGTTTAAGAAAAGGTGCTATGATTATAGCTCTTACTCCTGCCGCATTAGGTGCTCTTGTAGGCTTAAATGCTTGTACAGAAGAACCTTCATATGCTTATGCAGAAGCTAATGCAAGTGATACTACAAATGTTACTGTTATAACAAATGGTCACGGCTGTGGCGGTAAAGGTGATACAATTAGAGATACTGTCTATATCGATAGAACAAAATTCGATACAGTTTATGTTGATACCGGTAGTTACCATGTTACTCACGATACAATTATTCAATGGAAAGACAACTACGTAAGACCTATTCCTTTGGATACATTAATGAAAAATCTTCATAGCTGGGATATTGATGGTACTGCAGGAGCAAACATTTTCAACGGTAATTCAAACCGCAACATTATCCACTATGTAGGAACTCGTGAATGGGAATACAACAACCGTGAAATCGGTGATATGGATGTATTAAATTCATCTAAATACAATCTAATTTATAATACTGAAATTCAAGATTATAAAGGAAGACATTTAAGCTATGGTAAAACAGTATTTAGAATACCTTCTTCTCCATTCTCATTAAAAACAGCTGATGGAAAAGTTGTAAATTCTCCAAAAGGTTTCTTTGTTGAAATGTATAGCAACCCTTCAAACCGTATGGATGCAGATATTTTAGATTGCACAAGAGAAAAACAATTCTTCTGTCAAACAGATGCAAACAACAATGTTATCAGAGTATACTCAAGAGGCGAAGATGGCAATTTTGTTGAAGATGGTACTGCTTCTAAAGGTTATTTACAAACAAGCTCAGTATTGTTTAAAAACTTAATTGGTCGTTATGATACAGAAGATCATTTAGTTGATGTTCACGTATCTGCAGTAGACGATGAAACATTGAAAAACTTATATGTAAGAAGAAGAGATGATGCAGAAGCTGCTAATCACTAATTTTTACATCTTAAGTTAAATATACAAAAAGACCGTTGATAATATTAACGGTCTTTTTGTATTTTCTGCTATCTTGAACTTAGTTATGATCTTTTATATATCAAAAAACATTAAATACAACTATACAGTCATGGCAACTAATTCATTGCTAAATGGGTTAGAGTTTTCGCCAATAACAGTATTTTTAATTTCTCTCAAATCCTGAGCCATAAGATATCTTGGAGAACCTTCTTCTGTTGAGCGGTTTCTCATAAGATATGATGGGTGATAAACTGCCATAGCTTTGTATGTTACACCATTTATTGTTAAATCAAACCATTGCCCTCTGATTTTAGAAATTTGCATTTTCTTTTCATCACGGAATGATTTTAGAGCAGTTGTTCCGCAGAAAACAATAGCTTTTGGATTCATAATATCAATTTGTGCAGACAAGAATTTGTGGCATAAAGCTTTTTCAATTTCAGTCGGAACTCTATTTTCAGGAGGTCTGCATTTTACGGTATTTGTTATATATACATCATGTTCTCTTGAAATTCCTGCATCTTTTAAAAATGTATTGAAAAGATCGCCGCATTTTCCGACGAATGGTTTTCCTGCTTCATCTTCAAGTTCATTTGGAACATCTGTTATAAACATCACTTTTGCGCTTTCAGGATTTCCGTCAGAAAACACTACATTTTTTCTGCAATTTCCTAAAACGCAGTCGTGGCAACTATTACATTTCTCTTGAACGATATCAAGACATCCTTTTTTAATCATTTATCTCTCCTCTTTCTAATAATTTTACCAGTCTATCTATACATTATGATTAAAATATTTACCCCTGTCTATCCATTAAGGGGACTATTTTTCTTTAAAAAATCCGATTTCGTATCTTCTACAATATCTTTTTAGTTCTTTCATTATAATACCTGATAATAGGAATACTGCAAACAAGTTTGGTACCGCAAGAAATAAAGTAAAAGCATCAGATAGATTTACTACACTTTTTAAATTCATTGCAGAACCTATTACAATGAATATACAATAAATAACTTGGAAAGTTCTTGTTTTAAGAGTTGATTCTCCAAACAGAAAAGTCCAGCTTTTTACTCCGTAATATGAACCGCATAACATTGTAGAAAGTACGAAAAATGCAGCCATAATTGTTAATAATATCGGGAAAAACGGACAAACTGTTTCAAACGCATGAGAAGTCAATTCAATTCCGGCTGCATGGCCTAAAAAGTCTTTATATGCTCCGGTTACAACAATTATAAAAGCGGTTGAAGCTCCAACAATTACGGTATCTACAAAAGGTTGAAGCATTGCAATAAATGCTTGAGCAACGGGCTTGCTTGTTTTAACAGCAGAAAAAGCAATAGGTGCTGTGCCAAGTCCGGCTTCGTTCGCAAACATTGCGCGCCTAAATCCCCATAGCATGCAGCCAAAAACTCCTCCGCCAACAAGGGCTTGCGGTTTAAATGCTTCGCGAATAATAATTTCGATAGTATGAGGAACGTTATGGATATTTAATAAACAAATAATAAATGCCGAAAATACGTATAAACTGCACATTACAGGTGTAACTTTTGATGTAAATTTTCCGATAGCTTTTATTCCGCCAATAACTGTAATGTATGTAATTGTAGCAACAATTAAACCAAATAACCATCTTTGGCCGTTAAAAAGTCCTGTCACATTGGTTATTTGAGTTGTTATTGCGTTTATTTGGAACAAATTCCAACCTCCAATCATTGCAAACAAACAGCATACAGCATAAATATTTGCAAGGTATGGAGTATATGGCTTAATCCAAGGTGCTTTTAATCCGTTTATTATGTAGTACATCGGACCGCCTGATGATGAACCGTCAGGATTAATTTGTCTGAATTTAATTCCCAATAACACTTCAGAAAATTTTAATGCCATAGAAAAAATTCCGGCAATAATCATCCAAAAAATTACTCCGGGTCCGCCGATTGAAACTGCTAATGCAGAACCTACGATATTTCCCATTCCTGCAGAAGCTGAAATTGTCGCAGTAAGAGCTTGAAAGGATGAAACCTCACCTTTCTTTTTCTTTTTTATAGCATCTTGGTGTTTGTATTTTTGAGTTAATAAATCCAGTGCGTGTTTAAATCCCCAAAATCCGATAAACCTTGTTCTTATAGTAAAAAATAATGCCGCGATTATTAGTAATGCAATCAAAAACTCTACACGGACTCCATTTATTGTGACGTGTGAAAATATTACTGCTGAAATTTTGTTTGCAATAGGAGATAGTAAACTATCAATTCGGCTATCTAAATTCATATAACAATTTTATTATAAACATGTATTTTTACAATTTTTCTATCTTTTTTGCTATGTTTGTACTATAATTCAAATAACTTAAGGAGTAGGGTATGAAATTTATTATAGGAAAAGAGGATTTATTAAACGGTATAAGAATTGTTGAAAGAGCTACATCTCAAAAAGCTGTTCAGCCTGTGTTATACAATATTTTGATTGAAACATTAGAAAATAATCAAATTCGTTTATCTGCAACAGATTTAGTGTTAACTGTTATTACAAAAGTTGATGCACAAGTTCAAGAGCAAGGGAAAATTACACTTCCTGCTAAAAAATTGAATGAAATTGTTTCAAAATTAGGAAACGATTTGGTAACTATTGAAGTAGAAGAAGGCAGTACAAATGTTACTATCACCTGCCAAAAATCCAAATTTGACATAATCGGGATTTCCGCATCAGAATTCCCTCAAGATGTATTTAATTATGAAATTGAGGAATCAAAATGTTTTGATGTGGAATTAAATCCGTTCTTAAAAGGTATCAAACAAGCGGGTTTCGCTGCTGCAAGTTACGAAGTTAGTAACCTTTTGTCAGGTATTGTTTGTGAATTTAATGATGGCATGCTTGAAATTGCTTCAACAGACGGTAACAGGCTGGCAAGAGTTAGAGAAAAATTAACCAGCGGCATAAAAGAACAAACTCAATTAATTATACCTTCAAGAACATTGAATGAATTACTTAAGATGAGCTCCTTTATTGATGAAGAAGCTGTAAAAATTTGCAAAGATAAATCAACGATTATATTTAAATCAGAAAAGATTTTAGTAATTTCAAGGCTTTTAGAAGGTCAATTCCCAAGATATAACCAATTAATTCCGTCTGAAAGTCCTAAAAAAGCGGTGGTAAATGTATCTCAATTAATTGCGGCATTAGAAAGAGTTTCTGTTATGGTTAATGATAAGACAAGTATTGTTAAAATGCATTTTGCCGATAATGAATTAACTCTTACAGCTGATACTCCGGAAGCCGGAAAATCTGAAGATACTATTGATATTGAATATACAGATGAAGAACTTTTAATAGCGTTTAATTACAAGTTTGTATTGGATGCTTTAAGAATTATTGAAAGTGACGAAGTTGTAATCGGTTTGAATGCACCGTTATCTGCAACTGTATTAAAACCAAACAGTGAGGATGATTTTATCTGTTTGATTATGCCTGTACAGATAAGATAAAATTTTCAAGATAATATATAGGGAGTCAAAATGGTAATGACAATGGAAAAAGCAAATATAGATTGGGCAAATTTAGGTTTTGGTTATTTCAAGACAGATAAAAGATTTGTTTCAATGTTTCAAGATGGTCAGTGGGACGAAGGAATTCTAACTGATGATGAAAATATAACAATGAATGAATGTGCATGTGTTCTTCAGTATGCCCAAACTTGTTTTGAGGGAATGAAAGCTTATGAAACAGCTGATGGCAGGGTTGTTATTTTTCGTCCTGATTTGAATGCACAAAGAATGCATGATACAGCATTAAGACTTGAAATGCAGCCATATCCTGAAGATAAATTTGTTGACGCTGTTATCAAAACAGTTAAAGCTAATTTGAAATATGTTCCGCCATACGGAACAGGTGCAAGTCTGTATATAAGACCATATTTGTTTGGTTATTCTCCTGTAATGGGAGTAAAACCTGCTCAAGACTTTATGTTTAGAGTTTTCGTATCTCCTGTTGGACCATATTTCAAGGGAGGTTCAAAACCCATTGCCTTAAAAGTAAGCGATTTTGATAGGGCTGCACCGCATGGTACAGGGCATATTAAAGCCGGACTTAATTATGCAATGAGCCTTCATGCTGGTGTTACAGCTCATAAGGAAGGCTATGCAGAAAACTTATATCTTGATCCTCAAACAAGAACAAAAGTTGAAGAAACGGGTGGTGCGAACTTTATATTTATAACAAAAGATCATAAGGTTGTCACTCCAAAATCTCCGAGTATTTTACCTTCAATTACACGCAGATCTTTGATGTATGTAGCAAAAGAGTATTTGGGATTGGAAGTAGAAGAAAGAGAAGTTTATTTAAAAGAACTTGATGATTTTGCCGAATGCGGACTTTGCGGAACGGCTGCGGTCATCTCTCCTGTTGGAAAAATTGTTGACCATGGCAGAGAAATTTGCTTCCCGTCAGGCATGGAGGCTCCTGGTGAGATAACTAAAAAATTATATGATACTTTAACCGGAATTCAGTATGGCAAGATTGACGCTCCAGACGGATGGATTAAAGAAATAAAATAGATGATGAAAAGATGCTTTTAATAAGCATCTTTTTTTGTAAATTTAAGTAAATAAATAGCAAAAAAATATTGCCTTTGTTTTTAATATGAAAGAGAATAGTTAAAACGGATTTCAAATAATATGTTAGTGAATAGTAATTTACAGTTTCGAATAGATAAACTCAAGCATAAGGAGGGATATCTATCCCCTAATTCTGTGCCTAATTCGGAATTACTGTCACAAAATAATTATCGAGATATTGAGAGACCTTTAAAGACTGAAAATAATGAAATAAGCTTTAAAGGTCTTTCTCTATATAAACCTCTCAAAAAAGTTTATAGCAAAGAAGAGTTTTTAGATTTTTCACGAAAATATCTTGGCAATATGGGAGAGGATTTGTTTGAAAATATAACAAAAACCCATAGCGATAGAACAAAAAATTTAATTACAGTTGACGGTGATAATATTTCAATCCGTAAAAAAACTATTCCTCATTTGGCTATGGATGGTATTCTTTACCCGTTTAAAATACTTCCGGCAGACATGTTAAACGGTATTGTCGGGGCATTAAGAAAAGTTCCGGGATTTAAAACTTGGGCAAGTGAAAAATATGAGAGTGAGTTTTTCAAAAATATCAGACAGCGTTCTAAAATTGACTCGAAAGTAAACTCTTTAGTTGGTTTAATAACTTACAGAGATGTAAAACTTGAAGATGCGAAGAATGCTTATGCTAAAAAAATAGGTAAAAAAGTTAAAGATTTAACAGAAGCTGAAATTCAAAAATTGCGTGAAAAAGTTGAGTCTAATCTTGATTCAAGTGTTTTTCAAAGTGAAATGAAAATGTTTGACCCCAAAACAGGCAATTATGATACAAAGCATGAAAGAGCTTTAAATAGACTTGTTTCAGGACTTCCCCCTGCGATATTTTTGGCAAATGATGCGTATAACTTGTCAAGAATGATGGATGATGATTCAAAAGCTGCTAATAAAGAAAGAAAAATAAGATTTAAACAAGAAACAAGCAGAATTTTAACAAGCGGTTATTTAACCTTGATTACAATGGGCGCTTTCCAAAAGTTCATTAACAAATCAAAATTAGGCATTGTAATTTTAACCGGTACCACAGTATTATTAACAGAAATGTTTTCACGTCTGTCTAACGGGAAATATATCACAAGATTAACTCCGGAACAGGCTCGTGAAATAAATAAAAAAGAAAATGCTCCCGAAGCAAACATCAAACCTGTTGAGCAAAAACCTGAAAAAGACCCTGTATCATCAACAGGTGCTCCTATTGCTCAACCAAAAGAACAACAAAAACCTTTATTGTCATTTGATACTTTGATGAAGGCTTCTGCGGTAGTTTTGGCTGCCGGATATGGAATTAAAGGTTTTAAAAATATTCCTAAAATTCAGGAGGCGGTTTTAAAATATTTTGAAAAAATGAAGACTTCAAATCCTGAAAAATATGAAAAACTGAAAATAGAAAAAGCATTTCAAAATGTAATTGAGAATTATAAAAAGTCTAATCCTCTCCAACGTTTGGACGGTACTGCAATTGACAGGGAAAAACCTCTTTTGACGGATAAAGAAGTTTCTTTGAAAAATGCAGTCAAAATTTTTGAGCAAAAAGTTTTATACAGACCGTTTACGGAACTTTATAAAAAATTGACTACCGAAAAATATATAGTTGATGCAGATAAATTTAAGTCAGTAGTTGAAGTATTAAGGAAAAACGGATTTGGTGAGCTTGCTGCTCAATATGAAAAAATAGGTAATGACAAAATAAAAATTGAGGACGGCAAAAAGATTTTAGATTTAGGTATGCGTGATAAAAAAATAAAACCTGCCGTGAATTTTGTTATTGCACCGTTCAAATTTATGTGGAATACTATAACGCTCCCATATTGGATGATTGATGAAAAAATTATGAGCGTATTTAGAAAAGCAAAACCAAAATCAGCGTCTAAAGATATAGATTCACTCGCAAAAAGTTTTGAAAAAATAAGTAAAAAAGCTCAAGACTTCACAAATAAAAAAATCAGTGAAAAAGAATTTAAAGATTATGTTCAAATCAATTTATTAAAAGCATTTAATGTAGATTCTTTATCAAGTGTATCAAATGCTGAATTGTCAAATTTGGCAAAAACCGCCGCATCGATTGCAACGATATGGTTCTTGATGACAGACAATTATAATATGGTAATGTTAAAATCTAACGGTAATGATAAAGATGGTGCTAATACCAAATTCAAAGAAAGATTTGTTCAAGAAGGTTCAAGATTATTCTATCAAACTTTATTGATTGATTTATTTAATTCTACATTTATGAAATCTTATAACGGTTCTCTTTTAGGAATGAGCTGGGTAACTTTAGCGGATACAACTCTGGGTGAAATGCTTACAAGATCATCTGTTGGTATTCCTATTAAAACTCATACAAGAGATGAATTGATTGACATTGAAACAAGACAAAACAATTCAACCGGCTTTAAGAAAAAATATTACAATTTTATGCAGCGTTTAACCGGTAAACGTTCAATAAAATCTTATGAAATTGCTCAATCAAATTCTGTTCAAACCCCTCAAAAACCTCCGGTATCTTTAAAAGAAATGGACGCTATTAAGAGAGTAATGTTTGAGAATATTGATGATTTAAACAAAAAAGATAAAATTTAGATTATTTTTTTATTAGTTCTACTTCGTATCCGTCAGGATCTTGTACAAATGCAATAATATCATTATCCCCTGTTAAATCAAAAGGTTCATACAAGTACTTGTATCCAAGAGAATTCAGCTTTTGCGTAAAATTTTCCATTGAGTCCACTTCAAATGCAAAATGTCCAAAGCCTGAACCTAATTGGTATCCTTCTTTTGGAGTTTCATCATTGTATGTCAATTCTATTTGAGCTCCTGATTCTTTATCTTGCAAAAAATATAACCAACAATCTTCAAGGCGCATTTTTTTTACAATTTCTAAATTGAATAATTTTGTATAAAAATCAAGACTTTTTTCGATATCTTTTACCCTAATCATTGTATGAAGAAATTTCATTTTTCTCTCCTTTTTTGTAATTATATCATATTTGACTACTAACTTTGAAATAATATAATCAAATTATGGCACAGATTATAAAAGTATTAAAAGGAACAAAGGATATATTGCCGCAAGATGTAGATATGTGGCAATTTGTAGAAGAAAAAGCCCAAAAAATATTTGGCGCGTACGGTTTTAAAGAAATAAGAACCCCTATTATAGAAGTGACAGATTTATTTTCTCGCGGGGTAGGTGACACAACAGATATTGTTAATAAAGAAATGTACACTTTTGAAAAAAGTGAACGTTCAATTACATTGCGCCCTGAAAATACAGCGGGTGTTGTTCGTTCGTATATAGAAAACGGCATGGCAAGGCTATCTGCGCCTGTAAAACTGTGGTATAAAGGCCCGATGTTTCGATATGAAAGACCACAAGCAGGTCGTCAAAGACAATTCCACCAAGTCGGGGTTGAAATGTTTGGGATAAAACAGCCTGCTGCGGATGCAGAAGTTATTATGTCTGCGGTAGATTTTTTAAAATCAATTGGCTTAAACGATTTGGAAGTCGAAATCAATTCTCTTGGATGTCCAAAGTGTCGTGCAGAATTTAAAGAGAAATTAAAATCTGTATTAAGACCGTATTTAAATGATTTGTGCGAAGATTGCCAAAATCGTTATGAAAAAAATCCTTTACGTTTATTAGACTGCAAAGTTGAAGATTGCCAAAAAATATATTCAAAACCGGAAATCCAAAAAGTCATAATGTCAGACTTTTTGTGTGATGAATGCAGAGAGCACTATACCGAATTAAAATCATATTTGGACGCAATGGGTGTAAAATATTCCGAAAATAAACTTTTAGTAAGAGGTTTAGATTATTATACAAGAACGGTGTTTGAAATAAAATCAAACAATTTGGGCTCTCAAAATGCTGTATGCGGCGGCGGGAGATATGATGGACTTGTATCTCAACTGGGCGGGGAAGACACTCCTGCTGTAGGTTTTGCTATGGGTATGGAGAGATTAATTTCACTGTTACCTGAGAAAAATAGTAAAAAACTCGATGGTTATATTGTTTCAAATAATACTCAAGAAGCGTTCAAATTGGCTCAGGAATTAAGAAATCAAGGTTGCAGTGTTGAATTTGATCTGGCAAATAAAAAATTTACAAAACAACTTGAGAAAGCCTCAAAAGTGGCGCAAAAAGCATTGATATTGGGTGAAGATGAAATATCAAACGGTCAAGTTTCTGTTAAAAATCTTGAAACCGGTGAGCAAATTGTTGTGGACAGAAAAAATTTAAAACTATAATTTGTTAAATTTTAGTTTTTAAATCTGAAGAACAAACCCCTTTTGTATAAGGATAATATATTACTGTGCAATCAACAGATTTTAAATCTTCTTCCCATTTTTTGTATTGTTCGGTTCCATACCAATCACTGCCAACGAACAGATAATCAAATTTGTATTTATTCCATAGTGTCAATTTATCAAGTGTATCTTCAGGAACTACAACATCGCAATATTTTAATGCATCTAAGATTTTAATTCTTTCTTCAAGGTTAAAACATCTGTTTTTCTTATTTTTGTCTATATATTCATCAGAACAAACTCCTACAATCAATTTGTCGCACAAACCTTTTGCATTTTTTAATAAGTTTATGTGTCCTGTATGCAATACGTCAAAACATCCTAATGTAAAGCCAATTGTTTTTTTAGTCATGTTTTTAACCCCTATTCGTTTATAAATTTTTCTAAATTTTCATCAATTGTCGTATCTCCGGAGTATGAATGTCTTGGATAGCAATTTTTGGGCATCGACATGTAATTTCCGAATTCTGTTTTTAAAACTTTGTCAAAATCGTTTGGACAAGGGAATTTATATCCTTCGTATTCAAGTTCATTAAGCGGGAATATTGCTTCATAATCAAATACCAAATATTTATTGGAATGCGGGAATTCTATACTGTCAAAAATAGCCGGATGTATTGATTCATCAACAGTATTACCTTGTAAAATTTCTTCATTAACAGTTTTAAGAATTCTTGTTCTCATTTTGTCATTGTTATTTTTATAAATATAACGGAATAATTTATATATGCGACGGTTTATAATTTTGTGAATTAGGAAATTCAGTTTTTCTTTTTCTTCCGGAGTTGTTTTCTTATAATAAAAATCTGTCATAAAAATATCTATTGCTATATTTTTTACGTTTTTATGCTTAAGTTTTAACAAACATTTATTTACTCCGTTATTTTGGAATTCAAAATATAAATCGTCATAATTAGGAATTCCGTTATAAAATAATTTAACGAGTTTGTCATAATCTTTTCGCATCATACTGACATCGACATCATCATCCCAAGGAATAAAGCCTTTGTGTCTAACCGCTCCGAGTAAATTTCCATAATTCAGAAAATATTCAAGGTTATTATCTTTGCATAATTTATCAAAAATTTTTAATAATTTTAAATCGGCAAGTTGAATTTTTCTCAAATATCCTGTTGCTTTAGGTATTTCAGTAATATTTCCGTCAAATTCAAAGTATTTTTTGCTAATATCTTTTGCAGCTTTTTTTAATACTTTAATCTTAATTCCAAAAATATTTACAATAGTTCTGTTGGAACTTTTAGTATCAATTGAAAAAAGTTTTTTTATAAAATCTTCTTTTTTCATAAAATCGTTTAACCTTTTAATTACTATGCCATAATACAATATTTTTTTCTCAAAGTAAATAAATACATATCAATATCTTGATTTTTTTTACTCTATTCGTTATAATAATCGTTGTTACAGCCGAATTAAGGAGTATATATATGACATCACAGATTACTATTCGTTCAGATAGGGCAACGGATTACAAATTTACTTACAAAGGTGAAGAAGTTGTTTTAAGGGCAGGAAAAATTATCAGTATTGCGGATGGCTTGGAACATGTAGTTCTTCCGACAACCGCAATGAAAATTATGAATAATCTTATTGTTATTAAAGATGATGTAAAATAATGCATAATTTTTAAGATAGAATATTAAAAAAAGTAACTACCGTATAGCAGTTACTTTTTTTATGCAGGTTAGATATTTGGTGTAATGTAATTGAAAAGCATGCTGCTATAAAATATTATAAAAGGAGTGAAATATGATTATAGAGTTAAATGAAGAAAATTTTCAAAAAGAAACAAATCACGGCTTAAAATTGGTAGAGTTTTATGCAACTTGGTGTATGTACTGTAAACGCCAAAGGATAGAACTTCAGGAATTTGAAAGTTCTGATATTTGGATTGGGATTGTCGATGGCGATGAGAGTCCAAATATTGCCAGAAAATTTAATATAGACGGATATCCGACTTTTGTTTTGTTAAAAAACGGTCAAGAAGTTGCCAGATTTGACGGTTTTCATGACAAATCCAAGCTGCTGAATCGTTTAATGGCATATATGTACAAGGATTAGTCATCTATTGTTTTAATTATTTTGCATGGATTGCCAAAGGCAACTACATTTGGCGGAATATCTTTTGTAACAACAGATCCTGCGCCAATGACGGATTTATTCCCAATTGTAACTCCGGGAAGAATTGTGACATTCCCGCCAATCCAAACTTCTGAACCGATGATTATGGGTTTTGCACTTTCAAGCCCTTTAATTCGTTCTTGCGCTTTAATTGGATGTATTGCGGTATAAAATCCGCAATTAGGACCAATAAAAGTATTATTGCCTATTTTAATTTTGGCACAATCTAAAAATACACTGTTATGATTTATATATACAAAACCGTCAAATTCAATATTAAATCCGTAATCACAAAAAAAATTCGGTTCAATATGCGGATTATTTCCATATTTTGCCAGTAATGATTTTAGGATATTTTCTTTTTCTGTTTTTTGTGTCGGTAAAAGCTGATTATATTTTATGCATAATTCTTTTGCACGGTGTCTGGCTTTGACTAATTCATCACACTCCGGATTGTATATTTCTCCATTAACCATTTTGTTTTTTTCATCTGCCATATAAATTCTCCTAACATAGAACTTATATTAGCATTAAAGCCCTCTTATTTCCATCTGTATTTTTTAGATAAAAGATTTAAATCTTCTTTCGATATTTCCATGGTTTTTACGTGTTCAGTGCTTGGGTACATAATACTATTCGGGTTATCGGAATGCCCAAGACCGATTGCGTGGCCAAGTTCATGCAGCATTGAAGTAAATACTTCATCATCTGTCAGTTTTCCATATTTTGAATAATCGGCTATATATATTTCGGCATTGTGAAATAAACCGTTATTTGTTGTATATGTATATTTGGTAATTCCAACAGCGGAATCATTATTGAGTTCTGCCGGTATCTGTTTTACAAAATATACTACTATTTGGGCATTAGTTGGAGAATTTACATATTTAAAAATAATCCCGTCACGTGTCATTACAGACCATCTATGGCAGGCACGTTTCATTTTTTCTGTATATTTGTGGTTTGGTTGTATGTATGTTTTAATTTGTGTCGGATTTTTCCATGATACATTAGGTACCTCTTCTGCAAATGCGCTGTTTAATAGAACTCCGACACAAAGTACTAAAAATACTACTATTGCATATATAAATTTTTTCAATTTTGCTCTCCTTCTATAACAAATTTCTTATCGGCTAAAAAGGATAAAAGTTTAATATTTTCTTTAAATCTTATAAAAAATTTACAAAATATATATTTAAAACACTTTATCAGGTAAACTATAATAAGGATTGGGATAATTTATGCCAAATGAAGTAGAAATATTAGGGGATAAAAAAGTAGTACATAAAAAATATGTACTCAAAAAGCGTTCCGGAGTAAAAACTGATTATAAGGTCAATTACTCCGAAGACCTCAATGAAAAACAACTTGAAGCAGTTATGTCGAATGAGGGCGCTTTGCTTGTAATTGCAGGCGCAGGCTCAGGGAAAACCAAAACATTAACATACCGAGTTGCAAGACTTATTGAAGACGGTACACCACCTAATAATATTTTATTATTAACTTTCACCAAAAAAGCTGCTCATGAAATGCTTTCTCGTGCAGCGTTAGTTTTGGATGAGAGATGTGAAAAAGTTGCCGGAGGAACTTTCCACTCTTTTGCAAATATAATTTTGCGCAAATATGCTTCAGCTCTAAAATTAAAAAACAATTTTACTATTATGGACAGAAGTGATTGTGAAGATGTCATAAACCACATTGTCGGCCAAATTTTCCCTAAAAAAGAAAAACGTTTCCCTAAAAAATCCACAATTCTTGATATGTATTCAAAAAGCGTAAATAAAGTAACACCGGTAAAAGAAATTATTGAAAATGAATTCCCGCAATTTGAGCACTGCATTGATAAAATTATTGAAATCCATAAAAATTATGTTACATATAAACGTGAAAATTCAATTTTAGATTATGATGATTTGCTTGTATATTTAAAAATTCTGCTTGAAAATAATGATGCGCTGCGCAGAAAAATTTCAGGTGAATATAAATATATTATGGTGGATGAATACCAAGATACAAATACTCTGCAGGCAGATGTAATAAAACTTTTGGCTTCTGTTCACGGTAATATTATGGCTGTTGGGGACGATGCTCAAAGTATTTATTCTTTTAGAGGGGCAAATTATAGGAATATATTTGATTTTCCTAAGATTTTTCCAAATACTAAAATTATTAAACTTGAACAGAATTACAGAAGCACTCAAAATATTCTTAAATTAACTAATACAATAATCGGAAAAGCAAAGGAAAAGTATGATAAAGAGTTGTTTTCTCAAATTGTTTCTCCTGTAAAACCCGCGCTGATTTGTGCAAAAAATACTCAGATGGAAGCAGATTTTATATGTCAAAGGATTTTGGAACTTTTGGACGAAGATGTCAGCCTTTCGGATATTTGTGTACTTGCCCGTAACGCCAGAATGTCATATTCTTTAGAAATTGAACTTTCAAAACGAGCAATTCCTTACCGAAAATTTGGCGGCCCAAAATTTATGGAAACGGCCCATATAAAAGATATAATCTCGCATTTGAGGGTTTTAGTTAATCCTGATGATGTGATAAGTTTGACCAGAATTTTACTTTTGCTGCGCGGGGTGGGTAATGCGGCAGTCAACAACATAATACCGGTTTTGAAAGGAAATCTCAATCCTGATATAAAACTTTTACCGTCAAATAAAATGACAAGTCTTGCTCCGTTATTAAAGGTTTTAAGTAAAGAACAGTCTAAAATTGCAACTAAAAAACCTTCTGAAATTGTAGAAGAAATAATTAGGTATTATCGTCCGATTTTGAAAGATAAATATGATGATTTTAATAAGCGTGAAAAGGATTTGGATCATTTTCAATATCTTGCAACTCAATATTCAAATCTGGAGGATTTTATAAGTGATATGGCGCTAGAACCGCCTGATGCTAGTGTAGAGGGTATGTATAAGAACAATATTGATGACGAAGCTCTTACTATTTCAACTATACATAGTGCAAAAGGTTTGGAATGGGATAGTGTATTTATCATTGGTGCAGTTGACGGTCGTTTCCCGAGCGCTTATTCGTTTAATTCGGAAGAAGAAATGGATGAAGAATTGCGTCTAATGTACGTGGCTACAACACGTGCAAAAAATAATTTATATATCACATACCCTGTGGATATGTACGATTATTCTATGAATATGGTTTTGTCAAAGCCGTCAAGATTTTTAGATAATATACCTGACGATATTTTAGAACTTTGGGATATAACAGAAGGATAGAGGTAAAATAATGCTTGTAAAAATATACACTGATGGAGCGTGTTCAGGTAATCCCGGCAAAGGTGGTTACGGGACTATTTTATATGCAGAAGATGAAAATGGAAATATTCATAAAAAAGAGTTAACTCAAGGTTTTAAAAACACAACTAATAACAGAATGGAGCTTTTGGCTGCTATTGTCGGTTTGGAAGCTCTTAAAAAACCGTGTGATGTAGAATTGACTTCTGATTCAAAATATTTGGTTGATGCATTTAATCAACATTGGATTGATGGTTGGATAAATAAAGGCTGGAAGGGTGCAAATAAACAACCTGTGAAAAATAAAGACCTTTGGCAGCGTTTATTAAAGGCAAAAGAACCTCATAATGTAAAATTTATATGGGTAAAAGGTCATGCCGGTCACGAATTCAACGAACGCTGTGACCAAATGGCTGTTGCTTCCGCAAATTCGGATAATTTGCTTGAAGATAATTATTTATGATAGTTTTTTAAAAGTTCTTCAATATTGTCACCGCCGTATTTCAGCAAAATCTCGTTCGCAAGAACCCATGCCACTCTTGATTCTGCAACAACAGAACAAGATTCAACCGCACAAACATCTGAGCGTTCATAATGTGCTTCAGAGGCTTCACAAGTTTTGGAATCTACTGATTTAAGCGCCTTTTGCATGGTTGGAATTGGTTTCATTACAGCAGAAATTATCAAATCTTGTCCGTTTGTCATTCCGCCTTCAATTCCGCCGGCATGATTTGATAAACGGCATATTTCACCATTTTCTATAGAAAATTCATCATGATATTCGCTTCCGCAAATCCCGAGAGGATTTGTACCAATTTCGACGGATTTAACCGCAGGAATACTCATAATAGCCTGTGCAAGTCGTCCGTCTATGCCTCTGTCCCAATGAACATAAGAACCAAGCCCAACAGGCAAATTTTTATATACAACCACAAATTTTCCCCCGAGAGAATCTCCGTTTTCTTTTGCATGGTCTATTTCTTGGTGAAATTTGTCCGGACAGCAGGCTGAACCTATTTGTGTAACTTCAGAGTAGCCTTGTATGTTTAATTGTTTTAATAATAACTTTGCAATAGCTCCTACTGCAACTTCTATCGCTGTTTTGCGTGCGCTGGAACGTTCTAAAATATTGCGTAAATCCTTTTGATTATATTTAACAGAACCTGCATAATCAGCATGCCCGGGGCGATATACCGAAAAAGATTTGTCATCAGTATAATCATCCGGAGATGTACTCATTACTTTTTGCCAGTTTTCAAAATCTCGATTTTTAATAACAAGTGTTATTGGAGAACCTATTGTTTTACCAAATCTTACTCCTGATAATATTTCGGCGCTGTCACTTTCAATATTCATTCTTTCGCCCCGACCGTAACCTTGTTGGCGGCGTTTTAGTTCATTATTTATAAAATCAATATCAACTTCTATTCCGGAAGGTAAACCTTCAATTATAGCGTTTAAACATTTTCCGTGACTTTCACCTGATGTTAAAAATCTGAATTTTTCCATTATATTTCCCTTTAATCTTTTGTTTAGTCTATCAGTTTTTTTAAATTTTTTCAATTTGTGAATATATTATTATATTTATAAAAATGTTTTTTAAATCAGGCTGCAAAGTATTTGTAAGATTTGTTATAATAATTTATTTTAAACTGTTAATCTTTTTTAGAAGGCTTGTTGCAGGTGCATATTCAGGCAGAATATTTAAGCATGTTTCAAGCTCTTTTTGTGCCAATTTAGTATCTTTTTGCTTGTCATAATATATATATGCTAATTGATAATGTAATTCCGGATCTTTATATAATTTTTCTTTTGCTCTTTCTAAAAAAAACATAGATGCAGGCATCAAATTATGAGCCCAAAATACCCGCCCTATAAATTTGTAGCATTCCATGTTATAAAAAGCCATAAAATCAGCATAACGAATAATTTTTTCTATATAATCTCCTTTGCAATATGTGATAAGTATACTTAAGTCAATTTCTAAAAAATTCCTTATCTCAAAATACGTAGGGGCAGATGAAATCTGCCCTGTAATCATTTGTATTAACAATTTTCCCCAATGCGCACGAATATTATCTGATATAGCTTTATCAAAATCTTCGTTTGCTTGTTTTAAATTGTCTAAAATTATATTGCAATAACCTGCTTCAACATAGTTTTTATTTTTTTCAAAGAAATTTTTGCAGCCTTTTATTCTGCCCGATAAAAAATCTTTTTTTACTTGCTCATACTTTGATGTCATTGTTTCTTAATTATTGTGATTGTTTATTATCAAATGTCTGAACATTTTCCATGTCATTTTCTGCTGAATTTTGGTTATTGATGCTTTGTTGAAGTTTTCTCAACTGTATTTGTTTATATTCTTTTTCTAATTCAGGAGATAAGCCTGTTCCGTATGGTGCTCTAATAAATTTATCCAAATTTTCATCCTGATTGCGGAATGGCAAATCAACTCCGCCATTTTTCTTGTCACCATCTTTGCCGTTATTAGGGCTTCCGGCAACTTGACTCATCTGACTATATAAATTATCCATATTTCTATTTACAAGTGTTTGTGGGTCTATAAGAGTCATTTCTTCAACAGTTTTGCCTGCTGCAATGTTTGCATACGGGTATATCAATTCAGGTACATTGACATTTTCATAGCATGCTTCCTTGTTGCCCATAACACAATTTCTGCCGTTTGTTGCATATTTTACTATCATTGGGTTATCATTTAATGCTATAACTTTTTCGTATGCTTTGACAGCATTGTCTTTATCATTTACTTTTGCATAACTCATTGCAAGATAATAAAATCCTAAAGTATCACTTGGATGTTGTCTTACGTACGAAATACTTTCTTGCAAGCAGCCTGCAAAATTACTCTTTTTATATTTGGTTTTTATACTTTCAAGGTTTGGATTTTTATAGAAAGAAGGCCCTTCAGTCCATCCCGGAGGAGTATCAGGGTTTGCATATATCATAAGAGAAGATTCTCTTAAAACTTGATTTCTTCTTTTTACGCCATTTGCATTGAATTCAGAAGTATCTCCGGTATTTGCAGCAGCACTTTCTGCCGCATATTGTGCACCATGTCCGGGCGGTCTGAGAGAGTTGCTATAGTATTCTCCCATGACGGTTTCTCTTTCGGAAGATACGTTTGTATTTTCTGCTCTATGTGTATCAGCATATAAATCATATGTTTTCAATGGGTTTTGAAAACTGTATGCCTTATTTGGCAGTGCCGTAACTGCAATCAATGCTGTTAATATTAAACCAAATTTTTTATACATACTTTGCCCTCTTAGCATAAATTTCTACTTTATAGGCATTATATGATATTAAATATTATTCGTCATAATCTAAATGTATGAGTTTTGGAATATTATTATTTTGCAAATTTGCAGCCGCAATAATTTTGTCTGTATAAATTCAATGATTTTGAAATATTATTTGTTTTTAAAAATCCGTCCTGTTTCCTAAAATTTGTGGAATTATATGTCAAATTATATTTTTCTCCGATTTGCATTCCGATTTCTGTTAGTTTTTCATAATTTTTGTGCGGACTTATGACCATAGATGTTGTAAATTCTTTAATTCCGAGTTCAACTGCTTTTTTTGCTGCTTTATTAAGCCTCAATTCAAAACACTTGTCGCAGCGTAAACCTTTTTCAGGTTCATTTTCTAAGCCTTTGACAGTTTCATAATATATATCGGTTTCGTATTCTCCTTCAATTAAATTGCAACCAAAATGAGCACATAATGTTTTTTCGGCATCAAGTCGTTTTTGGTATTCTTCTTGGGGGTAAATATTAGGGTTATAGAAGTACACAATAACCTCATATCCCATATTTTTTAAATAAGTTATGGGATATCCTGAGCAAATTCCGCAGCAGGCATGTAAAAGAATTTGTTTTTTAGAAGAAGCTATGTTTTGGTTTCCCGCCATGTTTAATGACCCATTCTTTTAATTCAGGATAAGGTTGAATACCCATTTCAAGTTCATCCCCTAATTGCATTAGCGGAGTTCCCATTTTATTATGATTCATAGCATAATCAATATCTTTTAAAATTTCTTCCATAGTTTCTTGTTTTTTAACATCTTGCGCAAGTTTGTCCATATCTAAACCCAAACCTGAATTTTTCAATGTTTCAATTACACTGTTTTCATCAGCCGGTTTCTTTTCAAAAAATAGAGATTCAACTTCCCAGAATTTATTTTGGTTTTTAGCTGCAACGCTATATTTTGCCATTGTGCAAGAGCCAATGTGGAAAGGTCTTTCAAGATATTTGTTACAATCTGTATCCAAAGGAAGACTATGAGCTTCAATTCTTACATTTGTAAATTCTTTAGCGAGTTTGTGCAGCATAACATTACATGCAAAGCACATCGGACAATTATAATCGGAATATATATGCAAAACTACTGCATCTTTATCTTTTGAACCTAATATATTCCCTTTTACTGCATACTTATTGACTTTTGTATTTACAAATTCCCCGAAAGATTTTTTAAATTTCAATGCCGGAGAGAATTTTGCGCTTGTATAAGTCCAACCTAAAAAACATCCTGCAACAATCATAACAATAACAAATGCTATTCTGTAAGGAATTGGTTTTAATGCATCAACAAAATCTTTCCAACTTTGCTGAATTGCTCCGACAAAATGTTTATCAAGTCCTTTTGCCGCAACTAAACCTATAAATAAGTTTATAACATAAGTAACAACACACATTAAGCATAATTTATCAATTACTAAAAAACTTACTCCGGCAAGCATCATTGATATTGTAAAAGAAATAATACCCAATGAGGCAATATAGTGGAATTTATTTTTAAATACTTCCAAAAATTTTAAGAACGGTATTTTTTTCAAGAAATCTACGCACAAAAGCATTAGCATAAACGCATATAAAAACATCCCCCAATATGCTAACGGAACCCCCAAAAATTGAGATTCAGTTGTTCTTGCAACTCCGTCGCAGTCAATGAAATCATTTATTGCACAAAAACTTGGCAATGCATATTGGTTAAAATTTGCTTGATAATAAATATATGCTAAATCAACTGTTACTAATAAACCTAATATTACAAGTATAAATATGATAATAGATTTCTTTTTATTTTCCATTATTTTTCTCCCCTTTATCTAGGTTTATCTTACTTGTTTTAAAAAAATTAATCAACCTGCAAAGATATATTTCAATATCTGTTGAAGATTTGAGTATTTAATGATAGAATATTCTCAAAAATTAGAGAACAAGAGTAGTGCAAAGAAATTTTTTAGAAAAGTTTTTAAATAAAATATCGAATTTTCCTGTTTGGGTAAAGGAAATTATATATGTAAATTTGTCAGACCAAATTGATACAGGAGTTGATTTATCATATACATTTTCTACCTATAAGCCGGCATTAACGTATAAAGGAAAATGTGAACTTGATTATAAGGAATCTAATTTTGATATTAACATATACAATATATTAGATGCTTGCGATAAAAATCTTAGTATTTCAGAAGTTGCTTTAAATACTTTTATGTCTTTGGAAGAAATCGCCGGATATTTTTTGTTTGGTGTGGATGAAGGATATCTGCAAATTCCGGATGACTCCAGAATTTTGAGTATTGCAGGTTTTCTTGCCGGTAAATACAGAACAGGTGAATATTTTCTTGAAAGCGGTGCAATTTCCAAAGAGCAACTTGATAGTGCAGTTGATGCGTATGAACAAGAAACAAAAGAAAATAAAAAGTTTGGCCAATCTCTAATTTCTCTTGGGCTAATTTCTCAAAAACATTTGGATATGATTTTGAAAATAAAAGAAGAAGCTAAAAAGAGATTTATTCTTGATCATAATGAAATCCCTAAGTTAAAAGAAGAATATGTAAAAAAATCTGATGAATATGAAAAACAAATTGAGGATTTAAAATCTGAAAATAAACAATTGCGTATGCAGATAGAAAAATTAATATCTATGGTGAAAAATAATGTTAAATAGTTTAAAAACAAATACTCAACCTGAAAAAGTCGTAGCATATTTAAGAGATGGGCTTGTAGAGCAAGAACATTTCGGTTTTGTTGTAAGGTGCGACAAAACAAGAGAACTTGAAAAAATTGGTGATGACAAAAATTACCCGTTTTATTTACGTTCTTGTGCAAAACCACTTCAAGCCACATTACTTATTGATTACGGCTTGGATGAGAAGTTTAATTTAACAGAAGAAGAAATAGCCATATGCTGTGCATCCCATGCAGGTGAAAAAGTTCACACAGAACTTGTAAAAAGTTTGCTGAATAAGTTTGAAATTCCAGAAATCAAATTAAAATGCGGTCTTCACGCACCAATATCTGTTTCTGCACAAAAGGAATTGGAAAAAAATAACGAAGAAATAACTCCTTTGCACAATAACTGTTCAGGTAAACACGCTATGATGCTTGCAATTTGCAAAGAAAAAGGGTGGGATATGGATAGATATAATGAAATAGCACATCCCCTGCAAGTTGCAATAAAGCAAAAGATATATGAATTGTGTGATATAAAAACAGAATATCAAGTTACAAAAGACGGGTGTGGTGTTCCTATTCACTCAATGCCTTTAGCAAATATTGTGAAGGGTTATTTGAATATATTTTGTAACCCGAAGTATGAAAAAATTAAAAATGCATTCTTAAATCATCCGTACATAATTGGCGGAGAAAACAGAACAGATACCAAAATTATTACAAAAGGGGACGGACTTGTTGCAAAAGTTGGTGCTGGAGGTCTTTGTGTAGTTGTTAATACAAAACTTGAAGAGGGTTTTGTTGTCAAAATTTGTGATGCCAATATGGAAGCAAGAGAAATCTTGACTTGTGATTTGATAAAAAATATACATTGGGGTGATATTGAAGTATGTCATGATTTAAAGACTTTACATGGCGAAAAAATAGGTGAAATAATCAGTTTGATATAATTTTACTAAAAATATAAAAAACCTCTTTACAAAAAAAAATCACCATGTATAATAAGTAATACAGGCAGCCGAAAGGTTGTTTGCCCAAGAAAACTTGGGGGATTAGCTCAGTTGGTAGAGCATCTGCTTTGCACGCAGAGGGTCAGGAGTTCGAGTCCCCTATCCTCCAAAAAAGAAGTACATAGGATTTATTCTATGTACTTCTTTTTTGTTGTATTAGCAAGACGAAAACTCCATACTGTGTATGAGGGATTTTGAGATAAAGTATACCGAGTTTGACATATTTAGTCGGAAGTTTTCAAAAAATTTTAACAATAAATGCCGTTTAATGAGTGTTTTAATCGTGTTCAGATTTTTATTTTTCACTCATTTTTATGCTTTCGCCCAAGAGTGAAAATATACCATTTGTTACTACTGTTTCACCTTCTTTCAAGCCTGAGAGAATTTCTGTGTATTTTTCGTTTTTTAGCCCTGTTTCTACTTTTCTCTCCTCGTAAGTTCCCTCCTTAGTCTTAACATAAGCAAAATTATAATCGCCGTATTTTTCTATTGCACCATCAGGCACAACAAGCGTTTCTTTCTCTCCTGTATTTACAATAATTTCAGCATATATATTCGGTTTAAATTTAAAATCGGAATTTTCTATATCTGCTCTGACTTCAAGAGTTTTTGTTTCGTTATCCAATATCGGAGAAACATAGGACAACACTCCCTCAATACTTTCATTTCCGCTTTTGGCTTCAACTTTTTGACCGACAGCGAGTTTCGCTGAATCTTTTTCAAAAGCATAACCGACAAGCCAAATCGTTGATAAATCCGCCAGTGCAAATATTTCTTTGTTATCTTCTACAAATTCTCCCGTATTAACTTTTCGCTCAAGCAAAACTCCGCCGATAGAGGCTTTTAATTCAATATAAGGCTGCGCCTTTTTTGTTTTTAAAACAGTGTCAATGTTTGCTCCGTAAACTCCCAAACGACTGCGGTAAACGTTAATGAGTGCGCTGCGTTTTGATTTTAGGGAATTTAGTTTTGCAATATCTTTCTGTTTTTCAGCCAATGCTCTTTCATAATCTGCCCTTGAGGATATTTTTTCATTGTATAGAGTACGCTCTCTTTCGTATTCGCTGTTTGAAAGCGTGCATTGTGCGCTTTGAGTTTTAATGTCTGATTCAATATCCATAATTTTTTCTAAAAATTCAAGCTGAATTTGGCTTATTTCATCGGTTTTTAAAAGAGCTATTGTATCACCTTTTTTAATCGTATCACCTATATCAAAATATATTTTTTCAATTTTACCTTCCATTGGTGCATAAATTTTTTCCAACGATTTATTTTGCGCTTTAAATTGTGCCGGAAGTGTAATTTCGGTTTTCAATTTTTCGTATGTTACTTTTGCTGTTTCTATTTTTGCGTTTTCTTCTTGGCTCTGGGTTAATTTAATTATTTTTATAGCATCATGTTTTGTGTTTTCGATTTTTCCGCAGCCGCAGCAAATCAGGGAAACTATCAATAGTATTATTAAATTTCGCATTTTTTCTCCTTTGTCAGTTTATACAGTAGAGGTACTAAAAATATTGTAATAACGGTGCCAAAAGTAAGTCCGCCAATTATAGTAATTGCAAAAGGTTTCTGGCTTTGTGCACCAATACCGTTTGAAAGTGCTGCCGGCATTAGCCCGAGTATTGCAACAAGTGAAGCTGATAGGACAGGACGTAATCTTTTACACGCAAGACTTTTTAATTCCTCATCACCTAAGGTATTTGTTTTTATAAGCGAAGATAGAATTATTACGCTGTTTTGTATTGATACTCCTATTGCCGCAATTAGACCAACTCCGGCGGAGATTGAAAAATATGTCTTAGTTAAAAACAGAATAAAAATAGCCCCTGATAATACAGGCAAAATTGTGCATAAAGCAATCCCCACATAGCGTTTTTTCTTGTAATGGATAAAAAGAATTGCCGAAATTAAAAGAATTGTAAGAGGTAAAATTATTCCAAGTCTTATATTGGCACTTTTTTGACTCTCTGATTGCCCTGCCCATTTTATTCTGTAGTTATCAGGCAGTTTAAGTTCTTTTTTTAATAGCTTTTCCGCTTCATTTACGGTCGAACCTAAATCTCGATTTCTTATGTTAAATCTAATTATTGCTACTCTTTGATTTTCACTCCTTGTAATAATCATTGCGCCGTTGTCGTTCGTAATATTTGCTACATTAGACAAAGGAACAGAAATTCCGTCAGGTGTTTTGACGATGATGTTTTCGAGCTTTTCTAAACTGTTTCTGTCCTCCTGTTCAAGACGTAAAAACACATTAAATCGTTTTTCGTTTTTAATTATTTGAGTAGCATTTTTACCGCCGATTGCAATTTCAATAACTTTTTGGATATCGTCGCTTTTTAAACCATACCTTGCGGCTTTTGTCCTGTCCGCTTTTATTTGATACTGCGGCTGCCCGATTATTTGGTCATAAGAAATATCTACAATCCCTCGCACTTTTCCTAACAACTCAACCGCTTCATCTTGAAGTTTTTGCAGATTATATAAATCGTGACCATAAATTTTCAAGACAACTTGACCTTTTGAGCCGGAAACGGCTTCTTCCACATTATCCTGAATATATTGGGTAAAATATGTAGTAATTCCGGGAATTTCATTTAAACTTCTTTCCATATCATTAATCAGTTTTTGTTTATTTTTATGAAATTTAAACCGCCACTTTTTAGAAAGTTTTAAATCCACCATATTTTCTATATTTGATAATAAATTCGGGTCTTCGCCATCATCGGCTGAACCAATATGTGAAATAACATTTGTAACTTCAGGGTATTTTAGTAATGTTTCCCTTATTTGTCTTGCTACTTCAACGCTATGGTTTATTGTTGTACTCCTCGGGATTACCGTTACTCTGAGCCAAATATTACCTTCATCTAAATTCGGTAAAAATTCAGACCCAATAAATGGCAAAAGGATAAATGAAGAAATTAAAATTCCACCAAGTATGATAAAAAATTTTTTAGGTGATTTCAAAGTTTTATCAAGAAGTTTCTCATAAAACTTGCCGAAAATTTCAGGCTGTTCTTTTATTTTTACGGAATGCAAAAATTTTGATACTAAAACAGGAATTATAAATAACGAGGTTATAACGGCACCTATTAAAGAAAAACCCATTGTAAAAGCTAAAGGGTGAAAGAGTTTTCCTGCAACACCATTAAATGCAAAAATCGGCAAAAAACAGCAAAGAATTATTAATGTTGAAAAGAATATCGGCTGCCACATTTCTTTAACTGCTTTATATACTAAAACTTTTTTTCTGCATTCGGTTAGATTATTTTTATAACCGGATATTTTTGTATAAATATTTTCAGCTAAAATAACCGCTGCATCGACTAAAATCCCAAAATCTACTGCCCCCATACTCAAAAGGTTTGCAGGGATAGAAAATATTTTAAATAAAATAAACGCAAAAGATAAAGCAAGGGGAATGGTCAGTGAAGTGATAAGCGTCAGCCTTAAATTTTTGATAAAAGCGTACAAAATCACGACCACAAAAAATATACCTAAAATTACATTGTGCGAAATTGTTTTCATCGTGTTATTAATCAACGTGCTTCTATCATAAATTGGAACAAGTTTTACTCCTTTTGGCAGTTCAGAAATAATATCAGGGAGTGAGCGCTTTAAATTTTTGATTGTTTTTGAGGGATTTTCGCTCTTTCTCATTAAAACAATACCTTCAACCGTATCATCATTAAAGTTTTTACCGACTTGTCCGAGTCTTACCGCAGGCTCAATTACGACTTCTCCGACATCTTTTATCCTGATAGGCGTTCCTTTTTGAGAAGATATTACGGTATTCTTAAGACTTTCAATATCTGTAAATAACCCGATTCCTCTTACAATAAAAGCCTGATTATTATTATCAATATAATGCCCGCCGGCTGTTGAATTTGATTGCTTTATAGCATCATAAACCTCTCTTACATCCAGATTATAAAACCTTATTTTTTCGTGGTTTAAAATGACTTTATAAGTTTTAACAGGCCCGCCAAAACTATTTACATTAATAACACCTTTTACCTGTTTAAAAGCTCGCTCCATATCCCAATCTTCAAGAGCTTTCAATGTCATAGGGTTATAAAAATCGGATTCTAGAGTATATCTGAAAATCTCACCGATAGGTGAAGCATCAGGCCCTAATTGCGGCTTGATATCCTCCGGTAAATCAGCCTGTGAAATCCGCTCTAATACTTGCTGTCTGATTAGGTTTGAGGGCATGTTGTCATCAAACACAACCTTTATAACCGAAAGTCCGAATAATGAATTTGAATAAAGCATTTTTTCATGGGGAATCCCGTTTAATTCTTTTTCAAGAGGAATTGTAGCAAGTCTTTCAACATCTTCGGCACTTTTTCCGGACATTTCTGTTATGACTTGAACCATTGGGGAAGTAAAATCCGGATAGGCTTCAATATCAAGAGTTTTTAGGCAAAACAATCCTGTAAGCATCATTATTACAGACAAAATTAGTACAATTTTTTTGTTTTTTAAAACATATTTTATTAATTTATTAAAGTTCATCCATTTCCTCTTGATTTATTGATAGTAAAAACTCCAGCCAATCTGTATAATATTGAGCCAACGTGTCCGAATACCCTAAAATAATATCCCTATAGTTTTGCTCCATAACAATTAAAGTTGTGAGGTTTGATTTCCCAACTTCATAGCTTCTTTTTGATAACCTTATAAATTCTGCTGACTCTTTTAACAAGGTTTCATTATAGTAATTTAGATTTTTTCTTGATGTTAAAAACTTTTCGTACTTTGCCTGAATATCTTTAGCTGCTTTGTTTTTTGTAGAGTCATAATTTAATTGAGCTTGCTCCAATTCCAATTTCGCATTTTTTATTTCAGGACTAAATGAATACAAAACAGGAATATTTACTAAATTCGCCCCAATATATCCACCGTTTTGGAATGTTCCGTCATCTGACATACCTTTAGATTGAAACCCATAACCGCCTTCAAGTTCAATATCAGGAACTCTTTGTCTTACTACATTAATCAAATTTTTCTCGGCAACCTCAATATTGTTTTTTACTATTTGTATATCAAATCTTCGCTCAAGATAATTATTTACAACAGTTTGAGTATCAGGCAAATTTATGTTTAAAGGCGGGGTTTTGAAATCACTTGTAATATTACTGTCAGTTAAAAAATTTCCTTCTATTTCATACTGTTCGTTTGGAACATTTAGTACTTTATTAAAATTTATATTTGCTACATCTATCTCGGTTTTGGCATTATTAATTGTCGTTGTCATTTGATTTAAGGCGATTTTTGCTTGCAAAACATCAATTTCAGCACTCGCTCCTGCTTCAACTCGCTTTTTTGCGATGTCAAGAAGGGTTTGTAAAAGTTGTTCTTGTTCTTTCAAGGTATGAAATTTTGTTTTTGCTCCAAGAGTTTCAATATAAGCTATTTTTACATCGGTTTTGAGTCTAAACGCCATATACAAAATATCGTTATCAGTCAATTTCAACTTTGCCTGCGCAAGTTTTTTTCGAGGACTTCGTTTTGCGATTTCTATAGTTTGTGTAATCCCTATTTGCTGAGGGTTGCCATGACCGGATTTACCAAAGTTCCAAAAAGTATAAATCCCCGGATTTTGAAGCCTGTTTGCAGATTTTATATTGTTTTTTGCAATATCAATGTTTAACTTGCCGCTTTTGTAGTCCAAATTATTTTCTAAAGCTATTTGGATTGCCTCATTTAAAGAAATTGGTTTTATTTCTTCTGCACTTGCACCTAATTGAATTATTAATAATAAAAAAAGCACAAATTTTTTCATAAATTTATGCTAATATAAATGTTTTTTATATTGACGTGACAAAAGTCATATATTATATCAACCCCATCTCAATCGCTTTTAAAACGGCTCTTGTTCTATCTCTTACATTTAATTTTTGAAAAATCGCTGAGGTATAATTTTTAACCACACCCGTTGAAATTGACAATAACTCTCCGATTTCTTTGTTGCTGTAACCGTTTGATATGAGCTTTAAAACTTCAATTTCTCTTTTTGTAAGCTCCTCTGTTATATCATCTATTGAAATGAACCTTGTATCCGCTTGAATTTTTTCTATTGTTTTTGGAGTTATCAAAGGGTTAATTATATGCTCGCCTTTCGCAGCCTTATAAATAGTATCAGATAAAATTTCAATTGACACATCCTTTAAAAGAAAAGCATTTGCACCCGCAACAAGTGCGTTTTTGTATAAATCCTCGTCGTTAAACGTTGTTAAAAGTATTGAATTTATTTTGACACCTGCATTATTCAATTTTTCCAAAACATCTATCCCGTTCATTTTCGGCATTTTAATATCCAAAAGCGCAACATCGGGTTTAAGTTCAATAATTTTATTATACGCATCAATCCCATCAGATGCTTCTGCAATTACCTCAAAATCATTGTTTAGCTTCAACAAACCTACAATTCCTTTCCTGACTAAATGTTGATCCTCTGCAACAATAATTCTAATCATTGTTACCCCCATAAGGGATTTTTATATTTGTAACAAAGCCGTTATTTTTTGAGGTTCTAAATTCAACACATCCAAAAAGTTCTTCAATTCTTTCTGTCATACCGCTTAGTCCGTTTGAGAGTTTTAAATTTTCACAGCCTACTCCATCGTCTTTAGCGTTTAAAATAATAAAATTATTCTCGTATTTTATTGAAATAAAAAGGCTTTCGGCTTCCGAGTATTTCATTGCGTTTGTAATAATTTCCTGAACAGTTCTAAATAAAACGTGTTTTATTTTTTGATTTTGTATAACAAGGGATTTATCCATATCAAAAGTGATTTTTGGCGATTTTATTGATTTTATAATCTTCGTTATTGCTTCGTATAAATCTAAACTTTTATCTTGTTTTAAGGCAGAAACTATTCCTCTGATATCATTCATTAAAACTTTTGATGTGTCATAAGCATCTTGTATCGGTTCTTTTGCTTCATCCTTACATAGAGCATTTGCAAGCTGAAGATTTGTACTTATTGCAGCGAGATGATGCCCGATGCTGTCGTGGAGCTCTCTTGCAATATCAATTCTTTCAGAGTTTCTTATTGAAATATCATCAATTTCTTTAAATACTTTCAATTTAGCGTTCGTTATTTCAAGTTCAAGCCTCTGTTTAATTTCTTGCACCAACACAATCCCAAGAATAAACAAAAATATATGAAAACTGCAGGTTGAAACCGTATCAGCTAAAATTTGGTCAAGCAGAGTGCCTTTTACAATATCAATGAATTCAAGTTTTTTAACGTCGGGAACTAAAATATCAACCGTTAAACAAGATAAAATGTTTAACAAAACTAAAATTACGGAATATTTTTTCTTTAAAACAAAGCCAACAAGCAGACTTACGATGTAGTTCAAAGAAACACAGACAATACTGCCGGAAATTGCCATTAATAAAAGACAGCAGATGTTTTTGTACGATTTTACGTGAATTTTATTTTGCATTAATTTCAAAAATGAAATCAAATACACAATAAAGAAAAAACTTACAAACACAACGTTCAATATTTTTGAGGGTGAATAAAAAGGAAGTCTGTTTAAAATGTTCCCAAAACCATATACAATCATTAAGTCGGAATGATTTAAAATTATTATCAAAATTGACCAGATAAACATCAGGGCAATAACCCAAACCCCTGCAATTTTAATAAAACTTTCCGACTTCAGCATAATAAACCTCTCAAGGTTATTATATAACAAGAGTGCGAAAACATCTGTTATGTTTCGCACTCTTTAATAAAAATTCTTTATTCTCTTACTACAGATATTCTTTGTTGAATATATTTATCTTGAACGGCAATATCGACCATTGCAACGGCATAATCTGCGTAAGAAATTATGCTTTCACCTTTGCTGTTAGGTATTAATTCTTCTCCGTTTAGGATATATTTCCCCGTTCTCTCTCCATCTGCTTGAAAATCAGCCGCAGGGCTTAAGAATGTCCATTTAACATCATTTCTTTTTCTTAATTCCTCCAGTTCTTTGCTTTGAGCTTTTGCAAGCGGAATATAAACTTCAGGGAAATCAGGAGTTTGATATACTTGAATTGTATGTTCGGGGTTAACATACAAACTTCCGGCACCGCCAACAATTAACAATCTTTTATCCGTTCTTGCCAACAAATCACACAAATATTGTGAGCTTTTTACGTGTAAAGGCAGCGCATCTTCGCTCCAAGCACCAAACGCATCAATTATCACGTCAAAATCTTTTAAGTCTTCTTTTGTCAGGTCGAACAAATCTTTTAAAATAGCATTTTTAGCATTCGTTTGATTTTCGCCTCTTACAATTGCTGTAACATCCAAACCTCTTGAAACAGCTTCGTTTGTGATTAATTTTCCTGCCCTGCCGTTAGCGCATACAATAGCGATTTTTACCATAAAACTCTCCTTTGCTTTTTCATTTTTATGGTTTTATAATAAATTAGTCGGTATATATTGTAAAGTAAGCACAAAAAAGTAATATAGTAACTATTAGAAACTATTTAATAAATGAAAGGTTTTAGATTATGAAGAACAAAAAAGAATTACCGCCATGTCCTGTTGAAGTTACGTTAAGCATGATTTCAGACAGGTGGAAAGTTTTGATAATTAGGGATTTAATCACCGGCACAAAAAGATTCGGAGAACTTAGAAAATCAATCGGAAAAGTGTCGCAAAAGGTTTTGACAACAAACCTCAGAGGGATGGAGGAGGACGGACTTGTTACAAGAAAAGTCTATGCCGAAGTTCCGCCAAGAGTGGAATATACTCTAACCGAAACAGGCAGAAGTCTAAAACCCATACTTGATGCTATGGATAAATGGGGAAGTGAATATAAAATTAAATGCAAATAATAGCAGGCATGACAATTGAATGTCTTTACATTAATCAAATACAACAATAATTTATGTCTAAAATATGTATAATATAACTTTCAAAATCTTTGTTATAGCGTTTGCCGGTTATGAGTTTTGATATGTAGCTTTCGGTTAGATTTAATCTTTTGGCAAGCATTTTTTGCGGTATATTTTTCTGCAACATTTTAAAACGTATCATTCTTTCCCTGCGGTACAGAAAATGACTTCCACCGTTTTTCTTATTATTCGGACTCTTTGACATTTTTTGCTCAAGTAATTCAACCTGTTTTCTTAATTCTTTTTTCATGGGGTAACTCCTTTAGGGTAGATGATTTGGGTACACACATTTTAACTCGTTTTAAAGAAACATCAAGTCCTTATTTGTTTCCGACTATGTGTCCGAATGATACAAATTAAGTCGGAAACAGTTCCAATTTTCCGAGTTCAGAGTCATTAATGGAATGCGTAGCCGGTGCGTAAGCACTACGATAGCGACGTAGGATAATTGAGGCAATGAGCCGACTTAGGCGAATGGTGCCGAAATACCCACAGGAGCCAAGATAATGACAGATGAAAAATACATTACAATCAAAGAATTAGCAGAACTCAAAGGTGTAAGTACACGAGCTATCAGGCTGTCAAAGGGTAAATACATTACCAGAGAAATCACTGTCAAAGGCGGAAAAAGTTTTGAGATTCTGTTATCAAGCATTGAACCGGAACTTCAGGAAAAGTATTATTCCAAAATTGTTCCGAGTTATGCTGAAAAACAGCTTCCCGTACCAACTGATTTTCACAAACCCGATAAAGCAAAAGTTATTGCACTTGCAAGATCGAATTTATTAAATCTTTGGAAAAACGAACGCAAAAATCAGCAGAATAAAACGCAGTTTGATAATGATTTTTTAGGTGCATATAACGCACAAGTTTTGTATCCTGATATTTATGCAAAACTCGGGAATGTTTCAATAGGAACTTTGCAAAGGTGGAAACGGATTTTAGGAAATAGTAGTAACTATGAACTTTTAATTCCGAATTACCATTACGAAGATTATTCAAGAACCTGTCTTACAGAACACGAAAAACAAATATTTTTGAAACTTTTATTGCACCCGAATAAATTCAGTATCGGAAAAGCAATATCTTTAACCCAATATGTTCTAAAAACTCAGAGGGCAGAGTATATCCCTGCACCGCCGACATTCAGAAAATTCGCCAATTGGTATAAAGCAAATTATTTTGACAAATGGACTCTTTTGCGTGACGGCGAAAAAGCCCTGAGAGAAGATGTCATTCCGCATGTCAAAAGGGATATTTCAAAAATCGAAGTCGGAGAAATTTTGGTAGCAGATGGGAAAAGATTAAACTTTCAGGTAATAAATCCGTTTACAGGGAAACCCTGTCGTGCAACATTAATCGGATTTTTGGATTGGAAATCGACTGTACTTGTCGGGTATGAAATAATGATAGAAGAAAATACGCAAAATATTGCGTCAGCTCTAAGAAATGCAATATTAAATCTGGGTAAAATTCCGAAGTTTGTTTATCTTGATAACGGCAGAGCATTCAGGGGTAAATATTTTAGGGGTAAATATAAGGATGGATTTGAACAATACGGATTTAAAGGTGTATATGAAAAACTCGGTATAACAACTGTTTTTGCAAATCCGTATAATGCCAGAGCTAAAGTTATTGAACGATTTTTTCTGGAGATGCAGGAAAGTTTTGAAAAACTGTTGCCGAGTTATATCGGAACAAATATAGAAAATAAACCGGCAAGGTTAAGGAGAAATGAAAAGTTCCATAGTGAAATACACCAAGAATTTGTGCCCACTATTCAGCAGACAATTCAGATGATAAACAGTTGGCTTGAGTATAAAAATTCTCTACCCTGCCCTAATGATAAGACAAAAAGTATTAAAGAAATGCTTGACAGTGTTGAAAAGAAAGAAATAAACCAAAGAGAGTTGGACGATTTAATGCTGGCGCAAGAGATTAAAACAATTACAAGTCAGGGTATAAGGTTCTTAAAATCTGATTATTATAACGATGCACTTTATGGGTTGAGGCAGAAAGTGCTAATAAAATACAGCCTGTTTGATTTATCTTACATTAATGTTTATACGATATCAGGTAAGTTTTTATGCAGAGCAGACAGAATTACACTAACACATCCGCTTGCTTATTACACAGGCGAAGTTAAGGATATTGAAGATTACAAACAGAAAATCCAAAAACAAAAACAGCTTAAAAATAAGACAATAAAGGATTGTAAAGAGTTTTTGAATATTGAAGAGTTGGAAATTTTAGAGTGTGAAATGGATAAAACTGAAGATGCACCTTTACCACCGCCTATTGTTCCTAAAATAGAAATTAAAAAAGAAAAGTCTCAAAAATATAATCCGGCGGTAAAACCATTATTCAAAACAAGCAGAGAAAGATATGAATACCTTATGGAACATGGCTGCACTTGTAATGATGATAGAATTTGGCTTACAGCGTATAAAGAATCAAAGGAGTATAAGCAATATGAAACCGATTTTGCGGATTGCCGGCAGAGGGCCGAAGCGTCAGCGTGCCCGTTTATCGCCGGCAACCAAGAAAGGAATAAACTATGAAACCTAAATTTGTCTTAACTAAGAATGTCAAAGGATTTATTAATCTTATTCATAACCTGAATAATAAGCCTGATAATATATCAAAAATTGGTCTTGTATATGGAAATGCAGGATTAGGCAAAACAAAGACTGCACTTTATCTTTCAATACAATATGATGCAATTTATATTAGGGTAATAAACTCTATGAGCCCAAAGTGGTTATTGGAAGAAATCGCCAAAGAGCTTGATGAAATACCAAGATTTTATACTGCAGATATTTTCAGGCAATGCGTTAATGCTCTAAAAACTAATTCGCAGATGATTATAGTTGATGAAATTGATTATCTGTTAAAAGATTTTAGAACAATAGAAACACTTAGAGATTTACACGATGAAACGGGTGTAACAATAATTTTGGTCGGAATGCAGCTTGCAAAACACAAACTCAAAAAGCATACGCACCTGTTTGACCGGATTTCAGAAATATATAATTTTACTGAATTTGAATATTCAGATATCAAACAAATTACTGAGGAAATCTCGGAAGTTGAAATTACAAAAGGGGCAGTACATTTAATACACAACAAAGCCAAAAGTTTCAGGCAAATTGTAAATACAATTGATACATTTGAAAAAGTGGCGCAAGCAAACGGATTAACAGAAATTGATGAAAATATAGCTCAGGAGGTATTGGGTGGATAAGATATTGAAAGTTGCAAAAAGATTAAAAACATTTTCTATTGAAGATATTATTATGTTCTGCGATATTGATGCAGATACCGCCAGAAAATTTTTGCAAGAATCGGAGAATATAAAGTCCTGTGGAGATAAGTTTGAATATGTGGAAACAATAAAAGCAGAAGATAAATTTAAAATTATTGATAAAAATATTCCAAGTAAAAATTTGGATATTACAGTTGTTGAAGCTTGCGAAATATTTTTAGAAATTAAGCAGAATACTCTGACAGAGATGTCTTTCCAAGTATATAAAACCTTTGTTTATTCAAAAATTATTCCGTATTTTATGAAATTTCGATTAAAAGATATAACTATTCAGGATATTCTGAATTTTAGAAAATACTTACAAAATAATAAAGTATCTGAACGCAGAATTAAGAATATTCTTGCACTTTTGAATCAAATAATAAAATATTTTCAAAATGAAGGTTATATTGATAAAACCTGTATTTTTGAAGTAAAAAGAATAGCCGATATTCCTAAAAGACAAATTCAAATATTAACTCCGGAACAACTGGCACAGCTTTTTAAAATCCTGAAAAAGAAATATCCATACATGCTTTCAATTGTTCAAAATTTAATCACATTAAAACAGCCTTTGAACACGATTTTAACAGGAGATGAACAACAAAAGAAATTCTTAAAACGCAAAATCAGAAAAGATTTTTATAAAGTAAAAAAAGAACTTAGGTTATCCAATTACATGTTCAATGATTTATTATTCTGTTCATACATCTAGCATTTTGTTCACCAAATAACATAATTTGTTCACAAAATCTTGATTTTGTTCACGAAATATGTTATTATGTTCATGAAATATAAAAAGGGATTGTCATGGAATATTTACCTGAAATTTTAAAAATAGTAAATGGTGCATTAAATGCCGATATAGAAAAAGTTGTTAATTATACAGAACTTTTATCTGAAAAACTGGAAGCTGAAGGCGATAAATCTGCATCTTCTAAATTAAAAAAGGCTATATTAAACTCTAAGAGTTTAAAATTATTACCAAATGGTGCAAATATCAGAGATATTTTACCAGTTGATAGTGAATCTAAGAGTTCACTCGCCGAAAAAGAATTTTTTCAAAAAGGAGAAGTAGATATATTTTTTGACGAATTTATCATGGAAAAAGTTCAAAATTTTATAAAATATATAAAATCGAATGATTTATTATTGGAAAAAGGTGTAGAATTTATTCCATCGCTTTTATTATACGGACTTCCCGGCTGTGGAAAATCAGAACTTGCTAAATACATTGCTTCTGAACTAGAGCTACCTCTGGTTACTGCCCGATTAGATTCTCTGATTTCTTCATATCTAGGTAGTACATCTAAAAATTTGAGAGAATTGTTTAATTATGCGAATTCAAGACCGTGTATTTTATTTTTAGATGAATTTGATGCGATTGCAAAATTAAGAGACGATCAAAATGAATTAGGAGAGTTAAAACGTATTGTTGTTAGCTTGCTGCAAAATATAGATATGTTAGACAAGCAGACAATTTTATTGGCAGCTACAAACCATCAACATTTATTGGACCCTGCTATATGGCGACGATTTACATATAAAATTGAAATAATTAAACCAAATCAATTAATTGTTTCAAAAATGATTAAAAGTTTTATAAATTTTGACATTGACAATAAAATGTTGCAACTATACGCAAATAGTTGTACGAGCTTATCAGGTGCAGAAATTAAAGAAATATGTAATGAGATAAATCGCCAAATGGTTCTTCAAGATAAAAAAATACTTAATAAAACAATGCTTTTAAATGAATTATCTAAAATTCATTTGCAAGATATAATCGAAAATCCAATAGAAGATAAAATAAAATATTTAAAACAGCATTACGACAAATTATATACCTACAGAGATTTGTCAAAAATATTTGGGGTGTCTACAGGATATATTTCCAAAATCATAAATCAAGGAGGAAAGAATGAATAAGAATAATTTTTTAGTCGTAGCGTATGATACAAATGATATTCACGCAAAACAAAATCGTGGTGGAGATAATACTGTATTTGATTTTGCCAATTTTGATAAACATAGAACAGAATTAGTTGGATATACTACAAATGCTGTTAATTATTTTGAAAAAGCATTTAACAAATATCCAAATACAAGTGGTGTAGTAAAGATATACTTAAGAGAACAGGCTTTTGCAAAAAGCCACCGCCCAACTGAAATCATAAAAGATGCCGATTGTAAAATTGTAGGAACAGGAACCTTAGGTGAATTATTTGTAAGTGTAAATAGTTCATCAATAAGCAAACTCGAAACAAAGATAAAGAATAGCCAGAAACAAAAGAATATTGCAAATATTTCTGCCATTAAAGAAATAGCACCATATACACCGGATGATATTATTTCAAAAGATATACGTGAACTAAAAAATTATAATCAAGTATTAAAAGTAAAATTATTTGATCACAATAATGATGTATTAAATTATAATAATGAGTTGAAGTTTGTCGAAATTTTAAATAAGCTAGGATTGCAAAATGATGTTGATTTTAAAAAACTAAAATATACCAAAAAATTAAATATTTATTCTGTTAATTTTAAGACAAAAGAGATATTTGAAGAAGCATCTGATTTTATAGGATTAAAAAGCATAAGTAATTTTATGAATTTTTGTCCCATTAAACAACATTCAGTAAAAGTAGCAAGTAATAACCTTGCATTAAATGAACCAAACGAAAAATTGCCCATTGTTGGTTTAGTCGATTCTGGGATTTCGCCAACAAATGAAATATTGAAGCCATGGATTGTAGGGAAAAGTAATTATATTGCAAAACCCGCACTACAAGATTATTCGCATGGTACTTTTATTGCGGGACTAATAACAAACGCTCGCAATTTAAATAATGACGATATATTTCCTAATGTGCAAGCACGTATTTTTGATATACCTGTTTTAGATGATAGCTTAAGAGAGGATGAATTACTTGCTATATTAGAAATTGAACTTGAGAAACATCCAGAAATAAAGATTTGGAACTTATCATTAGGCACAGATGCAATTTGTGATAATTATTCTTTCTCAGATTTTGGAATGGCTTTGGATGAATTACAAGAAAGATTTAATGTTATTTTTGTAATTGCCGCAGGTAATTATTGTGAATCACCATTAAGGCAGTGGCCTAGTAATATATCCAATAATACAGATAGAATTACAACTCCTGCAGATTCTGTTCGTGCAATAACAGTTGGTTCTTTAGCACATAAACAAATAATTAGTTCTGTTGTTTCTCCAAACGAACCATCTCCGTTTTCTAGAAGAGGACCCGGACCAATGTTTATTCCTAAACCAGAAGTAGTACATTATGGTGGCAATTGTGATAAAAAATTAGACTGTAAACAAACTGGATTAGTGTCTTTTGACGAAGCTGGAAACCTAACAGAAAGAGTAGGAACGAGCTTTTCAACTCCTATAGTTAGTACAATACTGGCCAATTTAGTAAATAATATTGATGGTGAATTCAATCCTAACTTAGCAAAAGCTTTGTTAATACATTCTGCTGTTTTAAAACAAAAAGAATTATCTGAAAGTGACATAAATTATTTTGGATTTGGTGTTCCTGGTGACTTAAATGAAATGTTATTGTCACCAGATTGGCAAGCTACATCAATTTTTAATGTTAAATTGCAACCAGGACTTATTTACCAAAAAGATTTTCCTATACCAGAATGTTTAATAACTTCAGATGGAAAGGTCTTCGGAGATATATACGTTACTTTGGTGTACAATCAACCATTAGATGAGAACAACGCATCTGAATATTGTCGAACAAATGTAGATGTTTCATTAGGTTCAATTGATACTGTGGGCAAATACACAAAGCAAGTACCTCTAGATACTCCTGATTGTGCAGGAAATTTTGAAAAAATACTTATAGAGCATGGTTACAAATGGTCACCAGTAAAAGTTTACAAACGTTCAATACCAAAAGGTGTTAATGCAATTAATTGGAGGCTAAATGTAGGTGTTCTTACAAGAAGTCAATTTGAATTGGATGAGCCTCAAGATGCAACAATTATTGTTACAATTTCGGATCCATCGAAGATACTTCCAGTTTATAACGATTTCGTAGTTGCATCCAGAACAAAGGGTTGGGTAACAAATGCCTTAAGGGTTAATAACAGATTACGCCCGCAGCAATAACTTGACTGAAATCGATAGTTTTTGGAACGGATTTTTACTATTTCGTAATGTGTTTAGAGTCTTAATTTTACTGCTATTCAAATGTAGTAAATGCTTCCGGCTTGCTTCCGAGTTAAAAAATAGGCGCTTTAAGCGGTACATTTTTGTCCTAAATGCGTCATCGTTATAATATAGAGTATGTTTAGGTTTTAGCGATTTGCTCGGATTTATACCGGATTTTTGAGTGACAGAAATTGGACAAAAAGAGCAGTTTCGTTACATTTGAGTCAATTCGTCGTTACATTTGAGTCAATTCGTATAAAATCGCTAACACCTAAAGGTGGCGGCTAACACAGGCAAATTAATTACAATTCAAATGTCCCAAATAAACCCCAAAGACGAAAACTCCAGTTTGGATACCTTTTAACAGGACATTTGGTCGGAAGGGTTTTATGTCATTGCGAGGGCGAATGCCCGAAGCAATCCAGCTTTTGCCAATTTTGCAAGGTCGGAAATTGGTTAAGTACAAAATGTCCAAAATGTCCGAGTTTAGTAACAAAAATGTTTGTTTTTTGCACTATTTTTTTAATTAAAATAAGAGTAATTACTGTATGCTAGATATTAAAATTTTTATTATTAAATTATTCCGACTCATTTTGTCGCAGTTGACTTTTATAATGGAAGTATAAAAGGAGAACGACATGTTAAAAAAAATTTTATTTAAACTAAAAAAACAAATTTTAAAAGATGCATATCAAAGAGCTGAAGAAAAAATAGAAAAAATCTCAAATATAAAACGTTTTGTTCAAGTTGCATATTTTAAATACCTTTCTACGAATAATTTTAACAATAGTAACGAAATATATACAAAATATAAATATTTATTTGAACCGTAATTAAGATAAAATTGGTTTTATTTTTCTCAAAATACCCTGTCATTTTTTTCAATATCAATGTCAAGATATAATTAATGTCTATATATGGACATATAAATTAATGCACTTTTGATAAATTTTGTAACATTTTTGTCATGTATCCCTTAAAAATAGGGGATTTTTCACATGCCCGATTAAAAAACTGCTATAATAATCTTTGTAGTACGAACCCAATAGTCGTACGGGGGATTAAATAAACAGGGAGATGTGAAAATGGCAAAGAAAGTAACAAGTAAAAAAGTTGCAAGTATTGCGTCAAAAGTTTTAAGGGATAACAGAACAAGTAAAGCTTCAAAATCTGCTGCCGCAAGTGCATTATCACAAAGAGAAAAAAGAAAATAGTCCGCAGATTTGAGACCTCAGCAGACTATTTAAGACAAACCCTGTAGAAACTTCTATGGGGTTTGTTCTTATATGTTACACGTTTCATTAGCGAAATGCAATAACTTTATGGGTATTGTTCATGTATCTTGACAAAAAAGTAGCATTATGCTACAATATAGATATGAAGTACAATGAGAAAAAGACTCCACACTATAACCTAAACCTTATCAAAGAGTTAATAAGACAACGAAAATATCAAATTCGCAAAATTGCTCTTGAAAATGCTATGTGTGATTTTGATTTAAAACATAAAGATATAATTTCTTATGTACTTAATATTGAAAACTCGTATTTTTACAAATCAATGACATCTGAATATGATAATAAGTTATGGCAAGATGTATATCATGTTCCGATAGGTAAAGATATAGCTTATGTTAAACTTCAAATAGTTTCAGATGAAAGTGTTGTTATACAATTCAAAAGGAAATAAATTATGAAAAAATGTCCAGAATGTAATCATGAACTAAAAAGAATAGAAAACGGAACTTTACAGGCAAAGTACAAAACTTCTAATGGTTGTAAAGATATTCTTGTTGAAAATTTATCCTATTCAAAATGTGATTATTGTAATGAAATTTTCTATAATCCTGATGATTTGGATAATTATGAAATTCAACTTGAAAAAGCTCTTGAAAAAGAGAGAAAAAGTGAAAATCTTTTGACAGCCAAAGAAATTAAGACTATCAGAAAGAAGTACAATCTAACTCAATTACAATTAGAATTGTTATTGAAAATTGGACCTAAGAATGTTGCAAAATGGGAAACATATAAATCTAATCAATCAAAAACAATAGATAAACTTTTGCGTAATATGAATGATGATTATTGCTTTTTCTTGAAAATGTTAAACAATGTAGAAGTTAAAGAATTTAGCAATATCATAAATGAACATAGTTTTTATTTGGAAAACATATCTATTTTAGAATTGATTTCAAAATTTTACCCTGATGTAAATATCAAAAATCTTAGCAGAGATTTCATTTCTTATGTCAGAGAAGTTATTGAAAGTTTATTGGAAACAAAAGTTGTAGAAAGAAATTCTCAATTAGCACTTAGGGAGGCTGTTTAGTATGGAAGAAGAAAGAGCATTACGTTTAGTAAGTTCCCAAAAAGAATCAACTTTAACACCTGAACAACTTGATAATTTGTTGTACAAAGATAGTGATCAAAAAGTTGACTATGATTTGTTGGCAAATAAAGTTGCAATAAAATTGAATACACAAGTCGGAGAAGAACTAAAAAGAAATTCTGAAAAAATCGACAAATTAACTAACGGTATAACAGAACTGATAAATGAATTTAGAAAACAAAGTGTTGATGAAAACAATTCTTCTTTCAAAGTTGCAAGAGCTAATGAAAAAGCCAATTTTACAATAAATTCGTTAGATTATCATATTGCACATGTAATTTCTTTTACACATATTGCTGAATGCTATCATCTTGTTACGGATAAAGATGAAGCTAAAATTTCGGTAAACAAAGCAAGAAAACTTTTGATAGATTTGAACTTGTTAACCGATGAAAATTATGTTTCAAAAGTTCTAAATGGGAGTAAAACTATTACTAAAAAATATCACTTCGATATTTTATCAGAAATCAAAAACAGGCTAATGAATCCTACACGCTATAATATTCCTATTGAAGTAAGTGAAAAATGGCGTAGAATAGCATTAATACCTGAAGAAAGCGAAATTAAAGCTAAAATAGATGAAGTTTTCGCATTGTTTGATCAATAAGGATAATTAAATCAAATTGAAGAATTTTGTAGCCTTTTGAGCTGATTGTTCAGATATAGTGGAATTTTTGAGCAATATTGCAGTTTTTTTGGATACAAGATTTCAGGAAAACTTATCAGAAAAATTGCAATATTTTATGTGGCCTAAATCATAGTAATAGTGTACCAAATCGCGAATTCCGATTGTTAAATTATACGTCAACCTCCAAATCACAGACCGAAGACATTTGTTCTCGGTCTGTAATTTTTTTGTGGGTAAATACAGTGGGTCTTTTAATAGTCTTAAAATTTCGTTACAAAACAGGCAATTATTATTCTTATATATACTTTATATAGATGGGGGATATAAAATGTTTAATTCATTGCCAATTATGTCAAATTTTAATATACCAATGTTTAATTCGGGTATGATGTTTCCTTTTATGCAATATTCATTTCCGTCATTCCCGTCTATTTTTAGTATGCCAAATTTTATATTTAACCCAATGTTTGCAATGAATTCTATGATGTCTATGCCGCAAATCAATTTTGGGAATAGTGCAAAATCAAATTCTACTCCATCAACAAATAAATCTGATGACACAACACCTCAAGGCCCGTCATCACCGGCTAAATCTTATAAAAGTACAAAATTATTTGATGAAAATACTAAATTAAGTATCACAAAAGTCAAAAAAGGTTCAATGCCTTATCTTTTAATCGGGCCTGAAAAAGTTGATCCTAATGAAAAATTGCCTGTACTTGTGTCTTTACACGGTTTATACCAAAAGGGTTCAAATCCTGATTTATTAGAAAGCAAGGAATATGATCCGGCTGTTATTATGAAAAAATGGAATTTGAAGAATTTCAGAGGATATATACTTTGTCCGCAATTATCTGCAGGCAAAAGCGGCTGGTGCAATAAAAATAATGAACAAAAACTTAGAACTCTTTTGAAAGAATTTGAATCAACACATAATGTGGATAAAGATAATATATCTTTAATGGGCTTCAGTTTAGGCGGTGCAGGTGCATTATATTTTGCTAATGAAATGAGTGATGTGTTTAAAAAAGCTGTAACGCTTAGTCCATACGAACCGGGAAATTTAGGCAAAAAAATGAAAATTCCTACAAAAGCCTTTGCCGGTAGTAGAGATGATACGACCCCTCGCAATATGACAAACGGAAAGTTAAAAAGTATCTTAGGCGCTGATAATTGTAAAATTATTGCTGGTAAAGGGCACAGTCAAGTACCGGGAGCGGTATTGCGTACTGATTCTGATAAAAATGGCTGTTCAGATGTAATCGAATGGTTATTTGCATAGCTTGTAGAGTATTTAAAATTTTTATCAATAAAGTACTTTTTTATTCAATGTCAAAATCAAAATAAGTGTCAGTGTATGGTTCATTGTCTAAAGTAAAATGCCACCATTCTGAATCAATTCCTTTAAATCCTGCTTTTATCATTGCATCATGTAATATTTTTCTGTTTTTCTTTTGTTCTCTTGTTATTTTTTTGTAATCTGGATGCGAAATTTCGCTAAATAAATCAAAAGTTCCACCCATATCAACAAAAGAACCGTCTTTTTTAATTAATGTCAAATCTACTGTTGAGCCTCTCGTATGACCGGATTTTTCCATAATATATTGACCTTTTAGCAAGTCAGATTTTTTAAGAGTCGGATAAAAAGACTTATCCCCCATATCATTCGGGTTATTTATCCACTCTACAAAATTATCAACTGCTTTTTGCGGTCTGTATGTATCCCAAATAAGCAATCTGTATCCTTGTTTTCTCAAATCTTGCGCCGCTGCGGCAAGAGCATTAGCACCTTCTTTTGTCATGTATGCAACAGGGGCTTTGTAACCATTAATTTTGTTTCCGGTAAAATTGTTTGATGAATAATACCTTATATCATAAGCGGCATCATCAATTACTGTATATATTGGTACAAAATCACTTTTATCACAAGAAATTTGTGATGCAAATGTTATTTGTACAAAACTAAATAATACTAAAGTTGTTAATAAAAATTTCCTCATGTTATACTCCAAATTTTAAAATCATTGAAAATATTATAACACATAGTTTTGTTATATTAAATTTTATTAAATTTGCTATATTATATAGCAAATTAATTTTTTAGAAACCTTAACATAATATGAGTATTTTCTGTATCAAAAATCCTGCAATGCTAAGAAGCAAATATATCGCTAAATTAGGCAATCCTGATGGGATGGGTTATGTAACCAAAGACGGGATTATTTTTTCTTCAGTTGAAGCAAGAAAAAAATCATCAAAGGCAATATGTTTGCGTGGTCTGCAAAGTAGTTCTCCTCATGAAGTACTAACTGTTTCACATGGGAATAGAATTCTGTATATTGGAAAAGGGGATTATGACAGTGCTCATATTCCGGATAAATATTATTCTATGCCGGATATTGAAATTGAACATGGCCATCCGCATGATACCCCTTTGAGTGTTTCAGATTATTATGTATTTTTGACCAGTAAAGTAAAATCTCTTCTTGCATATACCCCTGATGGCAGATATTCAAAAATTACCAGATTACCGGAGAAAAAATATCGCTTTTTTGATAAATTTTTCCAAAAAAGAGCAAAGAAAAAGAAGATGGAACTTGCCAGAAGGAATTTTGGGTATTCACAAGCATACTTTTACAAAAAAACAAATTGGCTATATAAAATATTGGAAAAAGAATATGATAAAGACGTTGTGGCAAAGCTTGAAAAAAGAACAATAGAATATGGGCAAACAATGAATGTTGTTTGGGAAATGCTTGCAGCGAGACTTGGTATTAAATATGAAAATAATCTGAAAGAAAAACCGAAATTTTCAATTTTTGAATGAGCTTTAAATGTCACGTTGCAAAGAAAACAGAAAAATTAATCTTTTTTATATTATTTTCTCCTTTTGGGGAATGTAAAAACAGAATTGCATTAATATAATTATTTTATGAATTTTGTTAATAAATTATTGCAATCTCTTGGAGAAAATATTGATATGCAGCCAAATATGTGGGCTATTGATCATCAGTTTGTTTCCGGAATGCGTAAATGGATTGCTAATATTGTTCCTGCCGAGCTTTTGAAACAAAGTGTGAAAGACGCAATCGAAATTCTGATTACGTTGAGTCAAGATGGGATTTTTTATACTCAATTCCCAAATAAAATTGAAACTCCAAATTATGGTGATAATTGGGGCGTAAGTGCGAATTATATTGAGATAAACAATCGTGCAATAGCTCAAATGGAGATAAATGAAGGCGGAGAACATATTTGCAGAAACGGATTGTTGAGTACTATTAAACTTTTACCTGCAATTCCGCCGAGTGCAAAGAGCTGGGCAAATTGTGTAATTCTTTCTCAAATTTTTCCTAACATATATGGAGATGGTTTTTATAAATCCGCACAAGAAGAAAATTCTATCTACGGTATTAAACTCGGTACTGATTATAGTAAAAATATTATTGATTATGATATTGCGGATAAAATATGTCCATTAGAGCAATTTGTTGCGTTTAATGATCTTGCGCATTTTCATGGTCTAAAAACAGGTTTCAGAACTGTTATTTCTGCTGATCAAATAAAAGTTGTTCAATCTGACGGAAGTGATGTTACATTTGATTGGAACAATGATGAGCATTTCAATTTGTTTTTAAATTCTCATATAGAACTAATTAATACCGGTTTTGAAGCAATTTTTATAGACAGTGCAAAGCATATTGGCGGTTATGATATGGCGAATTATACGGGTGTTGGGGCTTTGCCAAGTTATGAGCAAATGCAGTATATTATTCATGAAATTCGAAGCAGAAGCGGTAAAACACATTTGAGCTTTGTAGGTGAAAAAAGCTCCGGAGATTTTGCCAGATACGAAAATTTAGGCTTATCAACAGGAACGGGTTTTATTGAACCTAATGATTTTCATACAGTAAGGGACTCTGCAGTAAATTACAAGTATTCCAAAAATTATTCTCCGGGAGTTGAGGTTTCAAACGATAATGATTTAGGCGGCCGAAGTTATGAACAGCGTTTGCACAGAATAAATAATTCTCTTTTTGCCTATGAATATCCGAGTGATAAATTGGCAAGTTTTATGCAGATGGAAGATTTATTCCCGCTAAGATATGACACAAATACTCATCATCTAATGATGGCAAATCCTTCGTATTCGACTGATGGAACACCTCAAAGTCACTGGGAAAATTTATTTGCAAAAGATGATGGCAGAGAGTATAACAAAAAAGCAGCAGAACTTTTTGCTCATTCTTTAAATTTGTAAGATAAATTATTTGCCAAAAATTTCTGTTTTAATGTTTTTCAAATCTCTTGCTAAATTCATTCTTACATTAAATTTCATGCTGAATAACAGATTTTGTGCCTGTACAAAAAACATTTCATAAGCGGGAGATAGTGCACGGAATTTGTTTAATTCTGATAATACGTGAATTTCGTCTTCTTTTAGTATGACTGCGCTTTTTTGATGTGGTATATAAGGTAATTTAACTCCCTTTTCTTTTGTTCCGAAATCTATTATTTGTTCAAAAGTGCCGTGTCCGTCATATTTTTTATCGATTTTGTCCAGAATTTTTGTATAAATGTAGTTGGATAATTCTACAAGTCCGTTACGTTTTTTACCATTAACATTTACATAAGCTATTCCGTTTTTATTTTCGCAAAATTCTACGATATCATTTTTACCGTCATTTAGAATTCCTTTAAGACATTCAAGAAGGTTTTTATTGTCTTCTGCAAGCCCTTCCCAGTCCCATGGAGTTTCAAGTGTGACTTTGTCTAATAATTTTTCTAAATTTTTGTTAGGAACAATTTTTGACTTAAATGAAGGTTTTTGGTTTATATTGTAGCTTTGGATATTATTTATTTGCATAGTTAAATCCTCATAATCTCATGTATGTTTTAAAACCTTACAAAAATTTTTTTGCTATTTGAATTAAATTATTGTTTAAAGGGCTTATTTAATGGTATGATATAGATTTTGGGGGTGAATGTAATATCTATTAAATAATTCCAAATACAAATTTAGAAAAGCCAATTGCCTTTACATTTAATTTCTTTTTGCGCTTCTTTATTGATTTTATCGAGTTCCATTTCCAATTTTGTTATTCTCAAATTCATACGTTTTGAGCTTGCTTCATTAAATTGTGCAAATTTTACGTTTTTGCCGTTATTTCTCATTGCCTCAGCTTGTGCAATTAAGTTTTTACGTTTTATTTTCAAACTTTGTATTTCTTTTTCAAGTGCAATTGCTTGTTCTTCTTTTGCAACAGCTTTACTCATGTTAGCTAAACCGGTTGCAATTTGTTTAGGGCTAAGCTTTTTAAATAATTCTTTGAATTCACTGGTTAATATTGCGGCAAAATCATTTCCTTGTTGAATGAAATTTGTTGTATGGTAAAATGTCCCATCTATACTATTTCTACGTTTTCCTATCAAGGTTGCATCAGGCAAACCTTTGGTTTTTTCTTCAAAAATTTGTGCAACTTGCGCTAATTTTCTTTTAGGAAGTTTGACTCCATCTACAAGTAATCTCCCTTGAAAACTTTGTTGTGGTGATTGTACCGGGGTATTTATTGCTAACATGTTATCTCCTTTCACATTATTTTGTATGCATAAACATGTATAAAAAATAAAATTGCCATTTTGGTATAGAAATTTTACAAATATTAATCTTTTATACTAAAATTTCCAAACAGGAGAATATACTATTGCATACTTTTGTTCATTATTTACAGCTTCTTTAATTTTTTCTTTATGATTTGCCCATTTTGTTATATTGGCTAATTCTGTTGCTATTTCATCTGCGGATAAAGATTTGAACATTTTTTGTATATTTTTTGTTGCAATTGTTCCGTGAGTTGTGCCTAAAATATATTTTTCAAATGGTTTTGTTCCTTTTGTGGAACTGTTTCCGGCTCGATTTCCCAAGGTTATGATTTTTTCAAAACCTTTTTCTAAAATAAAATAAGTTGTATGTTCGTATTGTTCCAATTGGTCTTTTGGGCATTCATTGTACAATGTTACATCCGGTAAGCCTTTTGTTTTTGTTTGAAATAATCTTTGTACTTCTGCAAGTTTTTGTGCAGGGAGTTGAAGATTATATGCACGAAGTGAACCTTGAAAGTTTGGTTGTATTTGAACGGGGTTATTAATTGATAACATTCTTTATTTTCCTTTTTCAGATGTATTAATGTTTATAAAAATTAAATTTGCTATCTATCTTTATTTTTTAATATTTAATAAAATAATGATATAATATCGTTTATATAAAGAGTAAAAAAGGAAATATAAATGAGTATAAAATCAGATAAGGCTAAAGAATTATTTAAACAAGGTTACAACTGTTCTCAAGCGGTACTGGGTGTTTTTTGTGAGGAGCTTGGAATGGATTTTGATACCGCAATGAAAGTAGCGTCCTCATTTGGCGGCGGCATGGGAAGAATGAGAGAAGTATGCGGTACTGTTAGTGGTATGTTTATGGCTGCGGGGTTGGCATTTGCCTCCTCAAGTGATTCTCCGTTAGAAAAAGGGGAGCATTATAAACGAATACAAGAACTCGCAAAAAGATTTAAAGAACAAAACGGCAGCATTATATGCAGAGAATTATTGCAAGGCGTTGAAAGTTCGACTTCTCCTACTCCGAGTGAAAGAACTGAAACATATTACAAAAAACGCCCTTGTGTCGAGCTTGTAGGCGATGCTGTTGAAATTTTTGAAAAGTATTTACAAGAGGCTAAATCTGAAGTTTTGTAAAAAAATGTTTACTTCATCACAAATTTGGGATTATTATACGTGTAGTAGAAGATTGAATTTGTGTGAGGTGGCGTTATGAAAAAGATATTATCAATATTGTTGATTTTAATATTGTCTTGTGGTGTTGCAAATGCCAAAGGTCCTTCAGGCGGTGCTTCACATTCAGGGCATGGCGGAGGACATTCTTCGCATGGCGGCCCATCTCACTCCGGGCATGCACATTCGGGGCCTGCACATACCCATTCAAATCATTCTTCCGGAAGTGATTCTCATCCGGTTTATCTTGTTAACAGCAATCATCATCAGGAAGAAGTTAAATTCCAAAATTGTGATGAACATTATGCAATAACAGATGTTACAACAAATTATTATTCTGATGGTACTCAAAGAGTCTTTACAAATAGTACAATTTATAATTCTGACGGAACGGTTTTAGAATCGAATTGCCTTAGTTTGAAACATACTATATATGAAGATAAACATTATTTTATTATCCGGAATAGTAAAGGGTATAAGATAATTGATAATAAGGGACAAGTATTAACTTTCCGTAAATACACAAAAATGGAAGAACTTAAGCCAAACAGAATTCTTGCCCGTCACGATAAAAAATATGGCGTTATTGATTTGCACGAAAATGTAATTGTTCCGTTAAAGTATCAAAATCTTGAGCAAAACAGCGAAAATGTGTTTATTGCAAAGTTAAACGGATATTATGGAATCATTGATATAGAGAATAATGTATTAGTCTATCCTGATTGTGAAAAGATTAAACCTTTGTATGATACTATGGTATTAAAAAGATACCGCAAATATGGCCTTGTAAAAGCTAATGGAGAAAAGGTTTTAAATCCAAATTATGACAAAATTAAAAAATTAGGAGAATATATTCTTGTTCGTCAAGGAAATAGGTATGGAGTTCTCGATGGTGAGGGGAATTTTATAAGCGAGATAATATATCAGGATATAAAACTTGAAAGAAACAAGCTTAAAGGAATGAAGTATAAAAACAACTGGGTTGATATTTTGTAAAAACTTCACTTTTGGCACAAAATGACCTATAATTTTGATATGAAAAAGTTTGACTTTTTTAATCAATATAAGGATCCGGTCATTGTTATAAGGGATTATGAGGACGTTGTGTTTAAAAACAACGTATTTTGTCGTGTTTTTAAGCAATTTGATACCCTTAAAAAGTTTGCACATCAAATGAATTTTGAGATGTGTCCTATGGATAGTGAAAATGTAGATTTGTTTTCACCTGTGTTTCAGGCAATTGTTTCAAAAGAGAATTTTTTTGCGAATGTGTCATATTCCTCCGCAGCAGGGAATACTGTATATTACGAGATGACCTCAATCAAGCGTGGCTGCTATACTATATTATTCTTTGTTGATGTGAGTTCAAATGTTATGTTAAAAAATAACATACAAGAGCAGCAAAAAGTTTTGGAGGAATTGGCTAAACTTCAAGAAGAAAATGATGAACTCCAAAAAATTAGGCAAAAAGCGCAAACTCAGGCATTCAAAATTGCATTAATAAATAAAGTTTCTAACATTATAAGAGAATCTATGAATATTTCGGATATCCTAAATTCAGTATTGAAAGAACTTTCAATAATGTTTGGATGTTTTCGTTCATATTATGCATCATCTCAAAAAGATGGATTTTTTAAAATTACTGAAATATATGGTGAAAATGAGATTTTAATAAATGAGAATATTTGTTTTGACGATTATGTGAATGAAAAAATAAATAAAAGAGAGATTTCTACCGGATATTCTATGGTTGAATATGTTGGTGCTACTCCGTTTAAGCAGTCCGTATTACGCATAATTGTTCCGATATTTCATCTTCAAAAAATGATAGGTGTTCTCGTTCTTTTGAGTTACCAAAAAAGAGAACTTAATGAAGAAATAGAAATTTTGGATGCTGTTTCTTCTCAACTGGGCAACGCAATCATAAGGGCGGAACTTTATCAGAAAAATGCACAAAACGTTCGTGATTTGTCCAAAGCGTTGAATGAACTGAAAGAAACTCAACTTCAGTTAATCAATTCTGAAAAAATGGCTTCATTAGGTCAACTTGTTGCAGGTATTGCCCATGAAATTAATACTCCTGTTGCTTCTATAAAATCAAATAACGAAATACTTTCAAAACTATCTTCAAAAATAGAACAAGATGATATCAAAGATATGTTTTCTCGAATAAATTCCATTGATAAAGAAGCTATCGACAGAATTAGTAAAATCGTTACATCTTTGAAAAAATTTGTCCGCCTTGATGAGGCTGAACTTCAAGAGGCTGATATTAATAAAGAAATGGATTTAACCCTTGAAATTATCAGGCATGAAACAAAAAACAAAGTAGAAATAGAGAAACATTATGGAGAAATTCCTTTGATAAAATGTTATCCGAATATGTTAAATCAAGTTTTTACAAATATTCTTGTTAATGCCTGTCAAGCAATAGAAGAAAAGGGAAAAATAGTTATTACTACTCAGTTTGAAAACAATATTTTAACAATAAAAATAAAGGATAACGGAAAAGGTATACCACAAGAAAACTTAAATAAGATTTTTACTGTCGGTTATACTACAAAAGGTGTAGGAGTTGGTACCGGATTAGGCCTTGCAATCAGCCAAAAGATTATTGCAAAGCATAATGGTGAAATCCATGTAAATAGTGAAGTTGGAGTTGGTACGGAATTTATTATTACTATCAAATGTTAGTAATATAATGTAACAATTTTGAAATATTTATTTTAAATTATTATTAAATTATACATATAATTATAAAAACAGTTGACAAAAATTGTAAAAATATTTAACTGGCCAAGGTGTAAAATAAAAAAATGTGGTAATATAAAACTACCGAGCGATTAAGTGTCGGAATTACCCTTAATATAAAAACGCATAACGTAACCGGTATTTACAAAGGAAAAGAAAATAAAATTTATGAATTGTAAACAATGTTAACAAAAATATTACAAAAATAGCAATTATATTCACTGAATATTTTTTATATATGAGTAAGTAGTGTGAATATTTGTTATAGTGTCGGAGGAAAATAATGACAATTAGTGTGAATAGTAAGAAAAAACAAGTTAAAAAATCTTTTGATGAACTACTAAATGATTTAAGAACAAGTAATTCTGAAAAGGTTCGTTACAATGCAGCTCGTATCCTTGGAGAAATGGGTGACTCAAAAGCGGTTGAACCATTGATTGATGTTCTTAAAAATGATAAAAACGGTTCAGTAAGATTATATGCTGCAAGAGCATTAGGAGAACTTGGTGATTCTAAAGCAACACTTCATTTAATAGAATCTTTACGTGAAGACAGAAATGTTGACGTAAGAGTTCGTGCAGCAAGAGCACTTGGCCGTTTAGGCGGGGCAATTGTTGTAGAACCATTAGTTGAAGCATTGAATGATGAAAACCCTCAAGTATGTATTACTGCAACAGACGCGTTAATCGAAATCGGTGATGTAGCAACAGATGCGTTGATTGAATCATTAGATCATGAAAAAGTAAACGTAAGATGTGATGCAACAAGAGCACTTGGTGAAATCGGTAATAAAAAGGCTGTTGATAAGGTAATAAATATGTTATATGACGAATGGGTTAACGTAAGAATTTATGCGGTAACTTCACTCGGAAAATTAAATGACTCAAAAGCAGTTCCTGCCCTAATCGATGTTATGAAAAATCGTTCTGAAAACGAACTTGTCAGAGCCGGTGCAGCTGCTGCATTAGGTGTTCTTAGAGATACAAGAGCATTATTGCCTTTAAGAGAATTGATTATGGAAGCTGAAGAGCTTGGTGAACTTGAAGATACAGCTCTAAAATCATTCAAGAAGATTATGGCTGCGAATTGGCAATCAATTCCGGGCGCAACTCCTGCTAAAAAACCTGCAGGTGTGTTCTAATTGACAGATACTATTTAATTAGTTAATAAAAACGGTCTTGTTTCAAGATCGTTTTTATTTTATTCTTTAAAATGTTAATGTTTATTAAAAAGGGTTTCATTTTATTTATTATTGGAGTAGAATTCTATTATGTCTAAAGGGGAAAAGTTATATTTAGATACACCGCCGACAAAAGCTCGAGGCAAGGAGGAAAAATTTAAACCTGCCAAAACTAACAAGTTTTGGTTAACTATCGCGAGTTTATTTTTCTTCAATATGCTTCAGAATAGATTTTATGCAATGAGGTATAATGGTGTTGAAAATTATAAAGACAGGGATAAAACTGTTCCGACAATTATGTTTTCTCCGCATTGTAACTGGTGGGACGGTATTGTTATGTATAACATTACCCACCGTATTTGCCACAAAGAAATTCGTTTGATGGTGGAAGAATTGAACAGATTTCCTCTTTTAAGACGCGGCGGAGCTTATTCTGTTAACAAAAAGTCTGCTCAATCTGCTATGAAGGCTTTGAAATATTCTGTTGATTTGTTGAAAGATTTAAGAAACCAGTTGTGCATTTTCCCTCAAGGGATAATAAGACCGCCTCATTACAGACCGATTGAATTTCAAACAGGTCTTGCATATATAGCACAATGCGCTGTAAAAAAATATGGTAAAGTAAACTTGATACCGATAGCAGTGGATTATTGTTTTTTGAGAGATAATCGTCCTGAAGTTATTGTAGATTTTGGCAAATGTATTGAGTTGACTGATAAAAATATTGATCGTCATGAATATACAAAAGTTTTGGAAAAAGCGTTAGAAACAATTTGTGACCAACAGTATCATAATATTTCAACAGGCAAAGTTGAAGAATACGAAATCTTGTTTAAACAACACCTCAAATGGTATAGACGAATTGAACAAAGATTAAAGAGTATCGACTTGCCGGAAGTTGCGGATGTGTAAAGTTTTTTAAATTTTAGGCAATTTTAATCTCATAAAATACTTTATATATATACAAGAAGTATTATTATGGGGAAAATAATTATGCCGGTAAATACGAAAATTTCTGTATCAACATTTCAGAATATGGATGGCTCAAACTTTACAACTGCGGGTATAGATGCAGGTATTAATGTTGGCAAGGGTTCTTTGGGCATATATGGGGGTGTCGGAACTAATTTTACTCAAGGTTCTACCGGCGCAATTATAGATTTCAAAGGAAGTATGCCATACGGTGATACTCCTTTAAGCGGCGGTTTTCGTGTCCGTAATAATATCAATGGAAATTCTCAAACTGTACAGATAAGGGTTCAACCGGCAACAGTAAATATTCCTGTTTCTGAGAATACAAAAGTATATGCTACTCCTTACTCTGCAACAAAAATTAATTACAAAACAGGTGATACGAATACAACTTTTGGTGCTTTTGGCGGAGTATCAACTAAGGTTGGTAATGCAAGTATATTTGTTGAAGGACAAATGTATGATGTTACCAAAGTCAATAAATCGACTATTGGTTTAAATGCAGGTGTTTCAATTCCGTTTTAATGGCTATTCTTCTTCAAGACTCAATATAGCCATAAATGCTTCTTGAGGAATTTCAACGCTTCCGACAGATTTCATACGTTTTTTACCGCGTTTTTGTTTTTCCAAAAGTTTGCGTTTACGTGTGATATCGCCACCATAACATTTTGCAAGTACGTTTTTGCGCATAGCTTTGATATTTGTTCTTGCGATAATTCTTCCACCGACTGCAGCTTGAATAGGAACTTCAAAAAGTTGTTTCGGGATAATTTCTTTCAATTTTACGGTCAATTTTTGCCCGATATAATACGCGCTATCAGTGTGACAAATTACAGAAAGAGCATCAACAACTTCTCCAGATAACATAATATCAAGTTTTACAAGGTTAGAACGCTTGTACCCGCAAAATTCGTAATCCATACTCGCATAACCTTTAGTGCGGGATTTTAATTGGTCATAAAAATCTGTAATTACTTCGCTCAAAGGAATTTCATAAGTTAAATCAACACGAACTTTATCTAAATAAGTCATGTTGATAAAAATTCCGCGTTTTGATTGAGCCAAATCCATTAGTGTTCCTACATAATCGTTTGGAGCAAGGATTTGAACTTTGACATAAGGTTCTTCAATAAAATCACGATACTGTGCATCCGGAAGATTTGACGGATTATCAATATCTAAAACTTCTCCGTTTGTTTTATGAACTTTATACACAACAGACGGCGCAGTGGTAATAAGTGACAAGTCATACTCTCTTTCAAGCCGCTCTTGAATAATTTCCATATGGAGCATACCTAAAAAACCGCACCTAAAGCCAAATCCCAGTGCATTTGATGTTTCAGGTTCAAAAGTTATAGAACTGTCATTGAGTTTTAATTTTTCCAAGGCCTCTTTTAAATCTGCATAGTCTTCGTTATCGACAGGATATAGACCTGAAAATACCATAGGTAAAGCTTCTTTATACCCCGGTAAAGGTTCTGAAGCCGGATTTTCAGCTGTTGTGAGTGTGTCACCGACAAAACGGGTAAGTTCTTTTATTGAACCGGCGAAATAGCCTACGTCACCACATTTTAATTGCTTTACTGGTACTCTTTGCGGATTTTGATAACCAAGCTCGACAATTTCACATTCTTTGCCTGTTGCCATAAATTTTACTTTGTCGCCGACATTCATAACGCCGTCAACAACTTTGAAATAGCATACTGTTCCCAAATATTGGTCATACACACTATCAAAAATCAATGCACGTAAAGGTTTTTGAGTGTTATCAGCAGGTGCAGGGACGTAATCAACTATCGCCTCCAGAACATCTTCAATTCCTTGTCCTGTTTTTGCACTGACAGGAATTGCAATAGAGGTATCTAGCCCCAAAATTTCTTCTATTTCTTGTTTAACCTTTTCAACATCAGCAGATGGCAGGTCAATTTTATTAATTACCGGTATAATTTCAAGGTTTTGTTCAATGGCAAGGTAAACATTGGCCAAGGTTTGTGCTTCAACGCCTTGTGTTGCATCTACAATTAACAACGCGCCTTCACAAGCAGCTAAAGAACGTGAAACTTCATACGAAAAATCAACGTGCCCGGGAGTATCAATCAGGTTAAGCTCATATTCTTTGCCGTCATGCGCTTTATAATTCATTCTTGCGGCATTGAGCTTAATTGTTATTCCTCGTTCACGTTCAATATCCATTGAATCCAAGAGCTGTTCTTGCATATCTCTTTGAGAAACAGTACCTGTTTTTTCTAAGAGTCTGTCGGCAAGTGTTGATTTCCCGTGGTCAATGTGGGCAATTATACAAAAATTTCTTACATTATCGCGCGTTGTCATAAGTTAATTATATATGAAAAAGTTCCAAACTCAATATTTATAATTTTTAAAAATCCTATAAACAGTTTATTTACTTATTTTAAATAAAAGTATATTATGTGTTATGCTGGGAGGAATAATGAAAAAAGCTATATATATATTATTAATATTAAGTATTCTTTCTTTTGGGGTTTTAAAGCTGGGGCAGTATGCTCAAGCAAAGGCTATTGGAATGCAAGTTTATTCGGGATATTTTAATTAATTATTGTATATTGTGCAGCCCTTAACAGGCTTGAAAATGCCCTTAAAAAGTTGTATAATAGAATATAATATTATAAGGAATATCTGCGAGGATTATATTTAATGAAAAAGGCTTTTACAACGGCAGAGTTGCTAATTTCGTTGGTCATCATTGGTACAATTGCAATGTTGGTTGTTCCGACATTTATTAAAGACTATAATATGCGTGTTTATTCTACGTCTATAAAAAATATTTACAATGATATAATGAACGCTGTTGCGCGTGCGTGTGCCGACAGTAATGTAACCCGTTTTTCCGAAACGATTTACAGTAAATCAGGTAATGAGATGAATTTTATGAAAACCTATTTTAAAGGACAAGAAGGAAATTCATTTGCAACAAAATATAAGTCTTTATGTGGTACGGAAAAGGATTTTACTCCAGAAGAGGATAAAACTTTTATATTGCCAAGTGGTGCAGCGTTACAAATGAAATGTAAAAATAATTTTGTTTGCACAATTCATATTGATACAAATGGAAGATCCGGCCCGAATATTGGCGGACTGGATAAATTTCGTTTAGATCTTGCGACAAGATCTAGTAGTATTCAACAGCAACTTTCAATAGGGGGAGATGGGCAGTGCTACGGAAGTGCCGCAGGTTCTCAATGTATACAGGAATTATTAAGAAAAGATTGGGATATTGAGAGATATACCAATAATTGTGATGGTAATGAAGATGACGATGATGAATATGATGAATATTAAATATTTGGAGATTAAAATATGAAAAAAGGCTTTACTTTAGCAGAAGTTTTAATAACACTTACAATTGTTGGAACGATTGCAGTTTTGACAATCCCTCAGGTTATGCAAGATTATAAATATAAGCTTTATACTACGCAGCTTAAAAAAGTCTATTCGGAAATTTCAAATGGTATAGAGCTTGCCAAGAATACTGAAAATACGGATGATTTTTTTGAAACTGCTTCATTTAATGCAACTTCTGATGCACAACATGGTGCTCAATATTTTTTAACTAATTATATTAAAAATATTAATGATTATTCTTGTGGAGCCAGCAATACAAGATGTATTACAGCAAAAATTCGAGGGGCTGAAGAACCTGATGTTAAATTGAACTATGAATCTTTGGATGGTACTCAAATAGAAAATGATGATGGAAAGACCGGATTATATGGTCAACATTGTGCTCAGACAAAAACGGGTGCAACTATATGTGCAGGTTTCACAGGAGAAAATACAGATGCAAGACTTATCTTTACTGTTGATGTAAATGGTATAAATGCTCCAAATACTTCGGGCAGGGATGTATTTGCGCTTTTTGTAACGCCTGATGGTCTTATAGTAGATGCCGAAGATGTTGACAAATGTGGTGAAGAATCTGATTACTTTGATGGAACAGCTGCTAAGTATTCTCTTGGATGCTTAAAGAGCATTATGGATAATGATTGGCAAATGGAGTACTAAAAATATGAAAAAAGGCTTTACTTTAGCAGAAATTTTAATCGTATTATTTGTACTTGGTGTTGTTTCAATATTAACTATACCATCTACGCTTGAGATGTTTAGATTTAGAATGTATACTGCCAATTTCAATCGTGTCACTTCACAATTAACAACAGCACTTGGTAGTGCATTAAGTGACCAGAGCGGTAATAACAAAACGGATGAAATTGAACTTGATGGTATATATGCGACAAAGTACGGACATTTAGAATTATTAAAGGATGATTTGCCGACACAAGCTAATCCAAACAAGCAAAATATCTATCAAGATTTTCTTGAAAATTATATGAATGCTACTGATGTTATAGGACCAGCCATTTCACAAGATGGTTCCGGGACCGTAAAATTGGCTTGGCCGTATCCTGATACTGAATATATAAATTTGAATGGTCAATCTTGGAGGTCCCAAGCTAAGTTTAGTATACCTAATGCTTATAGGATGTATTCTAATAATACGGGTGCTTGTGGTAAAACCCCTCAAGGGGCGGTACTATGCATAGGTTTTACACAAACAGTGAATAATGGTACTCAATTTGCAGTGCATGTTGTGCCGAAAGAAGAATTAACATTGTCAAATGGAATATATTCTAAGACTGTTTCAAAAGAGGTTCGCAGAGGAGCTATTATAGTTTATCTTGATACAAATGGCCCAAAACCTCCAAACGCAACCGGTTATGACTTTTTCATTTTGCAGGTAAATAATGACGGTTCTCTATCCGATGTGTTTGATGTAAATGAAGTTCGTTGGGAAGATACGACTATTGATAGCGTTTTATCCCCTTCGTCGGAAGGTTGTGCTATTGTCAATGCGTCAGATGCGAATAATGCTAGCAAAGCAAATCACGCACTTGGTTGTTATGCTAGAGTTTTGAAAAATGGCGGCAGAATTACAAGATTTGAAAATGAAAGCTAAAAATGCATGTTTTGCTTGATAATAGAATATTTTTAATATAAAATACCGTTGTAAAACGGTATTTTTTAATAAGGAGATTTTATTATGTCAAGAAAACCAATTATTGCAGGAAACTGGAAAATGAATCTTTGCCAAAGTGAAGCAAAGGCTTTATTTGACGGTATCAGTTCTTTTGTTTCAAATTACAAAGCAACTCAATTGCCGACAGTGATTATTGCTCCTGTATTTACTTCATTAAACCAAGTTCATGCAATCTCTTGTGATTGTGGTTGTGGAGGTTGGAAGTTATCTGTTGCAGGTCAAAATTGTCACTGGGAATCATCAGGTGCTTATACCGGTGAAATTTCAGTTGAAATGTTAAAAGATGCAGGATGTTCTTATGTAATCATCGGTCACTCTGAAAGAAGACAATATTTCTCTGAAACAGATGAAATGATTAACAAAAAAGCAAAAGCTATTTTAGCAGGCGGCTTGATTCCGATTATTTGTTGTGGTGAATCACTAGAACAAAGAGAATCAGGCGTTACAGATTCTTGGATTGCTTCTCAAATCAGAGCTGCATTATCAGGAATTTCTTCAGAAGATGTTGCAAAATCTGTAATTGCTTATGAACCAATTTGGGCAATAGGAACAGGCAAATCTTGTGATAGCGAAGAAGCAAACAGAGTTATCAAGATGATTAGGGGTGTTGTTGCTGAATGTGCAGGCGCATCTGCAGCAGATTCAATAAGAATTCTTTATGGCGGATCTGTAAAACCATCTACAATTGAAGAACAAATGTCAAAATCTGATATTGACGGTGCTTTAATTGGAGGCGCTTCATTAAAAGCGGACAGCTTCAATGAAATTATTGAAAAGACAATGAAAGTTGCTGTATAATTAGCTTATATATTGATTAAAAAGACCTTTGGATTATCCAAGGGTCTTTTTTTAATTCATATTAATAATATTATCGGAAGTTTTTGTGGTTAAATCCCAAAATCTTCCTTATGCCCCATTTCTTTGACCGCAAAAAAACGGGGCGCAAAGAAACTCCCCGACCTGATGCTTCGTTCGTTAATCATTAGTATTTGCTCCACACCAAGCGGAATAACTCGGACTAATGTCCTCAAACAAATTCCGCCTTGAATTCGTGTCGCAAACAATGATTACTCACTGCGCAAAGGTCGGAAAAAGCAATATTTTGAAAAATTTCGACCTTCACGAAGCGAACAATAAGTGTATTGTTCTGTAATATCAGAGCGGGCATTGTTTGAACGAAGTGAGTTTGCCCGCTTGTGGCAGAACAATTACAACTTATTAGCGAACGTAGTGCCGGTCGAGAGTTTCTTTTTGTCTATTTTCTTGTCGGTACAAGAAAATAGACTGCGGGTGCGGGGTGCATAACCCCGCATAAATAAAGTACGATAAGTTTATTTTAATTTCCGATAATATTATTTATGTTATTATTTGTATATGACAAATTTTATGCAGGCAAAATTCTTAATAAGTGCAGAAAAATTATCTCAGTGTCCTGAGTATAATTTGCCTGAATTTCCGCTTTTGGGTCGTTCAAATGTCGGAAAATCATCCTTTATTAACGGTTTGGCAAATAATAAAAAACTTGCGCGAACCTCTAATACTCCTGGAAAAACAAGACTTATAAACTTTTTTAATTTTAACGATAAATTTATCCTTGCAGATTTACCCGGTTATGGTTATGCAAAAGTAAGTGCAGAAATTCAAAACAGATGGCAAAAGAACTTAGAAGAATATCTTTTAAAACGTGAACAAATTTCATGTTTGATTCAACTTGTAGATGCACGACACGAACTCCAAAAAAATGATTACCAAATGAGAGAATGGGTCTTGAATTATGATATTCCGATAATTACTGTTATGACAAAAGTTGATAAAATTTCCTCAAACAAAATCCAAAGCGCAATCTCACATGTAAAAAAAGAATTTGGCGGAGAAGTTTTCCCTTTCAGTGCCGAAAACAACTGCTACAATGAGAAAATTTTAGACTATTTAAACAATTACTAAATCATTTTTTACTTTCATCATCAGAAATATTATCTAAATCCGTATTGAACTGTCCCATATATGTTACATACGGAGCAGAAACTATTATTTTAAAAAATTTAGACAGAATTTTTCCAATCTCTTTTAATACTTTTATAAACATATTCTTTATCCATTTTCGTGCTATTTGCCTGTTAATTTATTTATATAATACAACTAAAATATTTGCATGGCAAATAGCACGAAAGATATATTCAGAAATAATGTTAAACATTACAGAAATTTAAAGGGTTATACTCAAGAAAAATTGAGTGAGATTTCGGGCATAAGCAGTGATTATTTGTCAGAGATTGAAAGAGGTAAAAGAACTCCAAGCTTTAAAAGAATAGAGCTAATAGCAAACGCTTTAGACATAGAAGCATATAAATTATTTAAACCAATTACAAAAGAAAAGCCTTGAATTTCTTCAAGGCTTTTTTAATATTTGTATGCGCTAGTCAATCAATTAATAATTAACTGCGCTTAATGGCTTTGGGCCTGCATTTACAATTTCTGAAGGCATGTTCGGATATTTTGAAGTGAAATTATCATTGAACATTTGAGCTAATTTGTTAGCTGCTTCATCGTAAGCTGCTTTATCAGACCACATACCTCTTGCATCAAGCATTTCATCCGGAACGTTAGGGCAAGAAGTCGGATAATCAACGTTGAATACATCATGATGTTTGAATTCAACATTATCAAATGATCCGTTCAATGCAGCCGTAACCATTGCACGAGTGTAAGCAAGTTTCATTCTCTTAGCACCTGAAGATGCACTGCCGCCAGCCCAACCTGTATTTACTAAGTAAACTTTAGTACCATATTGGTCTAATTTATCACCTAACATTTTAGCGTAAACACTTGCATCCATTGGCATAAACGGTTCACCGAATAATGTTGAGAATGTAGGAACAGGTTCAGTGATACCACGCTCAGTACCTGCTAATTTTGAAGTGAAACCTGTTACAAAGTGATACATTGCAGCGTTTTTGTCTAATCTTGAGATTGGAGGCAATACGCCGAATGCGTCAGCTGTTAAGAATACAACAACTTTCGGAATGCCGCCCATTGAAGGAATAGCAGCGTTGTTGATGTAATTAACAGGGTAACCAACACGAGTATTTTCTGTTAATGAACCGTCAGCAAAATCAAGTTCTCTTGTTTCAGGATTCATAATTACGTTTTCAACTAAAGAACCGAATTTGATTGCGTGATAAATATCAGGTTCATTTTCTTCTGTTAAGTTAATACATTTTGCATAACATCCGCCTTCAAAGTTGAATACACCGTCAGGAGACCAACCGTGTTCATCATCACCAATCAATTTTCTTGAAGGATCAGCTGATAATGTTGTTTTACCTGTTCCTGAAAGACCGAAGAATACTGCTGTTTCGTGAGTTTCAGGATCCATGTTAGCACTGCAGTGCATTGGAAGTACGTTCATCTTAGTCATAACGTAGTTCATTGTAGCGAATACAGATTTTTTGATTTCGCCTGAATATTGAGAACCTGCAATGATAATTGTATGAGCTTCATAGTCGATTGCTATGCAAGCTTCTGAATTCGTACCATCAACTTCAGGATTGCATTTGAAGCCCGGAGCACAAATGATTGTGTAATCAGCTTCGCCGTATGATGCTAATTCTTCTGCTGTTGGTCTGATTAATAATTGGTGAATGAACATATTTTGAGATGCCATTTCGTTAATAACTCTGAATTTTTGAGTGTATTTTTTATCTGCACCTGCAAAACCATCAAAAATAAATACTTCTTTACCGTTTAAGTATTCAATCATTTTTGATTTAATTGAGTTGAATGCTTCTCTAGAAATAGGTCTGTTTACCTTGCCCCAAGCGATATCATCGTGAATAGACGGGGTATCAACGATAAATTTGTCTTTAGGTGAACGACCTGTATATTTACCTGTTGTAACAACAAGTGCACCATTGTTTGCTAATGTACCTTCTCCACGTCTTAGAGCAGCTTCTGTTAATTGAGCCGGGGTCCAGTTTCTGTGAACTGCAGACGGAGAGGTAATTCCTAATTTTTCAATACCATAAGTTTCCATGTATTATTTCCTCCGTAAAAATTGTACCTATACACGATAATTGTACTACAAACACTAATTAATTGCAATTGTCTTTATTGATTTGATTTTAAAAAGGCTTTTTGTTATTATATTTTTGATATTGAAAAGGAGAAAAACTTATGGCAGGACAATACAACAACCCGAATGCACAAAATATTAAAATACGCTACGCTGTATTAGTATTCATAAAAGGTTCTACCGCTCCGTTGGTTTTGTATGTAAAGGATCCTCAAGGTTTGTATAACGAATTAACATCCTTGTTGCAATCCCAAAAATCTGTTGTTGTCGAACAAGAAACAGAAGGGCCTATCAAAAAAGTTTGCTTCCTATCAAGTCAGGTTGCAGCTGTTGCAATTCAAGAAGAACAGTATATGTAAAATAGCAAATGGAAAAAGTATTACTTATAGAAGATTTAGAAAACGCCGAAAATAAAACTCTCTGTGCAAAATTTGATGAAAAAATAGAGGGTATAGATTGTGTTACGCCTATACATGCGGATTTAGTTATAAAATCTTTGGGTGATTTTATAGAAATAAAAGGGCATGTAAGTGGTACAGTGAATCTTGAATGTGATTTATGTTTGGAAAAATTTGAACATAAATTGGATTTTGATATCAATGAGGTATATTCAAAGGGTACAATCGTAGATGATTACGAAAATTCTGATAAAGAGTTCGAAATCAAGGAAGGACAGTTTGTTACGGATTTGAACGGAGAAAAAGAAATTGATATTTATGACTTATTGTATCAATCTGTAATATTAAGTTTTCCAAATAAAAAAGTTTGTGGTATTAATTGTAAAGGGAAGGAATATCTTTCTCACGAAGATAATTATGACCCAAGACTGGATGTCTTTAAAAATCTCCAAATTAACCCAAAAGTATAGTAACAGTAAATAAAAAGGAAAAACAAAAATGGCAGTACCTAAGAAAAGAACAGGACATAGCGCTCAAGGTTCAAGAAGAGCCAATTGGAAAGCTACAAAACCTGAAACAACAAAATGCCCTAATTGTGGCGCTACTGTATTAGCACACACAGTTTGTACTGAATGCGGTACATATAAAGGACAACCTGTAAAATTAGCTGATAAAGCAGCTGCAGCAGCTGTAGCTGAAAAACCGGCAAAGAAAACAGCAGCAAAGAAAACTACTACAACTAAAAAAGCAACTTCTGCAAAGAAAACAACTAAAAAAGCTGCGGAAGCTGTTGAAGAAAAAGTTGAAGAAGTAAAAGCAGAAGAAAAAGTCGAAGAAAAAACTGAAGAATAGTATAAAAAGTAGATAAGTCGGATAAGTAAGATAAGTTTTAAGTTCTTTACGGTATTTTGACTTATTAACATTTGAGAAGATGATAAAATTCAAATACGCAATGGACTTATCAAACTTATCAAACTTATCAAACTTACGTGTTCTTTGAAAGAGGGAGTATGGCAAGAATAGCAATAGACGCAATGGGAGGAGATTATGCACCAAAAACGATAGTAGAGGGTGCATTGTGGGCTGCTCAAGAATACGGGGTCGGTCTTGAACTTGTCGGTCGTGAAAAAGATATAAATGAAGAATTAGAAAGAATTCGTAATACCGGTTATATTTTGTCAGATTGTGGGACAAAAGGTCATAAAAGAAGAATTCGTATAGATTTAGACAAAATAGATTACACAATTACTCATTGTAGTGAAGTTATTGGTATGGGCGAAGCAGTAGGACAATCAATTCGCCGCAAAAAAGATTCTTCTATTGTTTGTGCTGTTCAAGCTGTTGCTGATGGCAGATGCGAAGCAGTTGTTAGTGCGGGTTCAACAGGAGCTGCAATGGCTGCAAGTTTATTTGGGTTAGGAAGAATTCATGGTATTACAAGACCTGCTATTGCGGTTACTTTACCTACTATGAAAAAACCGGTAGTATTGATTGATGGTGGTGCAAATAGTGATTGTACTCCTCAAATGCTGTCTCAATTTGCTGAAATGGGAGTTGAATACGCAAAACTTAGTTTGGGTATAGAAAATCCTAAACTTGGTATTTTGAGTATCGGTGAAGAAGAAGGAAAAGGTAATGAGCTTGTAAAAGACACTTATCCTTTATTAAAAGAAAAACATGAAAACGGAAGATTTAATTTTGTAGGAAACGTTGAAGGGAAAGAAGTTTTCATTAACAAAGCTGATGTTATTGTTGCAGACGGGTTTGCAGGTAATATAGTTTTAAAAGTAACAGAAGGAACGGCTTCAATGCTTCTTAAAATGATAGGGTCTGAGTTCAAATCAGATTTTATCGGATGTATAATTGGACTTTTGGCAAAACCTTTCCTAAGAAGAATATTAAAAAGAATAAATTGGGAAGTTTTTGGTGGAATGCTTTTACTTGGTGTTAATGGTATTTCAGTAATAGCGCATGGCAGAAGTTCATCTTATGCAATGAAAAATGCAGTAGGAGCAGCAGTAAAAGTTTTAAATAAAGATATAAATTCAAAGATTGCAGAGCATATAAACAATTAGTAAGGATAATAAATGAAACCATTAAAAATAGCAGGAATAGGATATTGTGTACCGGAAACAGTCATCACAAATGATGATTTAACAAAGTTGTATGAAACATCGGATGAGTGGATTTTTTCTCGTACAGGGATTAAAGAAAGAAGAGTTGTTTCAGGTAACGAAACTGCTATTGATTTGGGTTATGATGCTGCGAAAAAAGCTCTTGATAAATCAGGATTTAAGCCGGAAGATATTGATTGTATAATATCTGCAGCTTCTGCACCTCCGCAGTTATATCCGACATTGTCTTGTACGCTGCAAGCGAAATTGGGTATACCTAATCAAGTGCCTGCTTTTGATTTAACTGCTGCGTGCACAGGTCTTATTTATGCACTTCAAGTTGCAAGAGGATTTATTGGAGCAGGAATTTATAAGACAATTTTAATTGTTGCAGCTGATAACAATTCAAAAATTACTAATTGGGAAGATAGAGGAACTTCTATTTTATTTGGTGACGGTGCCGGTGCAATGGTTGTAACTGAATCGGATGACGGAATTGATGATATATTATCTATTAATATAAGTGCAGATGGTTCTATCGGTCAAATGATACAGACAAATATGCCATCTCAGTGTTGTCCTTTGGTAGAGCAAGCTGATGAAGTCGGTACAGGCAAGATTATTATGAACGGTAAAGATGTTTATAAATTTGCAGTATCAACCGTTCCTGCTTATGTTGAAGAATGCATTCAAAAATCAGGCATGAAGTCTGAAGAAATTGATTATTTAATACCTCACCAAGCAAATCAAAGAATTATTGAATCAATTCAAAACAGATTAAAGTATACAGATGATAAAGTTATTTCAAATATAAAATATTACGGAAATACCTCTGCAGCATCAATTCCTATCGCACTTGTTGAAGGGGTTGAGCAAGGAAAAATCAAACTGGGCTCAACGGCAGTATTATGCGGATTTGGTGCAGGCATGACCTGGGGAGCTGCTGTTGTAAGACTTCGCAAAGGTATTTGTTAGTACAAGTTAGACAAAAAAAAATGACCGCTTTTGCGGTCATTTTTTTGCTTATGTATTTTAACCAATTACAGGCGGGTTGAAAACACGTGCTGAGAGTTCTTTATCAAGAGCTAACAAGCCTTGTTTATCATCTCCGATTAGCTCTAATGTTGCAAGAACACCGCCTACACTTGCTTCTTCTTCCACTTGTTCTTTGATATACCAATTCAAGAATATCAATGCTGCTCTGTCTTTTACTTCGTCTGCAACGTCAGCAACGTGATTAATTCTTGATGTTACATATTCTTCATGCTCAAGAACTTGTTTAAAGATTTCTAAAGGTGTATTCCCTTTGATTTCCGGTTTGTCGATAGCAAAAAGTTCAATTTTCCCGCCTCTTTCAAGCACATAGTTATACATACCTTCTGCGTGTGCTCTTTCTTCCTGAACTTGAATATCAAACCAATTTACAAAACCGTCCAAATTCCATTCGGAAAATTTTGCTTTCATAGCCAAATACAAATATTCAGAATAATATTCTTTGTTAATTTGTTCGTTAAAAGCTGCTTCCATTTTCTTATCTATTGCCATTTTCAAACCTCCTTATAAAAATTTATTACATTGTACTTACAATTTCTTTTGCCAAGTTTTCAAGTTCTTCTTCTTGATTTCGTTTAAGAGAAGATTTAACTAAAATTCTGTTTCCGATAATTTCGGTATTTTTCCATTTAGAAATTTTTTCTGTTATAAGATTGCCGCAAGATGGAGCCCAAGAACCGTTTTCAATGATTGCGACTTTGCGATTTTGGATATTATGGGCGCATAAATCATTCAATAGTATTTCCATACTTACAAAAATATCCATATTATATGTTGTTGAAGCAAATACAATATGTGAATATCTGAAAACTTCTGAAACAACATAAGATGGATGAACTGTTGAAACATCAAACATTCTTATGTTTTTAACACCATGTTTTGCGAGCTTTCCGGCAAGTATTTCCGCTGCATTTTGTGTGTTCCCGTAAACTGAAGAATATGCAATCAAAACAGATTTTTCTTCCGGTTCATAAGTGGACCATTTTTGGTATTTGTCAATAAATACATTCAAATCTTTTCTCCATACATATCCATGTAATGGACAAATCATCTGAATATCAAGATTTGATGCCTTCTTTAATAACATTTGAACTTGTGGGCCGTATTTGCCAACAATATTGGTATAATACCTTCTTGCCTCATCCATGTATCTATGGTCAAAATCAACTTCATCAGCAAAGATGTTCCCGTCTATTGCCCCAAATGCGCCAAATGCATCTGCAGAGAATAAAACTTTATCAACCATATCATAAGTAACCATAACTTCCGGCCAGTGAACCATTGGCGCCATAACAAAAGTCAATTTGTGATGGCCGGTTTCTAAAATATCTCCTTCTTTTACGATTTGCCACTGATTTTCAGGGAAATCAAAATCAAAGAATTGATTTACCATACTTTGTGATTTTGCATTGCAAACAATTTTTATTTGCGGATATTTTTTAACAAGAGCAGCTATTTCAGCGCAATGATCCGGCTCCATGTGGTTAATAATTAAATAGTCTAAATTCTTGCCATTCAATGTATATTCAATATTTTCAAAAAATTGATGATTAACTGATTTATCAACGGTATCAAGTAAAACCGTTTTATCATCTAAAAGTAAATATGAATTGTATGAAATACCGCAAGGGACGGGGTATGCACTTTCAAACAAGGAAATTCTTCTATCATTAGCTCCGACCCAGAATAAATCTTTTGAAATTTCTTTAATATTATACATTTTTCTCTCCTTAGTACAATCCAATAATAGCATAAACAAAAGGTTAAAATAAGATTACCAAGTTGGGTAATGTAAATTACTTGTCAAATCTTATATTGTATATATGTAGCAAGGATGATTTAGTCCTGATATGAAAAAGAGAATAAAAAGTTTTAGGGTTTTTTATTAGTATGAAAAAGACATGTTTTATTCTATTTTATTTTCAGATTCCGGCACTTTCATCAAAAGTTCATCTAAAAAGGAGTATCAAGTAATTTTTTTTAATAGAATAAACATCTGAATGAAAGGGTTAATTACATCAGATAGCTAAATTTAAATACTTATATATGAACAGAAAGTGCCGAGAAATCTTTATTTTTCATCTACTCATTATGTAACAATTTATTAAAATAGTAAAAATTTTACGCAAAAACAAATCTTTACGAGATTTATGCATGATATCTTAGTAGTGTGGAAGTAACAATTTTATGACCGGAATAAAAGTCCCTAAAGCAAATATATACCCAACATTTTCATTAGCAAATCTTAAGAAGCAATTTAAACCTCGTAATATTGTTTCTGCCATGGCTAGTGATGGCTTTTTACCTGTAATTGCTTTAGAAGCTTTTGTTGAAGGTGGAAGGACATATCAAGCATATAAAAGAGGCGGATTTGATGAAGCCAGAGAAAGAATTACAGAAGAATTCTCAGGTGCAGTATTTTGGCTTGGCGGTGTGACTGCTTTAAATTGGGTATTTGAAAAACTTGGTCAAAAGATTTTAAATTTACCTAGCATAAATGTTGATATTGCAAGTGATGAAGTCCGTAATCCGCTAGTCAGATATTTAAGAAACGAGAAGAAAAAAGGTGGCGGCGTAATTACTGAAAAAGCGATGGCGAAATTTAAATTTACAAAGGTTGCTGCCAGTGTAATAATTGCAAACGCATTTATAGGATTTATTTTACCTAAAATTAATCAAGCAATAACTCGTGCACGTCATAAGAATGATAATATAAACAATATCAATGCTAACGGATTTATTACACAGCCAAGCATGGATAATTTTGCAAATTGCAAAGAAAATGATAGGGATACATCGTTTACAGGTAAATGGGATTTATTAACTCTTGCTAATAATTTTGAAAGCAAGAGAAATTGGAAATTATTATCGGTTGATGTCGGCACATGTACCGGCAGAGTTTATTCTGCAAGAAATAATAATGAAAGAGTAGAAATCGGATTTAGAGATATTGCTTCAATTTATTTCTATATGTTCAACATGGCAAATATGAACAGCTGGTTGAATCAACTTGAACAAGGCAAAGGTAATAAGACAAGACTCGACCCTGCATCAGCGAAATTTGCAACAAAATATTTGAATAATTATGTTGGAGATGGAAAAGTAGATTTTGAAACATTCACAAAAGAAGTTCTAGGCGAAAATAAAGAGCTCCCTGAAAATATCAAGGCTAAATTCAACAACAAAGTAATTACGCTTGATGATTTTAATGCAGAACTCAAGAATATGAATCTTTCCGCAGAAAAATTATCTGAACTTGAACAAATTGCACAAAAAATGTCAGAACTTCAACCTGAAAGAATACTAGAAGTTAAAGAAATTGAAAATGGCAAAGAAGTAATTAAAATGGCCGAAAAACGGATTTTGACGATGAATCAGGCAAAAGATGTTTTAAATGGCGGTCACATCAATGATCCTGAATTTTTGAAAGAATTCTATGCAAATGCTCTTGGCCATAGAAAATTTTTGAATGTTGAAAAAGGTAAATACAAATTTGTGGCTCAAAGTACATTTGATGCGCTTAAGAGTGATTTAACAAATTATGTAAAATCAATAGTTGACCAAGCAAAGAAAGCTAATGCAAAAGAAATCACATCAGATATATTAAAACAAGCTTCAAAACACAACTTCAAGATGAACTTGATTAACTGGGGTGCAGGATTTGTAGTATCAGCGGCATTCTTATCAACAATTATACCAAAATTACAATACTACATAACAAAAATGAGAACCGGCGAAAACGAATTCCCCGGAACAGAGCAATTTAGACACCCTAATAATCAAACAACTAATAAAGCAGCATAGGGTGCTAGATTTTTAAGCAAATAACTCCGCCGATTATAAGTATTACTCCAAGCACTCTCATAAGACTTAGAGCATCGTGGAACGCCACTACACCTATTATAAAAGTACAGGATGCACCTATTCCTGTCCAAATGGCGTATGCTGTACCGATAGGGATTTGCTTTTGAGCCAAATATAGGAATATTCCACTTAATGCCATTGTTATTATCGCAAATATAATCCACAAAATTCGATGTTGGCTTTGGGTTGCTATTTTCAACCCTAACGGCCAGCCTACTTCAAATATTGCGGCTATTAACAAATATATCCAACTCATAAGTTTATTTTACCACAAATCATGATAGAATATAAAACAGATGGAGTGTGTGGATATGCCAAATAAGATTACTTGCCCTAATTGCGGGCATGAAATAGATATAGAAAATTTAATTCAAGCAGGGGCAAAAGATGCATTGGATAAGCAACTTGCTATCCAAAAAGCTGCTTTTGAAAAAGCAAAAGAAGAAGAAATTCAATCAATCTTAAAAGAACAAAAGCAAAAACAGCAAGAAAAAGAAGAAGAATTACGTAAAAAAATTCTATCTGAACAAGAAGAAGCAAAATCTGAACTTGAAAAAGAATTAAAGGAAAAATCCGAACAAGTAAAAGAATTAAATAAATTAAAAATTGAAAAGGCACGACTTGAGCGAGAAAAAGAAGAACTAAAAGATTCTATTCAGGCAGAAAGTGAAAAGGAATTTAATCAAAGGCTTGTGGAAGAAAAACAAAAATTACAAAAAAATGCTGAAGAAAAATTTGAACTTCAAATTGCCGAACTTAAAAAACAGCTTGCTGATCAAATGGCTTTGACAGAAGAAATGAAAAAACGTCAAGAGCAGGGCTCTATGCAGCTTCAAGGTGAAGTCCAAGAGCTTGCAATAGAAAAATACTTAACAGAAACTTATCGTCTTGATGAGATACAAGAAATAAAAAAAGGTGATATGGGTGCGGATTCTGTTCAAATAGTAAATACAACGTATCGCCAGAATTGTGGTTCTATTTATTATGAAAGTAAAAGAACAAAAACATTTCAAGAAAGCTGGATTTCGAAATTTAAAGATGATATACAATCCAGAGGTGCAGATATTGGCGTTTTAGTTACTGCCGTGTATCCAAAAGATATGACAAGAATGGGAATTAAAGATGGTATTTATATCTGTTCTTATGAAGAATTCAAAGCTCTATCGGGCATTTTGCGTGAAGCTTTAATAAAAATTAGTGATACAAAGAGTCTGCAAGAAAATAAACACGAAAAAAGTGCTGTATTGTATAATTATTTAACAAGTACAGAATTTAGATTTCAAATTGAAACTATTATGAATGCTTTTGTCAGTATGCAGCAGGATTTGGAATCAGAAAAACGTGCAATGAATAAAATATGGAAAAAACGAGAAAAAGAAATACAGAATGTAATTTCTGCCACGACTGATATGTATGGTTCTATCCAAGGTATTGCAGGGAATGCCGTGCAACCTGTCGAAGCTCTTGAATTTCCACTTTTAGAAGATAGCGGAGTATAATTAATGGATATTTATTACATAAAAATATCTGAATTGTTAAATAAATACCCTAAAGATGAGATATTTTCTTATTCTGACACAGATAAAATTTTATCTGAAAAAAGGTATATCCAGCATTGCGCCGGCAGATTTTTGGTGAAGAATATTTGTAAACGAATATATAATATAAATAATCCCCAAATAGTTACCCTTAATAAAAAACCAAGATTAGCAAATGGCGAAATAAATTTTTCTCTTGCCCATTCTGCGGATTATGTTGTGTGCGTATTTGACAAGAATATTTGCGGAATTGATTTAGAATATATGCGCCCTGTAAATATTGAGGGCATGAGTAAAAGATATAACAAAAATTTTGAATCAATAGAAGATTTTTATAAATTTTGGACAAATTATGAAGCATCAATCAAACTTGGCTCAGGCGGTGAGTTTGAGTATAATTCGATTTTCCAAAAAGAATATTATTTAACTTTATTGTCTGCTTCTAAGATGCCGTCAACACCTGTATTTATCGACTTTTTGAAAATATATTAAGAATTGTTAACAATTCCTTTGTTTTACGCAATTATTTAACTGATAAATACTTTATATATATACAGATGGAAAATCTATAATAGGATGAATTATTAAAATACACTTCGATTAAGTGAGTAAACAAAGGAGATTGGACTTATGGTATTCGGCGTAAATGGAAACAACAACATTAACCAAGCAGCTTTTCAAAAGATTAACTTGGGACATACAAAAGAAGCAGCAAAAGCTGCCGCAAAACCAATTGATATGACTTTTAAATCAGAAGCATCTCAAATTGGCAGAACAGATTTAGATAATTTAAGCAAAATTGATTCAAAAACTTTGGAATTACAAGGTATAGCAGATGCAACAAATACAACTTTGGCATCTTTGGGATGCAATATAAAAGTAACACCTGCTCAAGTTGCAAGTGTTGAACAAAACTTAGCAGGTACAACTCTTCCGGCATTAGCATTAGCCGGAGACCATGCTACTGAAGCAAGAATAGCAAATCCGGACGGACCATTTGCAGAATTATTCTCAGCAATCGCGTAAGCGTTTGATATATAAATAGTTTACTCACAATTTTAAAAGGCTGATAGTTATATAATCAGCCTTTTTATTTTGCTTTTTTATTATGATTTTAAGGTTTATTTGTAATATAAATATATGAAAATTACTCATATATATACACTTACATTTATATTGATGTTACAATCTGATTATGGCTGGCACGTGGGATGAATTAATTCAACAAATAAAAGAGCGTTTGGATATAGTAGATGTTGTATCCGAACAGGTCGTTTTAAAGCGGAAAGGTAATACTTATTGGGGTTTATGTCCTTTTCACAAAGACAAGCATCCATCTTTTGCAGTTACTCCGAGTATGGGAATTTATAAGTGTTTTAGTTGTGGTGAAGCCGGAGATGCTATCAAGTTCATCATGAAAACTAAAAATATGGAATTTCGTGATGTAATTGAGGAATTGGCTGATAAATTTGGGCTTGAAATACCAAAATCTCATAAAGGTACAGGCTCTACAAAAGAATTGAAAGATCAGATGTTAAAAGCAACTGAGCTTGCGGCAGAATTTTATCATGATTTACTTTTGAGAAACAAATCTGATAATTCTGAAATGGCTTTGAATTATTTGACAAAGCGGGGAATTGGAACAGATATAATTAAAAAATTTCATCTTGGTGTTGCGCCAAAGTCATATTCGACTCTTTATGATGAGCTTAGAAAAGATTATTCTAATGATGTTTTAGAAAAAGCCGGACTTGTTTTAAAAAGTGAAAAAGGCGGTTATATTGACAGATTTAGAGGAAGAATTATTATTCCAATACAAAATGAGAATGGTCAGTTTGTTGCGTTTGGTGCTCGTTCATTGGAAAAAGATCAAACTCCAAAATATTTGAACTCTTCTGATTCATTGATATATAATAAAAGCCGTTTATTATACGGTTTGTATACAGCTAAAGATGCAATAAAACAAGAGGATTCCGTTATTTTAATGGAGGGTTATTTTGATGTAATCTCATCACAAGCTCATGGTATAGAAAACTGTGTTGCATCTTGCGGAACATCTCTTACACCGGATCATGTCAAGTTATTATCCAGATATACAAAATCAAGACGGATATATTTATCTTTTGATACTGATAGTGCGGGTCAAAAGGCAACAGCTCGCGGGGCTTCTGTTATAAAAGAAGTATTTTCTGGTCTTGGCAGTATAAAACAATTCGATGAAAGTTATATGCCGACAGGTTCAAATAGTGAACGCTATGCTTGCGAAATACGTGTTATTTCCCCACCGGAAGGCAAAGATCCGGATGAATTTGTTCGTTCAGTCGGTGCTGATGCGTACAAAATGTATATGCAAAATGCTCCTTTATTTATAGATTTTCAGATAGAAAATATATTGAAAGATAAAGATAAATATAAAACACCTCAGGAAAAAGCTCAATATATTTCAACAATAATACCTGTTTTGGCAGAAATTAAAAACAGAATTATTCAGGCGGAATACACTGAAATGGTTGCTCAGGTACTTGATATAGATCCATCTGCAATTAAGTCTGAAATAAAGTCTTTTGAGCGTGCAAATCTTCCAAAAGTTGAAAGAATTGTTAAAAATGTTACAAAAAAAAGTAATTCAATTTTAGAAAAAGCGCAAAAAAATTTATTGAGCGTTTTTCTAGTATCAGACAGTCCTATATCATTTACCCAAATAAATGAAATGATAGGTGATATGGAGTTTAGCGATGAAATATTAATAATTGTAAAATCTACAATTGACAAATTAATATATACCGTAAATAATGTGAAAGAATTAATCGAACATTTATACACTGAATTTATAGAAAACCCTGAGGCACAGGCTATTTTACCCGAATTGATAGGCATGGCTGAAGCATATAAAGGTTTAGAAACGCAAGATTTTAAAAATATAATTCAAGAAACAATTGCAAAAATAAATAAGTGTAAACATGTAGAGGAAGCTGAGCACATTAAAAAAATGTACAAAGGGATTGATGACAACGACCCCGAAGCTCTTAAAATTCAAATACAATTAAGAGATAAAATAAAGAAAAAGATACAAAAATCGGAGATGAATTAGATGACAAGAAAAAGACAATCAGGATCCTCAGTTATCAGCATTGAAGAAGAGGATTCAATGGATTTAAATGATATTACCGAAGACGGTTTGGATAGTGATATAAGCTACATTAATGTCGATATATCAACAGACAATATTGAGGATATTGTCACATCCAAAATGGGTGATAAAGTATCGTCTGACGATATTTACATGATGCATTCGTCTGATGAACCGGATCCAAGAGATTTGGAAATACCAAAGAATGTTGCTATTGACGACCCTGTAAGACTATATTTACGTGAAATTGGCCGCATAAAATTGTTGTCTGCAAATGAAGAAATTGAACTTGCAAGACAGATTTTAGAAGGCGGAACTCCGGGTGCAATTGCAAAACGTAAATTAGTTCAAGCAAACTTACGTTTGGTTGTTAGTATTGCTAAAAAGTACATTGGTCGCGGAATGTTGTTCTTAGACCTTATTCAAGAAGGTAATTTAGGTTTAATAAGAGCCGCTGAAAAATTTGACCATGAAAGAGGTTTCAAATTCTCTACATACGCAACATGGTGGATTAGACAAGCAATAACACGTGCAATCGCAGATCAGGCAAGAACAATTAGAATTCCTGTTCATATGGTTGAAACTATTAATAAATTGAAAAAAGTTACAAGAAAACTTGCTCAAGACCTTTCAAGAAAGCCAACTGAAGATGAACTTGCAGCAGAAATGAATGTATCTATTTCAAAATTGCGTGAAATTATAAAAATTGCACAAGAACCTTTATCATTGGAAACTCCTATCGGTAAAGAAGAAGATTCTCGTTTGGGCGATTTTATTGAAGATAAGGAAGCAGATGCACCTGTTAAAATGGTGGCATCAGAATTGTTAAAAGAAGATTTGGCAGAAGTTTTGTGTACGCTTTCTCCTAGAGAACGTGATGTATTAAGATTACGTTTTGGTATGGATGACGGCAGACAGAGAACTTTAGAAGAAGTTGGCCAGCTGTTTGGAGTTACTCGTGAGCGTATCAGACAGATTGAGGCAAAAGCCTTGAGAAAATTGCGTCATCCAAATCGTAAAAAACGCTTAGAAGAATATGTAGAATAAAATAAAAAGAATGACCCGAATTATCGGGTCATTCTTTTTATTCATTGGATTCACGTATTAACAATATTGTTTGTTCAATTTCTGTTTTCAAAAATCCTAACTGTTCTTCAATATTATTAGGGTTGTATATGTATCCTTCGCTGCCATAAGCTAAATAAGGATTGTATTTAGCTGCTTCGGAACGTAGGAGTGCGATTGAGCGGGCGTGTATATTTAGTTCCATTAATTTTTTATATGTTAAATATTCACTTTCCGGTTTATCTGCGTATTTATCTCTAAAATAGTCTACACTTTTGTTGAAATAAAAGACTTTTGCGTTAAAAAATTGAACATTTTTATCTTCTTCAATAAGATCGAAGATATTTTCTAAAAGTGGTATAAATTCCATTAAATCAGCTGTATATTTAGAAGTTTTGTCCGGTTTAAGTATAATATTTACGAAAGTAGGATTATCATCGGGTACGGGTTTTATTTCGCCTTCAGAATTAAAGTCTTTTGCGGGGGTAGGGATAACTTGCACTTTATCCTGTTTTTCTTCCGGCACGTAGTCTCGAGTCAAATCCGGCAGTGTACCTATATACCCTTTACCTTCGACAGGCAATTTATCTTTGGCAAAGCAAATTTGTGCTGAACTTGCCAGCATTGCAATTAGTAGTATTCCAAACCAAAATTTATACTTAGCCATAACAGTATTATAATTATGATCTACAAAAAATCATCATTTAGATACATTATTTCTTATAATATTTTATATAAGCATTTTTTATGTTATAAATAGTTTAATAAGAGGAGTATAGGACAATGAAAGCTAATCAGAATTATAAAAATATTGCTCAAAGTTATTTGTTTTCAACAATAGCCAAAAAAGTAAATGAATTTTCTCAAAAAAATCCTGATAAAAAGATAATAAAACTCGGGATAGGCGATGTTACATTACCTTTGTGCAAGGCAGTCGTTGATGCGTTAAAATCTGCGTCAGATGAAATGGGTGTTAAAGAAACATTCCACGGCTACGGTCCTGAGCAGGGATATGATTTTTTGAAACAAGAAATTAAGAATTATTATAATGGACATAATGTAAATCTTGATATAGATGAAATATTTATTTCAGATGGTGCAAAATCAGATATTGGAAATATTTTGGATTTATTTGATAAAGATAATCGTGTACTTGTTCCTGATCCGGTGTATCCAGTTTACGTTGATACAAACACTATGGCAGGTTGCGAAATAGAATTTATTGATGCAAATGCGCAGAATGATTTCCTGCCAATGCCTAATGATAATATAAAAGCAGATATAATATATCTTTGCTCACCAAATAATCCGACAGGTGCGGTGTATAATAAAGAACAATTAAAAAAATGGGTTGATTATGCAAATAAAAATAACGCAGTCATATTATTTGATGCTGCTTATGAATGCTTTATAACTGATGCAAGTTTACCAAGAAGTATCTTTGAAATTGAAGGAGCAAAAACTTGCGCAATAGAGTTCTGCTCATTTTCTAAAATGGCAGGTTTTACCGGTACAAGATGCGGTTGGACTGTTGTTCCAAAAACTCTTGAATTTGGTGATATGAATTTGAATAAAATGTGGCTAAGACGTCAAACAACTAAGTTTAACGGCGTGCCTTATATTGTTCAAAAAGGTGCGCAAGCTGTGTTTTCACCGAATGGACAAAAACAAATTAAAGAAAATCTTGATTATTATAAAGAGAATGCAAAATTAATTTCAGATGTTTTAACAAAACACAATATCTGGCATATTGGCGGAAAGCATTCACCGTATATTTGGTTAAGATGTCCTAATAATATGGACTCTTGGGAGTTTTTCGACAGCTTATTAGAAAATATACAAATTGTTGGAACTCCCGGAGCAGGATTTGGCAAAAATGGTGAAAAGTACTTTAGGCTAACTTCTTTTGGCAGCAAAGAAAATACAAAAGAAGCTGTTGAAAGACTTGATAAATATTTAAGCTAAATAAACAACAGAAGGCTATTTTTGAACTTTTTCCTTTTGTTCAAGTACTTTTCTTCTGTGTAAAACGCTTTGAAAAAGATTGCACATTTTATCATTGTTGACAATGGTTAATTGTGTTTTGCCTTTAACAAAATCAATATTAAAAGATTTTTCAAATATATTTGGGGATTGTATGTTCACAATTTGAAACAACCCCTCAGTTAAAATACTAAGAGGCTCTTGCATAAACGTTTCAAATGTTTTTCTTATATCAAATTTTTTCATATCCCTAAAGACTTTAATACTTTTAGATAATATTAAGGCACTAAGCTCTGAATACCTTAGTGCCTTAATAATTTATCATAATTTGATTACATACGTTGTCTGAATACTTGGATTCTTTGTTCAACTGCAGCTTTATCAGATGCATTTGGAGCAAGAGCTAAGTATTGAGTATAGTACTTAACAGCACCTTCGTAGTTCTTTTCAGCTTCGTATGCTTGAGCTTTCAACTTAGCAATTGATGGTGCATTGTGATAGAAGTCGATTGCTCTGTTACAATATTCAACCGTTGAAGCATAATTGCCTTCTTTGTATTGACGTAATGCAATTTCAAAGAATTCGTTTGATTTCATCTCGCATAAGTCAATATAGTGAATACCGTTTAATGCAATTCTGTTATCAGGTTCAGCCATCAACACTTTTTGAAGAGCTTTTCTTGCTGTTCTGAATTGTTTGTGTTGAACAAGAATTTCTGATAAGTATAATTCATCATCTATGCTGTTAGCAAAGTTGATTGCGTTTTCAAAAGTATAAACAGCATCTTTTTCACGTCCGAGTGATAAGTATGCTTCACCTTTGATAACTGTATCCATTAAGCTGTCTGAAGCAGATTGAACAATATAGTTCAAGTTTTCTTCAGTTAATTCCATTTGGTGAGTTAATTTACCTAATTTGATTTTTGCTAAGTGAAGTTTCAAATCATTTGGAGTTCTTTGAATAGCTTCATTTACATAATCATAAGCTAAGTAAACGTCTTTGTTAGTTGTATAATCACGGCTATCTGCGGTATCTTTAGCCATTTCATAATATGTATTTGCTAAACCGATGATAGCATCATTATTATAAGTTGCATCGCCTAACAATCTTGAATAGTATTCAAGAGCTTGTTGGTATTTTTTAGTTTCTAATGACATATTAGCAACTCTGAAAATACCTTCTTTGTAGTTAGGGTTCAAGATAATAGCTGTTTTCAATTCTTCCATAGCAAATTCGTGGTCTGATCTGTTTTCATAAACACCAGCCAAGTTAACGTATGGTCTGAAGTTTTCAGGTTTTACGTATTTTGCTTTTTTGAATGAATTGATTGCAGCAGCTTGGTTACCTTGTTTCAAGTATAATTAACCCTGCAAGTTCCATCCAGGAGATGATTGAGGGTTGATATGCAGTGAGTGGTTCAACCAAGTTAATGCTTTTGTATAATCTCCACGTCTTGCTTCTACTTGCCCCATGTGGTACATAGAAGTTGGGTTGTGAGAGTTATATTTGATTGATTCTAAATAGTATTTTTCAGCTTGGTCTAAATCGCCGTCTATCATAGCGATATTACCAAGGTTGTCATATGCAGGTGCAAATTCAGGGTTAATTTTCAATGCAACATTGAATAAATCCTGTGCATCTTTTTTGTTACCAAGTTTTAATGTAGCAACACCCATAGCGTTGTATGCTTGGTAATAAGTACTATCTAGGCCTACTGCTGTTACAAATTCTTGAATAGCAGCATTTGATAAGTTTGTAATATTTTTAATATACTCAACGTCAGATGATGTTTCACGCATCAAATAAACTAAACCTTGAGCGTAGTGGAATTGAGGGTTATTAGGATATTTCTTTAATAACTTGTCTAATTCTGCTTGAGCAGGTGCTAATTTCCACTGTTTTGCTTCTGACATCAATTTCAATGCTTTCGCGTCTAAATCATTCGGGTTAGCTGTTAAAATTTCTTTTAACAATTTGTCAGCATCTTCATAGTTGTTGTATTCAATCATTCTGCTGATATCAACATAGTTTTTAGAAACTTGTGCTTTTATAGGTTCAGCAGCAAACGATTGGGATGCACAAAGGACGGCGGAAGCCAAAATCATTGATGTTACTAATAATTTTTTACAATTCATTGTTTTCTCCTAACCTTCTAGCTTAATATATTCTAATTCTTATAAAGTTATTGTATAATAGTTATGTTAAAAAAGCAATAGAGAATGTTTATGGGTTTAAATACGGAGTCAAAAAAAAATTTAGAAGATTTTAGGGCTTATATTGTCGTAGAAAAGAACTTTTCTCAACATACTGCAAAGGCCTATTGCACTGATATTCAGGCTTTTTTAATATGGCTTGGTGAAACAAGCTGTTGTGATACAAATTTTGCCAAAATTCGTGAATATCTTCATTTTTTACAAAAATTTAATTACAAAAAAACAACAGTTGCCCGAAAGATAGCATCCATAAGGACTTTCTATAAATATCTTTTCAGAGAGAAAAAAATTGAATTAAATCCTGCAGAAAATATAATATCCCCCAAACGACCGAGATCGTTGCCAAAATTCCTCACAACGGAGGAGGTAGAGGATATACTAAATAATATAAACATAGATACACCGGCAGGATATAGAAATCGTACAATTCTGGAACTTCTATGGGCAAGCGGGATGCGTATTTCCGAGCTTAGCGGGTTAAATTTTGGGAATTTAAACCTTGAAAATAATGAAATAACAGTTTTTGGTAAAGGTTCAAAAGAAAGAATAATTCTTATAACAGATAAGGCTAAAGATTATTTACAAAAATACATTGATTTTGCGCGGCCAATGGTTGCAAAAGGTTATACACTGGAGCCAATATCTGATAATACTCCTGTTTTTATAAATAAGACCGGTTATAGGCTTCAAACACGAATGATAAGAAATGTAATAAACGATATTGTCGAAAAAATTGAATTACCGAAGCATGTTACTCCTCACATGTTCAGACATAGTTTTGCAACGCATTTAATAGAAAACGGAGCGGATTTGAGGGTTGTTCAGGAACTATTAGGTCACGCAAGTATTTCTAATACCCAAATTTATACTCATATTTCTATGCAGCACATGAAAGATGTTTATAATGAGGCACATCCTCGTGCATAATTGACCCTTATACAAAAATGTGTTAAAATGTAAATATGGATTATGTTATGGGATTTATATTATGAAAATTTTTAATAAAAAAAACGCATTTACGTTGGCTGAAGTTTTGATTACTATTGGTTTAATTGGTGTTCTTGCGGCAATGACGATACCTACGTTGAATAATCGTGTCGGAGATCAGGAAAACATTGCAAGATTTAAAGCAATGTATGCAAGGTTGTCAGCTGCGCTTGATACAGTTCAAGTTGAAAAAATATACCAGTGTTACAGGGTTGAGACTGACGAAAACCTTAGAAAAAAGTATTTTAATCGTATACCTGCAAATTCAGAGTTGCATGAAACAGCCAGTGGTTGTTATAACGAAATTAAGGATGGAAAGGATAATTCTATTATCCTTGGTATAAATGGTCTAATTCCTGATATGATGAAACTTATGGGTGCTACCAGATGGATAAATTTTGCCGAAATTTCTGGTGATAAAGATTTTAACAATACGGAACTTGGTAAATATCGTACTGTAGTCATACAAGCCGGTATAAATCCGGCCCGTATATACATATTGAAAGACGGTGCATTTTTTATGATAAAGGGACGTCCTCGTTTTACTAATATAATTTTTACACCGGAAGCACATTCGTTTTATATAGATACAAATGGCGCAAAAAAGCCTAATATGATTGGTAAAGATATTTTTCATATGTCATTTTATCTTTCAGATGCTAATATCATAGAACGAGGTAATGGTCTAACACGTGTAACCCCAAGACAAATTGACATTTATCCGTATGAATTACTTGTAGGTGATGATGATCCTCAGATGAAATTATTCAAAAAAGTTATAGGTGTCGAAAGATAGTTTATTTTAATATTAGTTTATAAATCTTGATGTTTCGTTAAACATTATCATATTAAAATCGGATGCAGTCATATGAGGGTTTTGTTTCATAAACCTTTTCACATCAAATTTCCCAAAAAATTTGTCTATTTTTTGAAGAACTTTTTCATTGTCTTCGTGTTCATTTTTAAGTTTTGTTTTGTATTCGTTAACGAGGTAATTTACATCATCCTCGCTAAGCTCAGGTAATTGGCTTATTGTAACTTCGTCTTGGTCATCATCTTCCAAGTATCTTTTTTCGTCATCATCTTCTTGCTGTTGTTTTTTTTGTTGTTGACCTTGACCTGTAGATACTGCGGATTCAATTTTTTGACCGAAAGGATTTCCGTTTACGTAGTTAAACATTTCAAATACCTCTGTGAATTATGAATTGTCATGATTATATACGTCATATTATTAAAAAACTTTAATTTATTGCGGTAGATTTAATCTTGAATAAAATGCTTTTATAGAGTCTTGAACTATTTTAGATTCTTTTGAAACAGAATTTTCTTCAAGTGTTTTGTCGTATGGAATAGCTCCAATGATATCAAGTCCGTATTTTCTCAAAAGCTCTGATAACATAGACATTTTGCTGTTGTCTATTTTGTTTATTACAACACCAAGTTGATTACCGGCGGCATGTTTTGAACTGAATTCTTTTATACGTTGTGCAAGATGTGCAGATTCTTCTGTCGGGTTTGCTACAATAATTGTTGAATCAATATCTATGTCTACCAGTTGGTTAAGATATTTCAAATCAAATTCGCAATCAAAGATTACAAAATCATATCTGTTAATTAATTTTTCAACGGCATCATTTATAAGTTTTGTTATAGGACATCTGCAATCTTTTGAACCAACAAACCAAGATTCAATAATATCAACATTATCATTTATTGAAACAATAATGTCTTCCATAGCCCATTCAATAAATTCTTGTTTGCTCATATCTTCGGGGATGCCGGTTTTATATTCGTGCTTTCCGCTTCTGATACCGTAAATAGTATTTCTTATGTCTAATCCAAAGCTGTGTGCAAGTTCACTTGTTAAGTCATTATCAAATAATAATATGGATTTCCCCGGATACATTTCTTCAAAAATATGCATAAATGCTTTGACGATAGTTGTCTTTCCGCTTCCGCCTTTTCCGGTAATTGCTAATTTTACTGTCAAATTTAAAACCTCTTTTTCAATTCGTTTGACAATTCAAAAACCAAATCCATTGCACGCTCTGCTCCTTTTATACTCAGCGAGCCGGCCCCGCATGAAGGTGTTAATATTGAATTGTCTATGATTAGTTTCTCATCAATCCCTATTTTAGTCAAATTGTTTACAGAGTCTGTATATTTTTTTATTAGTGTATCTATATTTAATTTATTCAAAAGCTTATCATCTGATGTAGGAACAATCCCCCAGCCTATTTTGCCGTCTTTATTCAAAAAAGCTTCTATGTTTTGTTTGTATAGAGTGATATTTTCTGAGAATGAATAGGCATCAAAATCAATAATATTGACATTAGTTTTGGTTAATATTTCCCAATCAAATTTCCCGCAGCAATGAATGGCACTAATTCCACCATTAGATTTTATAATTTCGGAGATTTCTTTAATTGTTTTAATGACTTCATTAACATCAACAGATAAATATGCAGATGTCCCAAGCTGGGATAGCGTAGGTTCATCCATAAAGATTATCGGCGTAGTATCAGGATTTGCATCTTTAATACATTTGATTTGCCATAATGCCTTTAATATTAGCAGTTTAGTAATAATTTCTTTGTACGTTTCATCATAAATGGCATAATTCCCCTCAGGATCAGTTAATGTTGTAAGAAGTGTGAATGGTCCCACAATTTGTGCTTTCGCATATTTGGGTTTGCTATTTTGTATTATTTTCGTAAATTGTTCGAATGCGTGAGAGAAGTTTTTACTGATAGCGTATTTCTCTAGTACGGGGCTATTAATATCCGATATAATTTCTTCATAATCGGATAAGAATGTTTCTAAGCCCAAAATAAAATCTTCATTTTCAATATCAAGTTTAAACTCTTCCGGTTTTTCCGGTTTGAAAGCCGGTAAGCCTTCGAAGAATTGTATTATCATATCTTCGTTTTTGCTTATATTTATTAGTTGGGGGACAAATGGAATTTCGCTAAAATCTTTTTTTATAAGATTTATGGCAGAATTTATGTCTGTGTACGGCAAAGAGCCTATTGCAAGCGCTTGTAATTTTAAATCTTGATACATACTTTCCTCTTAACTATTAATATAATAAAGGAATAAGTCTATTTATATAAACTTATTCCTTTATTCCCTTTTCCCTATAATAATTATTCTGCAGCTTCTTCAGTTGTTTCTTCTTCTAAAGATTCTTTAACAACTTCAGATGCTGTAACTGATAATGCTAATTCGCATTTAACTTTAGAAGTTAATTTAATTAACATTTTGTATTCACCAATTTTGTTAACAGGAGCGTTCAAAGAGATAGATTTTCTATCAACTTCAACACCTGTTTTAGCGGCAATTTCTTCAGCCAATTTCTTAGTAGTAATTGTACCAAATAATTTTCCTGATTCTCCGGCTTTAGCTGATAATTCTAATTTGCCGAATTTTTCAAGAGTTTGAGCTTTTTCCATAGCTTCTGCATTTAATTTTTCTTGTTTAGCTTTAATTCTTGCAATATTCTTTTCTCTGTTTTCTAAAGCACCTTTAGTTGCTACTTCTGCAACATTTTGAGGTAATAAGAAATTTCTTGCATATCCGTCTTTTACAGAGATGATATCGCCGGCTTCGCCTAAGTTTTGAACATCTTTTTTCAATATAACTTGCATTTTTATTTCTCCTTTAAATATTTATATTTCCGCATGTAGCCATACCGTACAACAAACATGATTATTTGTCGAGGGGGTTTGTATATTTGTTAAGTTTAATACTATCCAAGCAGTATCAAACTCAACCAGATAAACAAAATTCCTGACATAATTCCTACAATTGACAGGTGCCAGTTTCCGTATTCTTTTGCAAGCGGGAGCAATGTATCAAACGAAATGTATGTCATAATTCCCGCAACCATTGCCATTAGGCAGCCTACCATTATTTGTGGTACTAACAGACCGAAAATAAACATACCGACAAGTGCTCCGATAGGTTCTGTTATACCTGACATTGCTGCATATAGCATTGCATAACGTTTCTTGCCTGTTGAATGATATATAGGAAGTGCTACGGCAATTCCTTCCGGAATATTATGTATTGCGATTGCAAGGGCTACTGATATTCCCAGGGTTATATTTTGGGTGGTAGTTAAAAATGTAGCCATACCTTCCGGAAAATTGTGTACGCAGATTGCGACGGCTGTCATTATTCCTGCTCTTTGGAGTTTATAATGTTTATAGTGATTATCTTCTTCCGGAGCATCAGGATGTAAAAGTTCATCAGTATCAACGTGGTCCGGTAAAAAATAGTCTATAATCACTGAAATCAAAAGCCCGAGTATAAACCCGCTAAAAACTAACCATTTATACATTTCTCCAAAATTTGTTTGTAGCATTTTATTCGCTTCTGGAATAATATCGACAAGTGAAATAAATATCATTACCCCTGCACTAAAACCAAGTCCTAATGATAAGGCTTTCAAATTATCTTTTTTAGTAACAAATGCAATAGCACCACCTATTGCAGTGGTTAAACCTGCAAGCATAGTTAAACTGAATGCTATTCCAATATTTTCGGGTATGTACATTTGGCTAATTTCCTTTATGTTTTCAAGTTTATCATAAAAAGTTTTTTTTTAAAAGTTATTACAGATTTTTATATCAATCTCGGGATTGATGAAATTTTGTTTAAAAGGCATGCTTTTAAGTAGAGACATGGTTTTTGAGGTCATGACAATTTTAAATTATTAAGAATTATTAAGAGCACCGAGATTTTTAGTGTGTGCCCAAAACCATGGTATATTCATGGTTTTGGGTTTTCATCTCATACAAATGGTGTAGATTTAATAAATATTTTGGACATCCTAAAAACATAAGGTACAATTGAAATATGCTCATGGCATGGGCATGTTTTCTTGTAGAGGTGAATGATTAATGTATGAAACAGTAGTGGAGAATCTTTTACAAATACAAGAAGAAATCGAACCTTGTAAACCTAAAATAATCGCAGTTACGAAGTATTACGGCAAAGATGCAATAGAGGCTGCATACAAAGCCGGATTACGTGATTTCGGAGAATCCAGAGCGCTGGAAGCGTGTGAAAAAATTGAATCTTTATCGCAAGAAATTAAGCAAAATTCAACTTTTCACTTCATTGGTCATCTTCAAACCAACAAAGTAAAGCACGTTGTCGGAGTTTTTGAATATATACATTCGGTTGACTCTTTAAAATTGGCACAGTGTATTTCTCAAAGAGCATTGGAACTGGGTATAAAGCAGAAGATATTATTGCAGTTAAATAATGCTAACGAGGAACAAAAATTTGGGTTTTCGCCTGAGGAGTTATTTTCTCAGTTTGAGTCTGTAAACAGCCTTTCAGGTGTTGAAATCGTAGGAATTATGAATATGGCCCCATTAGGAGCCCCGCAAGATGAACTTGAAAGATTATTTTCAGAAGTAGTCGAAATTAGAAACGAGATAAACAAAAGATTTAATTGCGATTTGAAGGAAATATCCATGGGGATGAGTCAAGATTACAAAATAGCAGTTCGCAGCGGTTCGACAATGCTAAGGATTGGTAGAAAACTATTTGAATAAACGGAGGAGATAAAGGTGGCAATTGCAGAAAGTTTTAAAAAGGTTGTAGATTTTGTTATGGACGGTTTTCGTGGAGAAGAAGATCCGTTTGATATGATAAATGAAGACGAGTATTATGAAGAAGAAGACGGTAATGCCGTAAGAGTTCCTGATTATGCTCCTGCAGCTGTACCTGAAAGACAACCTGAAACTAAAGTTGTAAATCATCCTAGTTTCAACAGAGGCGGTAATGAAGTTGTTGTTATCGAACCTCGTTCATTTGATGATGCAGCTACAATTGTTCAACACCTAAAAGATAGAAAAATTGTTATGTTAAACCTTCATTTGCTTGATAATGAGCAATCTCAAAGAACAATTGATTTTGTTTGCGGTGCTTCTCAAGCTTTGAATGGTAAACCTAAAAAAGTTGGTGACAGAGTATTTGTTTTCGCTCCTCATAATGTTGCGTTGTCAGCTGATGAAATTAATACTCAACAAAACAAGTTTAATGATTCTTTGTGGAGAACATCTCTGCAATAGAATAATTTTGGAATGAGAAGAGATAGTTTGTAAATTTGGCGGGCATAACTTGTCCGCCTTTTATTTTTGATTTAAAAGTTCTATATGACGTTGTATGTCAGGCTTTAGCCGGACATAACACTATTTTATGTAAAATTCATTAGATGATAATAATTTTGTGGGGTTATCTTTCGAATACGCATTCATCACATAGGCGCCTTTTTCTGTTAAGACAATATAGTCTGTGTAGTAATAAACTTGCTCATCGCGTATTTTAACCTGTTTCCCCCATACCAAATCGTATCCTAGGCGTTCTTTCTCACCCATTTTGTATATTTGGATAAGAAGTCTTTTTGTTTCGACAGGTTTTGGGGTTGTAACAAGATAGTATATTTTCTCTCCGGGCGAAAATATATTTGTAGAAGATGTTATCGTTTCACTTGTGAACGGATATTTGTTAAATATTATATGTGATTGAGTATTATCACACGCACAGGTAAAACCCATTATCAAAAATAACGATATAATTGATATAAATTTTTTCATATTAGTGTTGCAATTCTTTAATTTTTTCTTGTACAGAAGCTACCAAGTCTTTATCGTTATTATGTTTGATAAATGTTTTATAATTTTTAACCGCTTCTGATTTTTTGCCTTGATGTTCCAAAGCCATTGCAAGTGCATAATATGCATATCCAAAATTGTAATCAGAATCAAGTTCTATAACTTTTTCAAAGCTTTTTTCGGATTCAATTAAATTGTTTTCATTTGCGTATGCGAGTCCAAGATTAAACCATCCGTCTGTGTAATCAGGATTAACTATAATTGCTTTTTGATAAAAATTAATAGCTTTGGTATTATCTTCTTTTAATTTATATATGTTACCGATTTTCAAGAGTGTAACTTCATCATCCGGAACAAGCTGAAGTGCATCTTGATAATTTTTTACGGCAGCATCATAGTTGTTGCTTTTATAATTTTTATCACCTTCTGCAATAAAATCTTCGTTTTTCTTGATTGCAACAGGAGAAGTTGCCGGTTTAGTTTCAGCCTTCGGAGTATTTGTCTGTGGAGTATCCATACTCAGATTTATTTGCGGGAGTTCCCCAGGTTGTTGCAAAGTCTGTACAGTTACTTGCGGAGCATACAATGATGAAATAAAATCACTATATTCTGCACTATATAATGTTTTTTCCGGATTTATAGAAATAGCTTTTTCATAATTATCTGAGGCCTTGCTATTTTCGCCAAGACCTTTATATGCTTTAGCCATTCCATAGTATACATATCCGTCATTGTAACCGCCTTTTATAGCTTCTTTAAATGTTGAAATTGCTGTTTTATATTCTTCGTCTTCAACAAGCTCATGACCACGTGAAACTAATGCGTTATTCAAATTTTCTTTAATTGATTTTTCGCTTTTTATATTAAGAAGATCTTTATATAAGGTAATTGCCTGCTCATATTGTTTTAGTGCATGCAAAGCAAGTGCTTTATTAAATCTTACATTGAAATCTTCAGGTTGGTCGTCCAAGATTTCGTCATAATATCTCAAAGCTTCATAGTAATCTTTTTTATTGTGATAGCAATTTGCCAAACTTTTTTTAGTTTCGATATTATTTGGATCTTTTTCTTGTGCAGTTAAATAATTTTCTATTGCTTTATCATAATTTTTCAAATCTTGATATATTGCCGCAATTGCTAAATATCCTTTTACATCATTTGGAAAAGCTTTTATGTACATATTGTACTGTTCAAGAGCTTCTGTGTTTTTGTCCATACTTGCAAGTAAATTGGCGTAATCAAGACGAACATTATCCAAATTTGGAACGTTTTTTAATACGATTTGGTACTGTTGGTAAGCAATATCGTTTTTGCCCAAATCCTGGTATGCTTGTGCAAGTCCCAAATGTGCAGCATTATTTTCTGCATCAATTTCAATTGCTTTTTCCAAAAATGCAATTGCTTTATCCGGTTGGTTTGTATTCAATAAAGATATTCCGTATCCGTATTGATCTTTGAATGAATCCGGATTTTTGTCATATATAATTTGATATTGTTTTTCGGCATTTTTAAAATCTTTTATTGCAAGATACGAATTTGCTAAGTTTTCTCTTGCTTCTGAGTGACCGGAATATGTTTCCAAAAATGTCGAATAATTTTTAACAGCTTCTTTGTAGTTTCCGAGTTGATATTGAACATTACCAATGTTGAAGTAATTGTATTTATATTCAGGGAAAATATCTAAGGCTTTGTTATATGCATCAAGTGCATCTTTGTATTTGCCTTGGTTTTCGTAAATACTTCCTACGCTTATATAAATAAAAGCATCTTCAGGGTTTATTGCAATTACTTTCTGATAATTTGCAAGAGCCTTGTCGTATTCATCAATTTCTGCGTATATCCCTGCAAGTTTTGTGTATAACATCGCTTCTCCACCTGAAATTTCTATTGCTTCTTCAAGTTTAGAGATAGCTTCTTTCAAATCTTGCTGATGCTCTGCGCTACAAGCTTCTTGATACAAAACGCTGGCTTGAGGCGACATCTGTGCTTGTACATTTGTCCCCGAGATTGCCAGTGTTGATACTAATATTGCCGTTAATAAATTCTTCTTAATTTTCATATTCCTAAAACTCAATTATCTGAATAATAATACCATAAATTTTACACTTGTGTAAAGCTATCAGAATATATTTTTTTACCTGTCAAGATAGCTGTTGTCTTAACTATATTTTCCTGCTCATTATCATTTTTGTCAAATGATATTTCTTCTATATTTTCAAAATTTCGGATTGATTTTGAAATTTTCAAATACAATTCGTCAGTTTTTGAACTTGGATTTTCTTGCTCCAACATATTAATAATTCTTTGGAGTTCTTCATCTTTTGCATCAACTATTGCGGCATCAAGACCTGCTCCATGTGCCATGGTACAATACACTCTATTAATTAGCGGGCGAATATTTTGCAAAGCACCGTTAGATATATTAGAAAGTCCGATAATTGTATTTACTTTTGGTTCAAAACTTTCTTTTATCATTTGAATGGTGTTCAATGCTTCCATTGCTTGGGTATTATCAATTTTTATCGGTAATACAAGCGGGTCAAAAAATATTTTTTGTGAATCCATTCCTTTTTCAATGCACTTTTCGTACGCTTCAAAAATAAGCTCCATCCTTCCGTCTGAATCTTTTGGAATTCCTGTTTCTTTTTTCATTGCAAGGATAATAAGATTGCAATTGTATTCTAATGCCATATCAGTCAGCCGCTCCAATTTTTCTGAGTCGACAGAAGAACTGTTTATAAAACAGTTTGAACAGTCTGACATCAACTTTAACCCGTTTTCTATTGCATCAATATTTGAAGAATCAAATGAAATATTTTGTCCTCGGACAAGCGGACATAGCCAATCAAAAATTTTGTCAAGTTTCAATTTAGCAGGTCCAACATTCAAATCTATGCAGTCCATTTTTTGCTGAATTTTTATCAAATTTTTGATAAAATTTTCATCTTTTTTTTCTAAAGCTTCTTTGACCTTTTTCGAGATTATATGTATATTTTCACCAATTAAAATCATAAAAAAATTTTATCATAAAAACACAAAATTTTAACAAAATTTTGTTTTATTATTTTAAAAATTATAAAAACATACATGCTTAATAAAAATTTACAATCTAAAACCTTTTGAATTAGCAAAAAAATAAATAGTCGAGTTTTATAACTAGAAATGGAACAACTTTTATGTTATAATTAATACGTAAAGGGTCAATGTGTAAAGGAGTATTGCTATGAAAACAGCAGTTTCTGAAAAAGAAGTGAAGAAAGTGAAGTCTCCGTTCGCAGATGAGTTTGAAGATTATCTTAAACATCAATGTGCGAAAACAACTTTTAATGGTACTGAGATCGAATCTTTTACTTGGTACAAAAAAGTTTTAGGCCTTATGTAATTATGAAACCGACTTTTTAAAGTCGGTTTTTTTATTACATAAAATTAAAAGACCGATTAATATTTAATCGGTCTGTGAGTAAATATATATTTATAAGTCTTTTTATGCAAATAAATCTGCAAATGGTCCGTTAGGATCTGCAATGTGTGCTGCTACTGCTCCGTCTTCTGCCAGTTTTAATCCCGGAAGGACGACGCTGTTTACACCGTTTGCAACACTTGCTACTTGTGCCGGTGTAACTTTAAAGTTTTTTACTCCCAAACTTGCCAAGATTTCATTTGTTTCATCTGCCATTGATTTGTCTTCAGCAGTGTATTTTTCAAATCGTAAATTGTACAAGTTTTGTGTGTTTTTTGTTAATAAATCTGTTTCATTTTCCAAACCTTTGAATACTGCATTAGGGGTTTGTTGTTCAATTTCTTGTGTAGCTTCTTCTCTTGCTGCTTTATTTGCAGCTTCTTTGTTGATTAGGAAATTGTAGTCTTTGTAGTTTTTAAATTTATTAAATTCTACTGCCATACCTTTTTCTCCTTATATTTACTCACATGGTAGTATTCGGCATGTTATTTAAGAATCTTTAGGAAAAAGTCTTATTTTTTGTGAATATTGTAACAATTTGTAATATTAATAAACGGGAGCCCCTTCTAAAAATCATTTCAATGGGGATGCAATTTTCCCCCTATCTTTTTTTAAGAAGGGACTCAAACTTTTATTATTCACTTTTTGGGGCTAATTATTCTTTATAATCTGTTCCGCCGACGATTCTCAGGTGGCGATTTTCACCTTCGCCGATAGACTTACTCTCCAAGTTGTGCTGTTCTGCAAGCTCGTGCTGCATTTTACGAATTTGTGTATTTTGCGGTGATAGTTCTATATCTTTAACTACTCCTGCTAAAATCTTTTCAATAGCTGCTTTTGCTTCATCAAGCGCTTTTTCTGTTATGTCATAATATGTTTGCTGGCTGTTAATTTCCGCAATATCAAGGGCTTGTTTAATTACTTTTTGAATTTGTGCCATTGAGTTTGTTTTTACATAGAATATTTGCAGTCTGTCGTGCTCTGCAGTTGAAAGTACTTTAGCTCCGCCTTTTACAAAGTTTTTGTGCGCAATTACAATATCCGCATCATCGAGATTCCTTGTAATTTCTGCATTCAAATCAAGTCGTTCTATAACTTTTTCGGCAATACTTCTTGATACTGCGTATAGGTATATTTTTTTGAATTTTTTAACTTCTTCAACATATTTTTGACGTGAAAAACTGAATTTCAAACTTTCAGGATGTTCAATAGTATTATCAAGCTGATTAATCTTATCTATAACATTTGGTACTCTTTCCGGTACCGGATTCGGTGCAGAAGCGTTAAATTCATAAGTTTTATCAACTTTTCTAATCTCCGGTCTTATCGGCCATCCTCTCAATATGTAATCTACCGCTTCTGCAGTATCTTTATATACAGCTAATGTATTTCTGTCCAAAATTTCTATAACAATATCGAATGTTGGTTGTTTCTCACGTTCGAGTACTGTTTTTTGTGAAGCTCTACGTTTTGCTTCATCATCACCCAGAGTAACAGATTGAATTCCACCAACCAAATCTGATAATGTCGGGTTTTTGATTAAGTTTTCCAGTGTATTACCGTGTGCTGTTGCAATCAACATAACACCACGTTCGGCAATTGTTCTTGCAGCTTGTGCTTCTTCTTCTGTTCCGATTTCATCAACTATGATTACTTCAGGAGTGTGGTTTTCAACTGCTTCAATCATAATGTCTTTTTGGAACTCAGGTTGTCTGACTTGCATTCTTCTTGCATGTCCTACCGCAGGGTGCGGAATATCTCCATCACCTGCAATTTCGTTTGAAGTATCAACTATGACAACTCTTTTTGCAAGCTCGTCTGCTACAAGTCTTGAAATTTCTCTAAGTTTTGTGGTTTTTCCTACCCCAGGACGTCCGAGGAACAAAATACTTTTGTTTTGCATACAGATGTCTTTTATGCAGGATATAGTTCCTGTTACAACACGACCGATACGGCAGGTTAAGCCGACAACTTTGTTCTGTCTGTTGCGAATGGCACTTATCCTATGAAGTGTACCTGCAATTCCGGAACGATTATCCGAGGTAAATTCAGGAATTTTTTTAATTATTGAGTCTAAATCTTCTTCTGTTACATTTTCACTGCCAAGATATTCAATCTTGCCGTTTGAATGGCGAACCTCTGCAACTCTGCCCAAGTCAAGAACAATTTCAATTGCGTCATCCATCTGTTCATAAGAGATACACTTGCGAATTTTCTCAGGTAAAACTTCTACCAACTTATCTAAATCATTTTGAAATTGTAGGTTGCTCATACACTCGCCACCTTTCTTTCTGATTATACCAAAATATTTGATAGGGTAATGTCTAATTTTATATTGTGGTATATCTTCTATATATATTATACTACATGTATCGGACATTTCTCCATGTTTCTTAAGAAGTTGAATATAAATTTTAACAAATATTTACAAAATATATTGGTCTTAAAACGTGTAAAATCAACACTTTTCATTTTTAAAAATGCAAAAAAAAATAGTCCAATCAATCAAAGGATTGAACTTTTTATTTTTGATTAATATATCGAAATATTTTTTTTTAACTATTACAAATTATTTACAAAAAAAAAGAACCGCTTGATAACGGTTCTTTTTTTAAGGAATTAACCTCTAATTTTTAACTTTTTAATCAAGTCTCTGTATTCGTCAAGGTTGTGTGATTTTACGTAAGAAAGAAGTTTCTTTCTTTTACCTACCATCATCAAAAGACCTCTTTTTGTAGCAAAGTCTTTTTTGTTAGATTTCAAGTGTTCTGTCAAATCAGCGATTTTCTTTGTCATCATAGCGATTTGAACTGCAGGAGCACCTGTATCTTTTTCATTCTTGCCGAATTTTTTTGCAAATTCTTGTTTTTGTTCTTTTTCTAAGTTAATTGACATTTTAATTTCCTTTTCTTGTTGAGTGATTATTGGCGTAAGCACTCTACATTCAGGATGATAAAACAGTCAAACTAAAAAATCAAGTAGTATTTTGTTCTTTTCTTATGCTTGATTTTAATCTTTTTTTGTAATAAGCTAGTTGGGCAATAGATAGTTGGGGTAGAAGATGCTAGTTTCATCAGTTGGTTATCTTACGGGAAATACAGATAAGCGTGTATATGCAGAGTTAGGAAAAGCACGCGTAAGCAATGTTTTCAATCAAGGTTTAAATGTTGAAAATAATAGGGCTAAGAATGATTTTATTCAAATGATAAGTGAATTTGCAGAGCGTTTTACCAACCCCGAATTAAAAAATTCTCAAAAAGCGCTTGATATGATTGCATAGCAATGTTTGATTTTTTGAACTTTTAATTTTAAAATATTTTTATGATTTATAATAAAGACGAAATAAAACCCCAAATATGGTTTTGTGGCGGGCATTTTATAAATGATGTGTATACCGGGTGTTTAAATCCGATTATGCCGTTTATCGCAGAGCAGGTAAGAATTTCAATGCCTGTTGCTACAATAATTTTGAGCTGTTCGCATATATTTTCATCATTATTACAGCCGTTTTTTGGCTATTTTGCTGATAATATGCGCAAAAGAGCGCTTATATTTTGGGGGTTAATTTGTACGGCTTTATTTATTTCTATTGCTCCAGCAGTACATAATATTTATCTTATGGTTTTTTGTATAATGCTGGGCAGTTTAGGCTCAAGTTTGTTCCATCCGCAATCTTTAGGGCTTATTTCCAAGTTTACGACTTCTGATGTTGTAAAAAATATGGGTATATTTATGGCTTTGGGAACTCTGGGTTTTTCAATGGGACCTTTGTTTTCGTCTTCTATGGCGCAGTATATGGGACTTGATAAAATGCCTCTGCTTGCATTTTTAGGGATAACTTGGGCTCCTTTAATGTTTCTTATGGTGCCTAAATTTTCTAATCAGAAAGTTGAAATACAAAAAATTAATTTTAAATTGGCAATTAAAGAAATTCTTTCTAATCGCAGATTAAATATTTTGAATTTGATTGCAATGTTAAAATCTTTAATAACAACATCCTGTTCAATACTTTTGCCTTTTTTGTGGAAAGCGCAGGGGTATACAAAATTCCAAATAGGTTTGGCTTTATTTTTCTTTTTAGCAATGGGAGGAATTTCATCTTTAATAAGTCCAAAACTGGAACATAAAATAGGAACAGCTAATGTGTTTTATTTTTCGATGATTGCAACGCTGCCTTTAATGATATTATTTATGTTTACATATAAGTCTTATCCTGTTTTATCTTTCATAATTTTTGCTTTAATGGGTTTTGTTACTATGTTTGCAGCTCCGATTACAATGAATTTGGCGCAAAATGTTTTGCCGCATTACAAAAGTATAATCGGCGGTTTTATCAATGGTTTTTCTTGGGGAATTGTTGCAATATTGATGTCAGGGATAGGTTACCTTGCTCAGGCAACAAGTATTGTTCCCGTTTTGGTTGTTATTTCCGTAATCCCTGCGGCATGTTCGTTTTTGGTTAAATATTTATTTAATGAGAATTCTGTTTCCTAGATCTCAACATCTTTCATCATGTCAATAAGCTGACTGATTGTACCGTCCATAGTAACGCTATCATCCGTTCTTTGCTGCAAAAATGCATTAATTTTCGGCATCATTTCAATTGCGGTGTCAAGCCTTGGGTTAGAACCCGGTTGATACATACCGACATCAATAAGGTCTTTATTTTCTCTGTATAAAGACATAATTGTTCTTAGTTTTGCGGCAGCTTGTTTATGTTCAGGAGTTGCAATTGCACTCATTAAACGGGAAATACTCCCTAATACGTCTATTGCGGGGTAGTGGTTTGATTCTGCTACTTTTCTTGATAAGAAAATGTGTCCGTCTACAATACCACGTACAATATCAACAATCGGGTCGTTAATATCATCACCTTCCATAAGAACGGTGTATAATGCGGTTATAGATCCTTTTTCACTATTACCGGCACGCTCTAAAACTTTTTGCAGCCATGAGAAAATAGACGGCGGATAACCTTTCATTGTTGGGGGCTCACCTAAAGATAACCCAACTTCACGTCCTGCCATTGCACAACGTGTAACAGTATCCGTCATTAAGAAAACTTTTTGTCCTCTATCTCTGAAATATTCACAAACAGCAGTTGCAGTAAGTAAACATTTTTGTCTGATAAGAGGCGGTTTATCACCGGTAGAACATACAAGTACGGATTTTGCCATACCTTCAGGCCCTAGTGCATCCTCTACGAATTCTTTTACTTCTCTGCCACGTTCTCCAATCAGAGCAACTACGTTAACATCTGCGTCCGAATTACGTGCAATCATACCCAATAGTGTACTTTTACCTACACCTGAACCGGCAAATAAACCCAAACGCTGACCGCAGCCCATAGTCATGCAGCCGTCTATTGCACGAACACCCGTTGAAAACATCTCGGTAATAATTGGTCTTTCAAATGGTCCCGGTGGCGGTCCTTCAATAGCTTTCCATTCTGCATTTGTCAAATCTAAAGGTCTGCCGTCAATAGGATTACCCATAGGGTCTATTAATCTGCCAAGCAAAAAATCACCAACAGGAATAATAATAGGTTTTCCTGTAGAGGTAACAAGACTTCCCTGTCCGATTCCATCTCCGTCCAAAAGTAGTGATAATTGCGCAACTTCTCCTCTAAAAGCTTGTACTTCTGCAGGTTTTTGCTTGCCATCATATGTCTCTATAAAACATAAGTCGCCAATCTTTAATCCCGGAAGTTTTACCTCTACCGTTAAACCAAGTAGTTTTGATACAGAACCTTTATATGTATACAAATTTGTCTGGTCGAGTTTTTCCTTTACTCGGGATTTCAATGAATCAATTTCACTTCTGTCTAAAGTCTCATCAGCCATATTTTTATTATAGCAATATTTCAACGGATATCAATTTTGTAAAATTGCGTATATTTTTTGTGTAATTTTGTAAATTTTTTATAAGGGTATTGTCAAAAAAAATAATTTATATTACTATTATAGTAGTAAAAATATAGGAGAAAAATATGGCTTGTGGTTTTCTTGAAATGGAAATTTTGAATACATTTTGGAGCATCTCATCTAACAATGAAGACGTTGACATCTCTATTCAGGATGTTGTTGATGAATTATCAAAAAATGGTATGGAAAGAGCTTATACAACTATTAAAACTGTCATGGACAGATTAGTTTCAAAAAGTATTTTAGTTAGATATAAATCAGGGAAAAAGTTTTTCTATAAGGTTACAATGGACAAACGTGAAATGGCATTGGAAACTCTTAAAGAATTTACTAACAATTTCTTTAACGGTAATACTTCCGATATGGTACGTTTTGTCGAAAGAGAAACAGTAGAACTTTTAGTTAAATAATTATGCCGGAAGATAATTTGAATGACAGAAAAATTGCTTCAGAATTACTGAGGCTCGTAAGGCTTGGCACATTGAGTGTTCGAGAGGCTATGCTCAGATATCCTAAAGATACAAAGGATGATAGTCTTATTGCTGCTTATCATGCTTTAATACATTATGAGGCAGATGAAGATATCAGAGCAAGAGATAATTTATACAGAGAAGAGCAAGATGATTATATAGAATTCCTTTCCAGTACGTTGGAAAGAGGAGAAAATTTACCTCAAAATATAATAGATAATTATAAGCAGTTCTATGAGTATGCCCCGATAATGCATCAAAAAAATTTATGGGGGTTTTTTAAAAGTTTTTGGAAAAGTTTAAATGTAAAGGATAAAGAATAATGAAAAAATTTATAGGAATTTTTATTGCGTTGATGTTATTTGCGGGTATTTTTTCATCCGTGAGTGCATGCCATTTTAAAAAGAACAAAATGCAAAAATTAGAAATAAAGACTATAACTCCGGAATCTGAAGTTGTTGTTTCAGAACCGTTGAAGGATGATGGAGATATTGCTCTGTTGCCGACAATGAATACTAAAAGTTCTGCTCCGAACAGAATTTGGGTTGGTACATTCCAAATTGTTTGGAATGAAATGGTGGATAATATTATAAAACATCCCGTTGAATTTGTCGGAGGGACAACTCAGGCTGCAAAAGATTTGAATGCAAGAGAATTTAATAAAACAGATATTAGCGAAAGTTCATACTATACAACTTATGGCATTGTTGAGCCTAAATTAAAAACAAAAATTGAAAAAGCTATAAAAGATAAATTCAATGAAACAAGTGATATTTTGGATCAATTTGATTTTTCATATAGTCCTTCCAAAATACTTATTTATGCCATGCTCAAAAAAGATTTCAAATTTTTGGAACCTTTTGAAAAACTTGCAGATGGTGTATTTGCCCAGAACCCTAATAAGGTAAAATATTTTGGTATAAGTGAAGACAGCCCGTCTAAACTTTATCAAAACGTAAGTGTTTTATTTTACAATTCACCAAGTGATTATGCTGTAAAATTGCACACAAAAACTAACGATGAAGTAATTTTGTACAAAACAAAAGATGATAAAAGGTTTAATGAATTATTTGAAGATATGCAAGCTAAAGAGGCTGCATATAACGGAAATAAATATTTTGGACATAATGACAGATTAAAAGTTCCTGATTTAAATTTATATCAAATGACAAATTTCCCGGATGTAGAAGGTCGCCCGATTAAGGATAGTGACTTTTTAATAAGTCAAACCATTGAAACGGTGGAATTCAAAATGGATAATGAAGGTGTATACCTAAAAAGTGAAGCTGCTATTATGATGGAATTAACATCTGTCGGCAGACCACCTCAAATCAGGCGTTTTTATTTTGATGACACATTTGTTTTATTCTTGATAGAAAAAGATAAATCTGTTCCGTATTTTGCACTGCGTGTAGATGATGTTGAAACTTTGAATAAAACAGGGAAAAAGAAATAATTTATTATGAAAGAATACGATTTTTATATTGTTCCAACCCCTATCGGGAATTTAGGTGATATATCTTTAAGAGCAATTGATATATTAAAATCGGTTGATGTTATTGCTTGTGAAGATAGCCGAAATACGCAAAAACTTCTTAATCATTATAATATTGCGACAAAATGCGTATCATACCACAAATACAATGAAAAAGAACGTGTTTCACAAATAGTAAGCATGCTTGAAGATGGAAAGAAAATGGCTTTAGTATCAGATGCCGGCACGCCATTAATTTGTGATCCCGGAGCTGTAATTGTAAAAGAATTGCGGCAAAGAGGATTTTCTGTAACTTCACTTGCCGGTGCGAATGCACTTGTTACTTTTTTATCTCAAATATCAAGAGAAGATGAAAAGTTTTCTTTTATAGGTTTTTTACCAAAAAATCAAAAACAAATTGAAGAAATTATAAATCAATACAAATTTCACGATACAGTATTTTATGAATCACCAAACAGAATTCTAAATACCCTCAAAACAATACAGCAATCGCGCCCGCAGGCACAAATTGCAATAGGCAGAGAGCTCACTAAACTTTTTGAAGAAGTTCTAGTTGATGATATTGATAAAGTTATAAAACATTTTGAAGCGAATGAACCTAAAGGCGAATTTGTAGTCATGATTTTTAGGGCAAAAGAAGATATTTCGGAGTCTGATATTATTGAGAAGATAAAACTGTTGCAGGGCAAAGGTTTTAGTGCAAAGGATATATCTGTAATTTTGTCAGAATTATATGGGATTAATAAAAATAAAATTTATAAAATTTCAGTAGGTAAATAGATGTAAATTTTTTTACTTTTTTTATAGATTTATGCTACAATTTTGTAGGAGAATAGTGAGAGCTTATTTAAGGGAAAAATTTTGAATTCAAATATTACTAAAAATATATTAGCGGCCGTAATTTTAGCTTCATTGGTACAAATTCCGGGTAATGCAATAGAAGATGTTTGGGGAGGAATGGGTTTAACAAATGATGCATTCCAAAGTGAATCATCATCAAATACTGTTTTTGATTCTTATACTCCGAATACTTCTCTTCCCACTCTGCCGGTATTACAAGAAGATATCAACACTAAAGAAAATGTAGTTCCGACAATTGAAGATTTAGCTGCAACATCATCAGATGCATCAAATTATGTAGACAAAGAGCATAAACCTATTAAAGATATTGAATTTTATGGTTTAAACTCTATTCCAAAAGATGAAATATTGTCTATTATGCAAATGAAGGCAGGAACCGAATATACAAAAAATAAGCTTCAATCTGACTTAAAAGAGATTTACGATACAGGATATTTTACCGAAAGGATGAAAGCTGTTCCTACATTGAATAATGATGGCACTGTTACGGTTAAAATAATTGTTGAAGAAAATATTCCTGTGAAAGATTTTACAATTGAAGGTAACTCTGTTATACCGACTGAAGATATTCTCCAAACTCTTATTGGTATGAAAGGAAAACCTCAGAATATTGCACAAATCAATACTGCAATTGCACAAATTCAGGAATTATATAACGAAAAAGGTTATATTCTATCAAGAGTTGCGACTGTGCAGGATGACCCTGACGGAACAATAAATATCGGTATTAAAGAGGGCATTATCGATAAGATAATGATTGAAGGTAATGAAAAAACCAAAGATTATATCGTTGCTCGTAATATTTTAACAGAGCCGGGCATGGTTTATAATGAAAATCTTATCAAAGAAGATTTGGTAAGATTGTATGCAACTCAAGCATTTAAGGATGTTACACGTGAAATTGAACCAAGTGAGGATATTCCTGATGCGTATGATGTTACTATAAAAATAACCGAACAAAGAACGGCAAGTGTATCTGTCGGTGGTGGTTTGGATACTGTAACAGGTCTTTTCGGGTCTATGGGTATTTCTGAAAATAATTTCAGAGGCAGAGCGGAAAGAATTTCTTTAACAGGTTTAGCCGGTACGGGTGTTTTATTGAACGATTCATCCGTAAAAGATCGCATGAATATTCAAGCAGAATTAAGTTATTTCAAACCATATTTCTTCAATGCTGATACCTCATTAAATACAAGATTATTCTTTAGAGATTTTGGTTCTTATCAGGTTCCTTTGGCTATTGAAAGAAGATATGGTATAGAATTTACTGCCGCTCACAGATTAAAATGGAATCGTCATGCCACAGCAACATTCAGTTTAGGAGTTGAAGATATTAATGTAAAAGAAGGTGGTTTAGAAAAAATTACCCAATTATATCGTGCATACAATGTTCCGTTATCAGAGCGTGCAAAACAATTAGAAGGCGGAATGTTCTTATCTTTGAGTCCTGCAATATTATTTGATACAAGAGATTCTGCGACTGTAACACGTCATGGTACAATGGCAAGTTTGAGATTTGATGAAAGTATTGGGCTTGACGGACTTGATAAAACAAACGGCAGAATTACAGGTATGATTAAACAATATATACCAATAGCAAAGAAATCATCTTTAGCATTCACGGCTAAGGGAGGTGGCGCTATTCATGGTGATATCCCAGAAGTTATGGCATACCGTTTAGGTGGTCCTTATACTATCAGAGGTTTCAAGATGAGTGGTGTTGGTACAGGTAACGCATTTATCATGGGTTCTGCAGAATTTGCAACACCAATACCATTTATGGATAGAACAAGAATTTCATTCTTAAATAATTTAAGATTTACTGCATGGATTGATGCAGGTAAAGTGTTTGACGGCACAGTATCTAACAAGATATATGACAGACCTATGTATGCCGTATCAGCTGGTGCTGGTTTGAAAGTATTTGTACCGGGAATGGGAGCGTTGTCAATCGACTATGGTATTCCGCTTACAAATGGTGGGCGTAATGCTTCTAAACATGGGTACTTTACTTTTGGCGTAGGTGATTTATTATATTAATGTGTAATATAAATGAATAAAAATATAGGAGGAAGTATGAAAAACTTAAAATTAATGGCATTATTAATGGCTGCTGGAATGATTCTTGGAATTGGTTCCGGTGCAAATGCAGAAGTAGGATATATTGATTATCAAAGAGTTTTAGAAAATTATCCTGCAGCACAGCAGGCTGTGAAAGATATTGATGCCAAAGGCTTAGAATTGCAACAATTTATGCTTGAAAAAGAAAGACAATACAAAAATTTGTCTACTCCTTTGCAAAAACAAAATTTTGAAACACAAACTGCTAACGAACTTAAATCAAGACAAGAAGCTCTTGCAAAATTACAAAGAGATAAAGAAACTCAAATCTTAAACCAAGTTCAAGCAGTTGCAAAATCAGTTATGGTTTCTCAAAAATTGGATGCCGTATTATCTGACCAGGTTGTATTTGTTGGTGGTGTAGATATTACAAATCAAGTTATTCAACAATTAAAATAAAAGAATAGATTTATATGAAAGTGATTAAACTCTTTAGGGGGTTTAATCACTTGATTATAGATAATAAAATTTTTGTATTATTTTTAAAGGGGCATCCATGCATTATTCAGAAGATGACAGACAGTATCATATTGGTTTAAGAGAGGGGGATGTAGGGGAATATGTTATATTGCCCGGTGATCCTAAAAGATGTGAAAAAATCGCTCAATACTTTGATAACCCAAAGTTAGTCGGCGATAATCGTGAATATGTCACATACACAGGTTACCTTGACGGAGTAAAAGTCAGTGTGACTTCAACCGGTATTGGTGGGCCTTCTGCTGCAATAGCTATGGAAGAATTAACTAAGATTGGCGCGAAAAATTTTATTCGTGTCGGTACTTGCGGCGGAATTGATATTGATGTCAAAGGCGGCGATTTAGTGATTGCAACAGGCGCAATAAGAGCCGAGGGTACAAGTAAAGAGTATGCTCCTATTGAGTTTCCGGCTGTTGCGAATATTGATATCGTGAATGCTTTGAAGAATGCCTCTAAAAAGCTTGGATATAATGCCCACACCGGTATTGTTCAATGCAAAGATTCGTTCTATGGCCAGCATAGCCCCCAAACTATGCCGGTAAGTTATGAACTTGAAAATAAATGGGAAGCGTGGAAGCGTTTGGGGTGTTTGGCATCTGAAATGGAATCGGCGGCACTTTTTGTGGTTGCAAGTTACTTAAAAGTGAGAGTCGGATCTGTATTTTTGGTTGTTGCTAATCAAGAACGTGAAAAAAACAATTTAGAAAATCCTGTTGTTCATGACACGGATATGGCTATAAAAACTGCAATAGAGGCAATTAAAATATTAAAGGATAAAAATTTATGATGTTCGGTAAAAACAAAATGGAATACGTTATCAAGACTTGTTCAGCTGAAAATGCACAAGAGTTACAAAATTTGTTGAACGAAATGTCTATGAACGGTTGGGAGCTTTATAGTATGCATGAAGTTTCAACAGATGAAGATGAAGTCCAAATGAATTGTATCTTCATGCGTGAAGCAAAATCTGAAGGCGGTTTTGATAGCGATATAATCAGTATTTCTGATTTTAAAAGCCAAATGGAAAAAATGCTTTCTCCTAAAATGACTGAATATGAAACCTGTTTGGAAATTCAATCAAAAATAAAACGTAAAAGAGAAGAAATTAATCAAATTAAATCGGAGTTGGATTCTGAATCAGGTTCGCGTAAAAAATTAAACGATAAAATTTCTTCAGGCTTAAAAGAATTAAATGATCTTAAAGGTGAATTGAACAAAGCAACTTCCCCTGATTTAATGTATTCAAAACTAAGGGAAGAAAAACTGGCTATATATTTAAGTGAGGAGCTTTTGAGTTTTGTTGATTCCGAAAGAGAAAATTTTGGAGAAGAACATTTAATTGCAGAAACAGTAAAATCAAGAGTAAATTTAACTCAAAGTACCGGATATATAATACCAAAAGTTGTATTCAAAGATGATGAAGCGCTAAATTGCGGAGAATTTAGTATTCGTATTCGTGGAGTTGAAGTATTTAGAGGAATTGTTTATCCGGGGTATAAAGCATTTTTTGCGGATGAATTAAAAGTTACAAGCAAGATTAAAAATTCTATAGATTCTGTTGATGAAATTACCGGCAGAAAACTTACTTGGGTTCAAAAGGCTAAATGCAAAGATTTTTGGCAGAATGGTATGACTTCATCTGAATATATTGCGTATGCTCTTGAACATAGTGCAATAAAATATGTGGATGATTTATTGGATTATGATGATATTGATAAATATCTTGATGTTGTAGATAAAGAAAACGAATATCTTGTGGAAAATATTGTTCCGGATATTTTAAATTATGCAGATCTTAAATATATTATGGCAAGTCTTATTAAAGAGCATGTATCTATCAAAAATATTACATATATTTTTGAAAAAATTAATGATTATGCAGATGACAGTTCAAGAATAGATCTTATAAACAAAATAAGACTGGCGCTATCAAAACAGATATGCCGAGCTCATGCAAATGAAGACGGAGAAACAATCAGTGCATTCGAGTTATCTGAAAAAACCTATACTCAAATGCTTTTAGGTTTTGATGACAGTGATGATTCTATGATAAAAATTGATGCGGATATGGCTGAAAAAATCGCCAAGAAAATAATTTCCAAATCTAAAAAACTGAACATATATTCTCCGATACTTGTTGTTCCTATGGAATACAGACAGATATTTTTCACGCTACTGAACATGTTTATTAATAATATAACTGTTCTGGCACAGGAAGAACTCGGGTACGCATACAAAATAGATTCATTAGGAGAGATATAAATTATGTCAGAATATAGAGCAATTATTATGGTCATTGATTCAATGGGCATTGGTGCTATGCCTGATTGTAGAGATTTTGGGGATATACCGGAATGTAATACCTTAAAACATGTGTGTGAGTTTAATAAAGGTTTGCATGTTCCTAATTTGGAAGCACTTGGGCTTGGGAATATGGAACAGGATTTTATGGGAATAAAACCCGTAGAAAAACCTCTTGGCACTTGTGCGACTCTTGTTGAAAAATCAAAAGGAAAAGATACAACAACAGGTCACTGGGAAATAGCAGGACTTGTTTCAGAAAAACCATTTTCTACATATCCTAATGGTTTTCCAAAAGAACTTGTAGATAAGTTTATAGAACAAACAGGTTGTAAAGGTATTCTTGCTAATATTCCGGCGAGCGGGACAAAAATCATTGAACAATTAAATGACGAGCATCATAATACAAAATATCCAATAGTTTATACATCAGCAGACAGTGTATTCCAAATTGCTGTTGATACTGATATGATAGAACTTGAAACACTTTATGAATGGTGTAGAATTGCACGCAGACTTTTAGATGAGGGTGGATATAATGTAGCGAGAGTAATTGCTCGTCCTTATAAAGTTATTGATGGCAAGCCGACAAGAATTTCAAAAGACAGAAGAGATTTCTCTATGGCTCCAAAGCATACTGTTTTGGATGATATAAAAAATGGGGGCGGCAAAGTTGTTGCTATTGGTAAAATTGAAGATATCTTTTCAAAAGCAGGTATAACGCATGCAATTCATACTGGCTCTAACAAAGAGGGTTTGGAGCTAACCTTAAAAGCTGTAAAAAATGAATTACCGCTCGAAGATATTGCCTATGAAAAAGGTAAAACTTATAACAACAATACATTAATTTTCACAAATTTAGTAGATACAGATATGTTATATGGACATAGAAATGATGCTAAAGGTTATGGCAAAGCAATAGAAGAAATTGATACTTATATAAAACCTATAATGGATGCTATGACTGAAGATGATATATTAATTGTAACAGCCGATCACGGTTGTGATCCTTGTGTTCCGGGCACAGACCATACAAGAGAAAAAGTCCCTGTTTTGATATATGCAAAATATATTGACGGTCAAGGATATATGGGTGAAATAGAAGGTTTTGACTATATTGCAAATGATATTTTGAAAGACACTTTTGTATAAATAGGTAGTAGAATTTTTAAAATATTTGTTATATAATAGTTGAAGTGAAAGAAATTTCACGGGTTGTAAATAAAAGGAGAAATAAAATGGCAGTTAAAGTTAACGATTCATGTATTGCATGCGGCGCTTGCGAATCAATTTGTGATGCAGTATTTTCTATTGAAGATAAAGCTGTTGTAAATGATGCAGCTGTTGCAGACAACATTGATGGTGTAAAAGAAGCAGCTGATGCTTGCCCTGTTGGTGCAATCGAAGTTGAATAATTTGACTTAAAAAAATAAAAGCGGTCGGTTAAAGTAACCGACCGCTTTTTTATATTTAGATTTTATATCTATTTAAAAGAACAAAGCATTACAAGTTCTTTTCCGTTTTCTTTAGCTTCTTTAAGTGATTCTACTTCTGAAACTGGAACTAATATATCTCCGCTCATAAATCCTTTTATATCACAATTAAGTTTATCGGAGTCTGAATTTTCATTATCCGTAATATCGCTTAATTTTTGTTCCAAATCTGAGACTCTATTGCTTAAGCTATTGATTACAGAAGAATTAATGTCATTCTTTTTTGCGGATCTTTGTTCCGGATAATATGACTGTTCATTATTTTTTGATGGTTTTTCTGCAGTACCATTAACTATATCCTTGGTATTTGTATACATAGCTGCAATTGAAAAAATGAACAGTAGTATAAAAAGTAGTGTAAATATTTTAAATTTATTAAGCTCAAACATTATTTTCTCCCGATTAATATTTAACATTTTATCATAGCTATTTATTACAGTCCAATTATTAAAAAATATTTATACCAAATAAAAAAGCCTGCAAAACATTTTGCAGGCCAAATCGATTTAAATAAAACTTATAATTAATCTTCAATAGCTTTAATAGTTTCTGCTTCATCAACGTCAGCTTCTTGGCGAACGTCACGAATAGATTCTTTGCTTAAAGATAAATTTTTGTCTTTAAATTTTGTTATTTGTCTGGCGAATTTATCAGCCAGCAAATCAATACTTGCATACATAGATTCAGCAGCTTCTTCGGAATGAATAGTGCCGGAATTTGTTTTACAAGTGAGTTCTGCAATGTGTTTGCCTTCTGCAGAAGGATTTTTTATAACTGTCAAAACTACGTCTATGCCTTGAATTTGGTCATAACGAGCTGCCACTTTACCAATTTTTTCTTTAACATAAGCTTTTATAGCTTCAGTAATTTCAATGTTTTTACCGTTAACATGAATATGCATGCGAAACCTCCAATTATCTACGTGTCTTAATAAGTATAACACAGATAATATAATTTTTAAAGGGTATATAGACTAAACTTCATCAGCCAAAAATTGCGGTAATTCGACATCAGGAGTTCCGATAACGCGGACAAGTTCCAATACAGATGCTTTCATTTGGCATTTTTGAGAGGAACCGCTAAAGAAATCTTTGTAGAAACAACCTTCGCAATTACATCCTCTTTTATAACATTCAACAGCAGTGGTAGTCCATCTTCTGACGGCAACTGCTCTTCCCATATCTCTACTTCTAAACAACTTATATAATCTCCACTTACTAACTATGCGCCGAATATACCTAAATCATATTCGGTCAATCTCCCCTTAAAGCCCTCAAACTAAGCTCCTTAGACTTTATAAAATAATTATAAAGTCTAAGATTTATTTTTCAAGGGTGAACCATGTTGTTGTGAAGTTTTGTAACAAGCCTCTAAAGCCCTTGAATAGAGGGATTTAGGCTTATACTAATTACCCTAAAAGCATGATAATTCATGGTTTTTAGCGCCGTAAAGGCTCAAGAACCATGTCAAGACATGGTTTTGCATGATTTTATGTGTATTAAGAATTGTAAAAAAATATGAGTAATTGCTTATTTTGTTACATAAATTATAATAACGCAAAAGGGCATGCTTCAATAATGGCTTGCCCTTTTGCCACGATTCCATGTATTTTCGGGTCATGCTCATCCGAAATTAATGAGAATCGCTATTGCTCTGTCCCGTATTGTTGCATGTCCGTTGAAGTCACGGTGTAACTCGGCATCAGAGCTAAATAATATTCAATTTATTCCTTACAATTACATATTATCCTTTTATTTTTTGTAATACATTATACTTTTATCTAATTTTTTTATATTTAATATGCTCTTTTATCTAATAGATTTTCGGATAAAACAAATAAATAATTTTTATAAAAGGAGACTTTTATGGTTTGTAAAATGTTGTTTTTTGATTATAGGGAGATAGAAAAATCTTTTTTTGAAAATAATAATATTAGCAATTTTGATATAAATTTTTTTTCTCAGCCGTTAAATATTGAAACTGTAAAAAATTTAACTGAAGATGATTTAGAAAAAACCAGTGTCATAAGTGTTTTTATAACTTCTCATATTACGCAGGATGTAATTAAACATTTTAAGAATTTGCGAGTAATTGCGACGCGTTCTGCAAGGTATGGTCATATAGATTTAACATCATGTATTAATAACAATATTGCTCTTGTAAATGTTGAGGCATACAAAAATAAACCAACGGATTTAATATTAAAAGAGAGTTTTGATGCAATAACCGGTGTTTTATGCGGCGACAGGAGTGCCCGAATAATATAAATTTAAATTATGAATGAATTTGGAATGGGCATTTTGTACAATGTGCTTTCGGGTGCAGAATTAAATTGTCTTCCAAATCATACATTCTGGCAATCCTTGTGACAAGCGGCGCACCGCATTGAGGGCATTTTAATCCTTCCGCTCCGTTTAAAATAAGATCTTTTAAACTTTCTATAATTTCCGGAGAAATTATATTATCAGAAATATCTTTTTCTAAAGCTTTTATTTCTTGCGCTTCGCATTTAAATACTTTCGCAAGTGATTGTCTTGTAGTTACAGGCAGGAACAGAACACGTCCTTCTTCAATTTCTTCAATTTCTGAAGATGGAACATTTGCGGCAATAGAAAGCCCTTTTACTGTTAATCCCAGTTCTTCTCTGTGTTTTTGAACAAATTTTGCCAATGTTTTCATATGAAAATAATAGCATAAATTAGTATTTTAACTAAATATTAAGAAATGTTAAAATATAAATAAATGGTTTAAACCCTTGTTATTTTTGCTTTACAGCCTCTTTTAAACATGCAAAATCAAACTCCTCATGCAATTTTGAGAAATAAAAATTGTTTATATAGATACAGGGGAAAATAAAAATACGGGGAAAAAATCATGTTTAACTATCCAATGTCATTTATGAGCAGCACAGGGACTGCTACAAATTTATCATACGCCAATTTTCCATACAGTGGTGTACTACCTACAATGTACACAAATTTCGGCGGGGATTTGCAATGTACAACGATAGATCCATACGGCGGGTACAATTTTGGAGTATTATTTAATCCAATTGCAGCTCAAACTTATGGTATTTCATCTATGTATGCAAATAATTACATGACAACTCCTCCTGATGCATCATTAGGAGCAGCTACCCTTGCTAATCAAATTTTGTCCCCTCTTTACAACAACATGGCAAACGGGCAAATAAAATGTTCAACCAGTATTTTAGATTGTGCAAAAAGAAATTTAACATCAAAATTAAATAGTGAAAATACTACAGAAGAAGAAAAACAAGAAATACAAAAAGTTTTAGATCAATTAAAAGCATTAGAAGAAAGATTAAATGCACTAAAAGAATCAACAAATACTTTGGATCCTGAATCAGCATTTAAACAGGCTCAAGAAATTGGTAACGAAATTAATAAAACATTAATAGATGCTAAAAATGCTGCAGCAGAAAGAGAAAAAGCAGCAGCAGAAGCTAAGAAAGCGGAAGAAGAACAAAATGCACAACAAAATCAAGGTGCTGAACCAACAAACCAAGGATCTACACCAACAAATGAAAATCAAGAATCCACTCCTACAAATCAAGGTGCACAAGGTACTGATGCAACTGACCAAAATAGCGGGTCGCAAGCAACAGACAACATAGGTGATGGGTCTATTGACAACTTCCCTCTTGTAGTCAGAAATGCAGCAAAAACCTTCTATGATGCAATTGACGGATGCGGAACTGACAATGATAAAATGAAAGAAGTACTAGACACGTATACTCAAGATGGCAGATCAATGTTAGGCTTGATGCTATGTTGGAACGAAGATCAATCAGCAAAAGATAAAGAGTCATTCATAGAAGCATTTATGGATGATGCAAGTCACGGCCAAAAGAAAGAATATTGCGAAAAAATAGCTAATGCATTATGCGAACAAGCTAGAGAACTTGGGGTTTATGACGCAGAATTCAGAAAATACAAAGATGCTGTCATAGCTGAAGCAAATTCTAGTTGGATAAATAACGGTACAGTTAGCAAGAATATAGATGCTATGGTTGAAATTCTAGGCAAAAAATATGGCAGTCAATTCACTAAACCAAGCAAATAAATATTTATAGTAAACAAGCTTATTATTTAATATAAGGTTAGTAAAGTAGTGTAGAAATTTTATCCTGCAAAGTATTTTGCAGGTTTTCTTTTGTGCCTTAAAAAAACGTACCATTACTTTGTTCACTTTTCTTTTTAATTGTGACGTAAAAAGAAAAGTGAACCGAAAAGAAAAACACACTATTATCTACGCTGCCTTCGGCATCGTTCCGCTCACACAATATAGGTGTAATTTGTTAATACGTTTTTGCCTTACAGGCAAAAATCCTGGGCGAACCTAAATAACGGTTCGCATACCTCACCCCA
>CADCKD010000001.1 GCA_902801985.1 uncultured bacterium | reverse complement strand
TCCTCCTTAATTACTAACCTTAAAATTATTCTTTTCTAAATGTTCTTGATAATCATTCTTAATGTATTCAATTGATGCTTCAGTTTGATGATTCTTGAAATCAGGATGCTCTCTACAATAATTTAGATAATTTGTAATATCTTGCATTACTTGCACATAACTATCATAACTATGTTCCCATCCCTCAATAATTTCGTCCATAAATTTAAGTATACGTACACGACACGAAATTGCACTACGTTCGCTCAATTCCCCATCAAGCTTGTCAATCTTTTCATCAAGTTTCTGAATCATCTCGATTATCTTTTTCGAACAATCGCTTTTATTATCTTTGCGTTGTAAAAGAAATTGTATAAATCCCCACAACGCATTTGAACCTATAACAGCCACAAAAATTGCTATAATTGAATCTCTGTCCATCGGTTAATTCCTCCTATAATATTATTTTCTTTTTACATAGGAAGAATAGACATAACCATACTTCCCACCATACTTAATTAAATACCAATCGCCATCTTGATGACATACGCCTATCTCTGTTCCTTTACGAAGAGGTGAAAAGCTACAAGTTTTTGCGGAAGTACTAGGCTGAATTCTTACATTTAAAGTTCCATTTTTTGTATTCACAATACCAGTCCATTTGACAGTATGAATATCATCTATTATAGGGTCAGGATTTGAAACCTCGCTAATTTTAGTTTTTCCAATATATTGTTTTTGAACGTATCCAAATTTGCCGTCATATTTAATCAGATACCAATCGTCCTGTTCATACGACACGCCAACTTCTGTACCTTGTTTTAATCCACTAAAAGAACACTCCTTTGCGGATGCATTAGGCTGAAGTCTGACTGCAAGTTTTGAGTTATTGCCAATATTGACATAACCTTTCCACTTAACAGTATGCATATCATCAGCTACAACGACTTTATTTGCATTAGATGTAATAGTAGTAGAAGAGTAAGCTGGTCTACAGAATTTGGCATTAACGTCTTTAAGGTTATAAGTCTTTTGACAAACACCACCACCGTTAGGTACGACAGAGGATGCACCACTTGTGTTACCTTCAATTGTAGTAAAAGCATTACCACTAACTGCAATGACTAATCCTGTATGAGCATACTCACCATTTTTCCAGAAAATTACAATATCGCCAACTTGAGGAGTTGAATATTTTGTAAATAATCCAGCAAGAGTAGGACAGTAAACATACGGATAATGTTTAAGCAATTCTTTTGCTCTCTGCTTACCAAGTGCGGTCTGGAACACCCAAGTAATAAAACAAGCACACCAATAAGCACCGTTCCATTCTGGTTTAACATCACGCCAATATTTAGTGTAATTATTGTATCCTGCATTTGCAGTCTTATCATCAAGCTGACTGTTAGACCTCTTTTCAAGATAATCAATTTCCCCTTTAGCAACTTCAATAACTTTTTCAAGTTCAGACTTCTGTATTGGTTTTTCTTCTTTTGTAGGTTCAGAACTTGTATTTATCACTTGATTAAAAGAAGTTTGTTTACCGTTAATCATCATATGAAAATCATAATACTGATTTGACATATCAACATTTCCACTAATACCGTTTACAGTTTCTTTAGATGAATACTGCCACATGACAAAATACTCTTTATATTTTGTCATTGTTACACCATATTCAGCGACCCATGTATTTTTAACAGCATCAGCTGGGATTTCTGTCATATCAATATTATTGTAAAGCCATGAACGTGATGCATATATACCACATGGGATTCCCCAACTAAGTAAATCATCACAAATTATTTTTAACATTCTTGTTCTCTTAGCTTGAGAAAGCTTATCAGAACGACCGCTCTTATCCCTCTGAACAACTTCGCTATCAAGAAATACTGGCATTTTTATTTTACTATTTAATACTTCATTTTTAATAAACAAAGCTTCTTCATGTGCTTCAGAATCAGTAATAGAACATGGGAAAAAATAAAAACCATGTTCAATATTATTTTCTTCACAAGCTTTTCTATATTCTTTATATCTAGGGTCATAAGTAATAATTCCTGTCTTACTGCCTCGGTAACCGATTCTAATTATTACAGGGAGTTTTGTAGCTTTTACTTTTGCCCAGTTTGTCACATTATTAAATTGAGATATATCTATCACTCTTTGTTTAACAACCATATGTACCTCCTTCCTAAATAATAAAAGGACTCCAGTTTCCCAGAGTCCTCATTACCAGTTACCATTTTTTAGATTTAGCATTTAACAGAGAATTAATTTCATCTTGAATAAGCTGTCCATATCCTTTTCCGTATGCTTTATCTAAAGCATCTATTCTATCTGTATTTTTGCCAAAATCTAATTTCCCACTAATTATCTTTTTTGCTGTGTCAACAACAAGATTAACTTTTCTTTGAGCCGCAGTAGGATAATAACCAGCATCAAGAAGTTTTGTATTCCTTATGTTGCCTGCTCCGTATTTACCCATAAATATATTTCTTACAATGTCAACAGTAGGCTGTTTAAGAACAGTGCCACCATCATAATTTACCTGAATCGAATAATATTTATTATCTTTATATACAACCATCTGACCTCTTTGAGCAACCCAGTTTATATCACCCTCAACTGTGAATATTTTTATACCAGCTTCTCTACAACGTCTTGCTCCATACATTGTAAAATCATTTGTTCCAATTCCTTTAGGTTCCAAATCATTATACCAGCAATAATATGCACCCTGTGCTTTTAAACCTTTTGCTTGAGAAGAAGTACAATTATTTCCATGATGAGGGATTTTAAAGAATTTAACTTTAAGCCCAAGTTCTTTTATAAAATTATAAATATTCTCTGAACCATCTCCACTTGTCCAATAAAATAATTCGTAAAAATAGAGGCACAGACTTCCATCATTGACGTAAGACCATCCCTCTGTATCATTATCCTCGACACGATTTGGTTGCTTTCTAAATACTTGAAATTTAATATCTCCAAGCGCTATTTTATCTTCATGTTTAAGATATTTTACTTTAATTTTTTTATTATTGCACTCACTAATAATACCTTTTAACTCATTGATATCGCTTCTAACTTCTCTGCTTCCTTTGTTATTCCTAAGTCCACCCTCAAGTGATTTAGGGTCATAGCAATAAAAATATTGAACCTCAAAATAACTATCTCTAATTATTTTCCTGAGTCCATAAAAATGGTCATAATGAGCATGAGTTAATAATAAATAAACTTTTTTTATTTTATTTCTTTTAAGATATGCAATCAGTTTATCTGTAGCCTGTTCACAACCTCCATCAATGATTAAACAATAATCACCGCTGATAATAACTTCTACATCTCCATATCTTTGTTCTTTACCGTTCATTAGATAACCCGGTATCCAGCTTCTAATCATAATAATCACCTCACAAATTTTGAGTATAAAAAAAGAACTATATAATTAGTTCTCAGTTACATAGCACTATTTGATATATAAAATATTTTAAAGCCTACACTTACAGTTGCTGTCAAAACAGAACTCATATCTCTAATGAAAAAGTAAGCAAAATTATTTGAAATAACTCTTCTATAAACAGAACACCAGCTACTGTTTGTACCTAATATTTGGTCATAAGAAATAGCAATAGGAGTGTATCCTGTTTTTGCAATATTTACTTTAAACTGTTTTGCTTTTGTAGGTTGGACAGAAGCATTACCAGTTGAAAAATATTGACTGGTAAATAAAGGTTTGCCATCGCCATTTAATACTCTATTTGAAATAAGGGTATTACCACTATCTGTTACCGTAAAAGCATTTGACCTATGACTATCATCCGTTCCATTTCCTACCGTAAATAAGAAATTATTACCACTTCTATTATATCTTCCACAGGATAATCCACCGCTAGAAGAAGTAGCAGTACCTTTACCTAACGCACTACTTGCTTCACCACTTGCATTATTATCAACACCAGAAACAAATGAAGCTCTACCTGAAGCTTCTCCACCAACACCAGCTATGAAACTTGAAACACCCGATGCTCCTCCACCATCACTGAATGATGCGGAACCAATTCCTTTCTCAGCATCAGCATCACGTTCATTAAACGTAAAATACGGAGCTATCTTTGATACGGTATATTCTATTTCAATTTCAGAACCGCTGGATGGTCTGCTACTAAGTGTTATTGTATTATTATTAAAAGTATAATTAGCAGTTTGTACACCATTAACAATTACTTTTTCTATCTCATTTGCTACATCACCAAGTGGTATAGATAATGGCTGTAATGCTTCATAAGATTTTTGTTGTGTTGCAGATATTTCAGTTCCCTGTTCATCATCATCGTCCACATATGAAATATATGAATATTGTACTGAAACATTACAAGAACCAACAGGTCTGTCATTTAATATAATAAAATTATCACCAACATTATAACTGTATTCATCCGTAGCAGTTCCATTTACAGTGACAGATGATATTGTGACAATAGGATAATCAAGAGTTACCGTTAAAGGAGTTTCAGAAACAGCATGAGTTTCAACAACTTTAGACGAACCACTACCAACTTCAAAATATTTATTAGTAGAATCACGATATGCTGAAATACCATTACTATCCATTTCAAGGTGAGGAGTTGCGGCTTTACCTATTCTTACACTATCGCCATAAGATGCTAATGAATTATTACCATCATTTATAGTGACACCATTTGAATCTATTTTTACATTTTTCCCACTAGTCTGACCAAGTGTAATTGTACTACCGTATGAAGCCAAAACATTTTGACCATCCCTAATTTTTAAATCATTTGCTGTAATTAATATATTCTTTTTACCGCTTGTAATATTTGAAGGAGTATATTCATTATTATTATCGTCAGTCATGTTAGCTACCATTGCACCAGTACTATCAACTTTTAAATAATGATAAGCAACCTTTTCAGCCTCTTTAGCCATTCCTTTTGCTATTTCAACAAGCTCAGAATATTTCTTTGGTGGAGTAAATAATTGTGCATTTATAATTTTACCTTCACTTGATGGTTCAACATACATACCTAAAATAATATCCGTAGCTTCATTCCAAGCCCAAGGACTTGAATCTGCTGTTGGAACAGTACCATTATAAGTATTTGATTTCCATGAATTAGTACTTTCTATCCAAGCTACATCATGAAAAATTCCTCCTGTAAGAGTAGCAGCACTCGGTAACCTGTATACACTATAAATTGTAGTATTGTATGGCATTGTTTGATTAGGATTTACATAACAACCCATTGGTATAGACACTTCCTGACCATTCCATAATACCCATGCATCTACTCCATTTTGAGCATCGTCACTTGGCTCTTTCGTAACTTTATCATAACCATGATAATAACATTCTCCATTATTAGCTGTAGTGAGAGAGGTATAATTAACTTTCCATCCTAAACCAGTAGAATCAAGCCCATTAAGTTTCAATGAATAAGTAAATATCATATTAAATAATTTACCATTAGTTGTTCCATCGTTAACAGTAACAGGAATATTTAATGTACCATTCTGACTGGTCATTGCAGTCGTAACACTTACTCTAAACTTAGCAGTAGTTGTATTATTATTTAATATAGTTGTTGACATTCCTGTCGGACAACCAGTAATCGTACCAATATTACATGCTGTTTGAATACCACCTATATAAGCAATAACATCACAATCCGTATACGATTCAACTGCTGTTTTTGTATTACCTGAGAATGTATGATTTTCATTTGTTAAAATAACAGTATATCCATCATCACCTTTATCTCCATCAACTCCATCAAAAGCAATATTGATTCTTTGTTGGTCTACTAAATCTGTTTTACTAGAATTAGAATATAAGCTGCATCTGATACTTCTTATGATAAAACCAATATCCTGAGTTGATGTAATAACACCATCAGAAGAAATAGTAAAATTAGAATTAACAACAGAACCATTAGTAGTAACAGTACTCCCTTGATGATATAAGATTCCATCCTTAGTAATATTTACGCCTAAAGGAATTACATAGTTAACAGATGATTCTTTACTTGCAGATGTATAACTCTGTACCCAAGTTGTTGCATCCGATGATAATTCAATAACAAACCACCCTTGATAATCGGCTAAAGTATTTTCAAATTGTGCCTGACCATAAAACGTAAGTGAATCAGGATTATATGCTCCATTTTTTTCACACACAACAGCAGCGTGAGAGCAAACAATAGATTTAACAGTAGGAGATATACCATCAGCACCTTTAAAGCTTTCTCTGTTACTACCTACTACTGTACCATTACCATTAACAGCTGTTACCGTATATCTATAATGACTATATAAAATGATATCCCCAATTTTAATATCTGCATTTGTATCACCAACTAAATCAGAGATTGTAAAAGTATAATCTGGAGAGACAGGGGCAACAGTAGTAGTCCAAAACTGTGACCCATCTAACTCATTAGTAATTGTAAATGTGCCATAGCTTATTGTTGCCATTTAAGCACCTCCTTTTATTCCTTAAATTGTAACCGTAACATCAGCAATTAGTTTTTTATCTACTAAACTACCATCTATATAAATTACTTTTCCGCTGGTAGCTGGAGTAGATATTGTTCCACCAGCTCCATCAGAATCACCATTATGAATTATAGTCCCATCCTTATTTCTATAAGTCCAACTATAATTACCTGTATATTGATGAGTAGAATTTCCCCATCCATTCTGGTATTCTTTTAAAATTACAGTTTTATTTGTTGAATCTAATAAATAAATAAAATCTCCATTCTTCACACCAGTTGTTGGTAATTCTTCTACAAATCTTTCAGATTTAATTGGGTCAAGTTCTCTATCTTTTCGACTGACTTTTACATATAAAGCACCGACACCACGATTATTTAACAACTTATCGCCAATAGAAGATAATACGATAACTTGAATTGGGTCACTTTTATCTATAACAGACACATATTGAATATATGGATTAGTATTATATGTAGCAATACATTTAAATGATGCATAACCATTAACCATATTCGGCACGATAGTTAAAGTCTTTGAAGTAGCACTTGGAATACTATCATATCCATCGGTTGCCGTTGATGTAGGAGAAAACTGATACCATTGATATGTTGCGCTATTAGAAACATCAGCACTTCCATCATATAAATATGCGACAGCTCTAACATTATTAGAACCATTTTCAATCACATCTCCATCAGGAGTTCTTAGTTGCAGAAAAACAACGTTTTCTCCATCTTTCGCATTTCGTGTCTGCGCCCATGAAAAATCATAAGTAACATCTCTAAATAATGAAGAATCTGATTCGTCATAATGAAGTCTGAATGTAAAGGTAACATTGCCATTTGTACCATAACTAGTTATATTAGTACCCTGTGGAATTGTATAACTGATATGCCCATCAGAAGTAGAAGTCGAATCACTATAATCTGAACTATTATAACTAATCCCAAGTATAGTAGGTATTGTTGGAATAATTCTTGTAGGAACTCTTGAAGTCCCCTCCCAACCAGTAAAATCAAATTCTATTCTTCTTTGTGAAGTAACAATATTATTGTAATTCGTAGGTATTGGTTCAAAATAATTACTTAATGTAATATTAATTGCGCTTTCACCAGCATCTCCATCATCACCCTTATCACCTTTCCTTCCTTCAAGAGTGATAGTAACAGTCTGTGTATCAAGCAAATCATTATCAGAAAAACTTCCAGTCTTATACATCCGACAAACAATACTAGTTGCAGTCCCAGTTGGAGTATAAGTTTTAATTCCACTTGGTTCACCAACACTTGGACTTTCAGTCTGATAAGCTGGAACTGTACTTGATGTAATCTCACTGGCAGATACGTTTTCATAAATTCTTAATGCAGCTGGATAAGCTGTTTTTGTTGTACCATTAGCACTTCCTACCTTTGAATAACAATGGAATGTGACATTTGCTGGAGTATAAATAGGAGTAGTATCTCTTGTTTTATTTAAGTTTAATGCATCTGGTTCAAGTGAATAAATCGTAGGAGAAACACCATCAACACCACTTGTAACTTTTATAACACTAAATGTTTTTTCAATAGGAATTGCACTTTGACCTTCACTTGTTTTCTTAGCAGAAAATTTAACACTGCCAGTAGTTGCGTTGTTAGTAAAACCAGTTATACTAACAGTATCATTCGCAACAACGGTAGTAGATGGTGTAGTCGTTACATTCGTAGGTGTCTGAGTAATTGTATATTCACTTGTGACATCTCCATCTCCACCTCTATAAATTTTAATCTGAGAAATAGCAGATGAAAAATCTCCAGTTTCTGTACTGCCATTTGGAGTAAAAGGTATCATCTGGTCTTCATTTGTTAAAACAGCTGTTACCGTTCCCTGTCCTACAGCACCATCATATATATTAGTAATAACATGGATGTCTTGTACATCACTATCAGGGCTTGTCGCAACAAGACGAATTATAGCTTTATCATTATTAAAAATACTTGCATTATGATATGTATTAGCATCAGACCTGACAGTCAAAGAATTAGTAACATTACTGCTTGGATAGTTCACCCAATTACCACTACTATTTTTATATTGCCATGCACTAAGAGTTACATTAGTTGCTCTTTTATCAAGTACAATAGTCGCATAAGTATTTGTTCCAGTCCTCCCAAGAACTTGACCATTTGTATCATATTTAAAAACAGAATCTCCAGTAATCGTAATAGATTTAACTGTACTAGCCTGTCTTGTAAGTGTAAATGTAATTTCACCCTGTGCCGTAAGAAGTTCATTAGTACTTGGTTCTCTATAAGTAGCTGAAACTACATAAGTTATCATTGAAATACTATCACTAAATTTATTAGCACTGACAACAAGAGTGCCTTTTTGTTTAGTATCAGTAGCAGAAGTTATGACAGTTTCACCAGTTTCAAGGCTTGTTGCTGCTTGAGAACCAACTCTTCTTTGCCAAGTAAAATCTACATTTGAATTATTAACCTGAGAACCAGCATACCAAACAGATGGGGTTATCTCTAAATTTTCAGTAGCCCAGTTTGGTGTATAAGCAGTCGTTCCCTGTTGGTCTGGATTATATATAACAGATGATGGGAGATTGCTCTTAGGATATACAGAAAATTCCCCCTTATCTGTAACATCAATTATGGATATACTTCCATAAGAAACAGTTGTTGACATATATTTTCCTCCTTATTAAAATCCTTTTATTTTTATTGTGTAACACTAACTTCGCAAGTGAAAACTGCTTTACTGGTTACATCATCTGAATTTATTGCAATAGTATTAGAAGTTGTATATCTAGACCACGATGTATCTATAGTTCCGTTTTTATCTTTTTTAGTCCATTTAAATTGTCCTATCTGTGACGTAATATCAATACCGCCTCTATATACAGTTGCAGTAAGAATTGTTGATATATTTTTATTTTTAAAAATGACTCCAGCACTAGAATCTATTTGAACAGTTATTGGTAATGAGATATGAATATCAGCTTCTTCAATTGCATCATCTATATATTCAATAATCGGTTTACCACCAACAGTAATTGAATCACCAGCAATTTTAACATTGCCGTCAGAATCTACATAAATGTATTTTTCTACATATTTTCTGCCCTGTTCATCTTCTTTTTCTTTTTGGACAACAAATAAATCAGTATTATCTTCACCATCTCTAGCAGTGATAACCAATCCTTCATCACCCATTTCAAACTTACCAGATTCAGAATATATTTTAAGGTTTTCGCCTAAGATTAACTGACCGATAATAGTAGAAGCAATAATACCATAATCTTCTTTAGTTGTTCCTGTCTCAGGGTCATAATACATAAAATGACCAAGACCAGCTTTAACTGTTTCCCAATCATCATTTGTATAATATATACCTTTATTTAATAACTTTATTTGTTCAGGACTATATCCATCATCAAAATCATTCTTTGCTCTCATTAATGCACCTTGAGAATTTAAAATAAAATTCTGAGTATCAACATCATTAATGATTTTATTTTGATTTAAAATAAGTCCTTGTTTCTGAGTTTGTTCAATAGTCTGATTTGCTTTGTTACCTTTTTCAGCTTGTCGCATTATCGTATTATAACTGGTTGCCATACTACGAGCTTGAGATAGAAGACTAGCAATATCAGACATTGTATCTCCAGAATAAATAACATCAGAAAATTCTACTTCAAGTTCTTCTGGTTTATCATAATCAATTTCCCAATTGGTTAATCGTAATTTATATACTTTATCATCAACTCTTACTCTTAACCAGTTACCACCATCAAACAAATCAATAAATCTTTTTACCACAGAATTAGTAATAAAAGATTCATCCCCAATATTATGAACTTCTCCATTACCATCAACATATAAACCTTCACCAATATATTGAATTTGAGAATTATCATCGGTAACAATTATCCTTCTAAATTCAGGAATTAAAAATAAATTATATAATGAGCAGCTAATTGAATGTTGAATAGTAGAAGCTTTGACTATTTCTTCTTGTGCTCGTTTAAAATATTCTTGTGCTTTATCAATTACTTCACTGTCTGTTAATCCATCAGATATAAAATTAGAATTAGTGTATTCAGTTTCTCTTCTATATAACATTAATTCAGAATATAATTGTTCTCCAAAAAAATTATGCATATCAAGTAACTGAATTATATCTTCACGAATAGTATCTATATCCTCAATAACCTGTTCAACAGTTTTTATTTCTTCTTCTCTAACCGATTCTTCTTCCATAATCAGTTTTCTTTTTTTCCAATAAGGATGATAAAAATCTTCATAATAAGGACTATCTGCCGTGCCTTGATTTGCATCAGCTAAGATATCCATAGTAGCAGAGCATAAATCGTCAAGAAGACTTAAAGCATCTAAAGAATATTTTTTCAATTTAGGTTTAAATACAGTTTGTAGTTCTTCATCTGTGTATTCTTCTTGAAGAAAAGATATATCTCCAATATCTTCGACCTTATGTTCTTCCATCATTTTTTGTATCTTTTGTTTTAAGAACTGAGCACCATCATTATTAAAAATAATAGTTAAAATTTTATTTGCAATATCTTCATCATCAGTCAAAGAAGTAATAGTAATAGTTCCTGACCAAATATTATTTTCATAACTTGAATCGCTAATCTCAGTTTTATATCTTGAAGTATCTATATAAACTTTTGCATATGATTCTACAGCGGTATTAGCCGCAGTCAGTGACATAGCAGTAGAATCTTCAGTTCCAATAGGAGACATAGATTCTACAGTTAATTTAGCTATCTGCTCATCTGCCGTTGTTTCAACCACTTCTGAAGAAGCTGGCATCATAGTCGTTTGTAAACAATCTTTAAAATTAACTGCATTATAATCGTAATTCGTTAATTCAATATATCCTTTAACCGTATAATCCATTATAGGAATATCATCTTTAATATAATCCTGATATTTATTGACCAATATATTATATTTAGCTATATCTTCACTTGGCAAATATATATCATGGTCTTTTAAATAATCATCATATATAGTTTCATATTCATTTAATTTAGATACTAATTCATCTGACATATCTTCTTTCATTTCATTAGAAAAATATGAAAGATAATTAGAACCATTTGGATTACAATTGCGAATGGCTGCTTCCATATATTCATCACCAGCACCCATCTTAAAGAAGTTTTTAACTTGGTCAGTATTAGAAGTGAATGAGATAGATTCTGTTAAGTTCTCTGAATTAACAAAAATTCCTGTATCTTTCCCATATCCAGCTTTAATTTTCGTACTACCACATTTGGTACATACGCCTTGCGTATAATTACCACGTTCTCCACAATCTTCACAGTAATCCATTAAATCATATGCTGAAATTGTTCTATGAAATACATTACTATCATTATCATTTGATGATTCTCCAAATACAAATAAACATCCAATTTCCTGAGCCACAGTTTGTCTTAGAGCATCTACAATTGATGTTCCATTAAAACTAAATTCTCTTTGTATATTTTTTAAAGTATCATCAACATGAACAATAGAATAATGAGATGCTTTATCTGATAATATTCGATGCAGAAGAGAAGATTTAGGGTGGTCAGTATTATAAAACACTGTCCCATATTCTTTTCCGTCTATTGTAATAATTTCATAATCATCTCTAGCAATATCAGCTTCCGTATTAATCTCAACATTATATAACATCAATTGCCCAAGTTCAGCTTCATTAGCATGTAACCCTGTAATATGTTTAATGGTATCATCACCTTCATCTATATTTACAGTAATTTCATACCACCTATATCTTTGGTCTGCAACTGTTGGTAAAAATATTAATTTAAAATCTTTAATAAAATCCCAATAAATATTTTTTATACCATTAACTTCCTTATAAACATCAAAACTAATTTCACTGACATCGCCTAATGGATGATTACATTTTAAATGCTGTATATTATTAATAATTCCAATTTTTCTACCTGAACGAGTACATAATACAATAACTGGAGTTAATATATTCTTATTAATATCTGTTTCAATCTTACCATTATATCTATAATCCATCATGAGAAAGTCACCTTCCTTACAGGATTATAAGAAATCTTACAATCACAATTTAAATTTGCTGTATATGTATTAATTGTATTACCATATAAATTATATATCTTTGGAAATATCCAATTAAAATCATTATAAATATCATGGGATTCAATAGAAGAGGATACTTGCATTAATTTATCAAATGTTATTATTTCTCCACTAACGCATCCTTTGATTTTTGTTACAGTGGTTGCACCATTGAAATGATTAATAAATTCTAAATCCCCACCTTCTTGTAATTCAATAACAACAGTTGGAGTAATAGTTCCTTCATCATATGAAAAATCTGGCAAAACCAATTCTTTATTACCACCTAATATTTTTTCATATAGAACCTCATTGCCAGATGCATACGGACGATTTGAAATAAAAGTAGCATTAAAACCAATAGTATCTTCACCCATTTTAATCCACTGTAAATTAAAAGAACCTTCCCAATATACATTTGCATATTCTACTTCATTTAATATTTTAAATATATGAGAAGTAGGACGATTAAGCCAATATTGTATGTCTTCAATCTCTTGAATAGAAAAATATGGATTGTTCATATTATCTTCACAAAAATTTTTGGCAATAGAGAATTCTACTTCTAATCTATCTTCAAAAACACTAGTTATAAAAGGTTGATATCTCCCCCCAAATAAAGATATTGAATTAAAAGTTCTTTGAGAATCTGTTTCAATATCATCGTCTTGCGCACCATCAAAACTAACAATAGCTAATCCTTTAGAACTTAAAGTTATACCATCATATTCAAAGTCACTAAATCTCACTCTCATCCCTCCTCTCATTTAAAATAAAATTCATCCTGTTCTTTTTACGGAACAGGATGATATATCAACGTATAACATAACTATACTTTTTATAATTATTATTACCATTAGCTTGACCTAATGTAACTTCTTGAACCCATTTTTCCAATTTCTTATTATTCATTAAATCATTAACAAATCTATTTGCATCTTGAACACCATTTGCAATAAACTGCATATTAACAACTGGCGGTTGATTATTGGAATTATTATTACTTTGAATAACTTTAACATCAGGAGTAGTATATTGTTTCAAATATTTAGCTGGATTAGTTAATGCTTGATACATATTTTTCATAGCACTATTTGGTATTACAGAATCGCCTTTATTTAAAGGAGTAAGAATAGCACCATCAGATTTTCTAATGATAGCTTCTGCCTTACGACCTTCATTAGTCCAAGCCATTCCTGTACTAGGAACAGAAGCGGTACCTTTCTTCCAACCTTTCTTTTTAAGAGAACCATCACTATTAAAAGTATATTTAACTTTATTAATAGTCTGTTTACCTTTAAGAGCATGACCATCCTTAGCACTTAAATAATATTTCTTATTACCAACCGTCTGCCATTTACCCATTTGAAGAACACCATTCTTATCAAAATAGAATGTTTTATTACCAATATTTTTAATACCAGTATATGCCATACCATTTTTATCAAAATAATATTTCTTACCATCAATGGTCTGCCAACCAGTCTGCATTTCACCCGAAGCATTAAAATAATATTTTTTGCCATCAATAGAACCTAATCCAGTATAACGAGAACCACCTTTCACAAGATAATATTTCTTGCCATCTGCATTAATAAATTGACTACCTTCAACCTTTTCACCATTTTCGAAACGATAATATTTTCCTCCAGATTCAGCCCAACCAGTATAAGTAGTATTTCTTGTACCATTATCATTAAAATAACCAATACGTTCATTGCCATTACTGTCTGTATATTTCTGAATATGTGAACCAGAAGTCTTAATTTTTTCAGCTATTATCTTCTGAGTAGAACCTGATTCAGAAGCAGCTTGGGCTTTATCATAATAATCAACAATTGCATCTACGCCGTGTACAATTGAATTTACTTTATCATTATCAAACATTGAATCAAAATAACTTGCCAAATTATTTGATAAATTATCTAAAGTATTTTGCAATGTATCAGATGGAGTATATCCATATGATTTACCTAAACTTTCAATAGTATCCTTAATAATAGAACCATTTGCATTTGTTCTATCAATTACTTGATGAACAATACCTTCAACATCTTTTAATTTGTTTTCTAAAAATTCCTCAAAAGTTTCTTCAAAATCAGAAAGCATATCTTTGGTTTCAGATAAACGTCTATCTTCTTGAGTATCCTGAAGTTCTTGTCTCTTCTCATTTATTTGGTCTCTGAGTCTTTGACGTTTAGTAGCACTCTCTTCAGAAGTATCATTTTGAATTGCTCTATATTGCTTCTCAAGTTTATTTAATTCTTTCTGTTGGTCAGTAACTTTCTTAGCATAATCAATCTGGTCTTTCTGAGTTTCTAACAAATCTTCATAATCATCAATTAATTTCTTGACATAATCAATTTGTTTCTTAATGCCTTGTTCGGTAACATCCACCATAGAATCTTTCATCTTTTTGGCATTAGACGCAGCATCTTGTTGAGCCTCTTTTAAATCTTTTAATTTATCAACTAATGTTTGATTATATTTATCAGACGCTAAATCTTTTTCAACCTGTTCAATTTCTTTTTGATATTGTTCAACTTCTCTAAAATATACATCATATTCCTGAGCAAGAATACCAAAAGCAGTTGTACCATAATCAGTAATTGTTCCTTGCTCATCAAACATATCATCTTCATTAATCAGACCATATAAGAACTCAAGTTCATTATTAACACCAGCAATAGCATCATGAATCTTTTCCCAACGATTCCAATCTATATCTCTCATTTCATTACTGAAAGTAATTAAATTCGTATTAGCTTCAATAATGCTTTCACTAACTTCGTTGATAGTCTGTTGCATTTCTTCCCAAGCTTCAGACCCCTTTTTGATTTTGCCATTCTTTACAGAAGCATCTCTCCAATAAATTAAATTCTTATATTCGTCTTCAAGCTTTTTAAGTCTTTGTCTCTCAGTAGCAATCTGATTTGCAATTAAATTTTTAGAATTTAACTTCCCACTTTCTTCAAGCTGGTCATTATAAGCTCCCATAACATCTATAGTATGTTGTAGGTTGGCAATTAACTCTTCATAATATGTTTGTTCATTATCAAAACGCTGTTTATAAAGTTCTCCTTCTTTTTGTCTAAGGTCGATTGCGGCATCTTTGGCAGCTAATGCCTTTTCCCAATATTCCTTAAACTTATTAATCTTTTCCCACAGCTTATCATCTTTTACATCTTCAATTTTAAAAGCACCATTTTTAATTTTATTTTGCCATTCTTTAGATAAGCCAACTGAAGCAGCTTTCTTTGTATAAGTATTATAAGCTTTATCTTGGTCTTTAATTTCAGTTGCAACTTTTTTTAAATTATCAGAAATAGCTTTATTTCGATTTGTCCAATTGGTATAAGTATTAGAAATAGTTTTATCAAGATTTGCAATCTGACGTTCGATACGAGCTATAAGGATTTCAACTTCATCAAGAGTATTCTTTGTTTCTTTGGCATTATTATTATTATTATTATTAGATTTATTATTTGAATTATTATTTCCACTAGAAGACCTTCCCGAATTACTTGAAGAAGATTTGGAACTAGATTTAGACCCAACAGAAGAAGTACTAACCCTTGCTTTTGTTGCTCCACCCATATTACCATTAGAATAAGCAGTACCATTAGCAAATCCAACTAAATGTCCACGACCTTTATTAGAAGTAACATATCCATTTTCTAATAATTCTTGCGCTTGTTTATGATTGAAAACAATATCACCTTTTTTAAGATTTACAAATTCAGCACCATCATCGCCAACAGTAAACCAATTACCATCACGAACAACTATTTCAGTTCCTAATTCTCCTGTAAGTGCAGTTTGATTTTTAGGAAGTCCCCATTTACCACCAGCATAAGCATTACCAAAAGTAACAGACCCCCTAGAAAAAGCAGTTCCTTGAGCATGAGCTGTGCCATTTGCTCCATTACCTATATGAGTAAAAGCAGCTCTAGCTGCTTCTGTTGCTTTATTAATCAGTCCTTGTAATTGTTCTTTCGCATATTCAACACCGCTGGTACTAGCTTCTATAGCTATTCTTACTGTTTTACCTTTAACCGCATCAATAGAAGATTGCATGTTACTAGCAACCGATTGAACACCACCTAAACCTATTAATTCAACAGAAGGTTTTGATTTGGTATTATCTAATTTCTCTAATTCTTTTTCGGTTCTTTCTTTTGCTTTTACAAATGCTTCATCCTCAAGTCCTAATTTAGGTGTTATTTCTTGATTATCTAAAACTTGCATTTCTTGAGTTGCTGATTCTCTTCCTTCTTTACCTTGGTCAACAAAATTCAAAACATCATTAGTAGTGTTTGTCACTATATTTTCAGATACAGTTTTAGTATTTTGTGCTATTGTTACACTACTAGAAGAGGACTGAGTAGCATTAGAAATATCTTTTTCAAGTTGAGAAGTATCACCACTTAATATAACTTCGGCATCTGTTTCTCCGCTTTCAAGCATTTCAAGTATTTCTTCATTTGAAGAATCTATTTCAAGAGCCGCTCTTAACTCAGAAGTTCCTTTTAACCTACTAAGAATATCTTGAAGTTCAGGGTCATTATTAAAATCAATAGTAACACCTTTACTTTCTAATTCTTTTACTTTAGCTATATAATCTTCAAGGTCTGCTTTTGCTTGTGCCATTTGGTTATAAGCACCAACAGTATTTCCTTCAATAGTTGGATTAGCTTCATATTCATCAATTAATCCTAGCTCATAAAGTGCTTGGTCTAATATAGTTAAAAACGCTTCTGCTGAAGAAGCATCAATTTTGCCTCCTTCAACTTCAGCCGCTATAAATTTACGAGCTTTTTCAAGTCCATTTTTATCGGTAATTTCATCCCAATTATATTCTTTTAATTCATCAGGGAGTTCTTCAGTTTCATTTAATAATTGAGATATTTTATCTGTGGCTGTTCCAACAACTGTTGCTTTAAGGTCAATTTCTCCACGGTCAGCCGCTTCTCTTTCAAGAGCAACAAGATAGGAGAGCATATCCTGTGCTTGTTCTATCTGCTTTGTTTTTAATTCAGGGCTTAAATCACTATTTTCAACATCTTGAATAAATTGATAAACATCATCAATATGTCCACTTATAGTCTCATAGGCATCTTCATCATCTAAATGTTTATATAATTCTTCAAAATCGATTTCATTAAATCCTTCAAGTTCTTCTTGAGCACTAATAGCTTTTTCTTGAAGTTCATTCATCGCCCACATAGGCTGGTCAAGATTTACTTCAAATCCAGCTGAATATGCAGCCCGTAAAATAGATTGAACAAGTTCAACATCCATTCCTAACGCTTCAGCAACATCTCTGTCTCTACCAAGACCAAAATTGTAATCTGTAATATTTCCTTCATCATCGAGTGTAAGCCAATCTTTTCCTAATTCTTCTTGCTTCTCTTTAACAGCATCAAAGAAATTAAAAATACCATTAGAAGTTAGTTTACCATTAGCATCTACTTGGAAAAAATCTCTAATTGAAAAAGAAGTTCCTTCAATCTTTTTATCAAGATTATCAAACATTTCAGCACATTCTTGACCACTCGCAGTCATAGCATCAAAAGAATCACCATATATTAAATCAAGGAAACTTCTTACAGTATCATCACCACTCCATCCACGGTCAATTAAATCTTTAACAGTATCAAAGCCACCTGATATTTTTTCATACATGTCATACTCACTACCGTTTGATTGAGCATTAACCCATGTCTGATAAGCAGAAGTAGATGCTTGATAAGCCATCATTAAATCATTAGTATCTTGGATTCTTTGTAGAATATTTTGACGTTTAGCAAGAAGACCAGATGTATCTTGTTGTTCACTATTAGCCTTTATAATTTCTTCATTACAGCGTTTAAGAGCATCATATTGAGCATCAAGAGTTTTTTGATAATCAGTATTTGTTAAAGCATTTTGTTTATCTATTAATGTCTGAAGCTTTTCTGCATTAATATGATAACCATTAGCTGTTCTTTCAAGAGCATAAGTATAATCATCTCCGAACATTTCCTTAAAAGCGTCAAGATTTTGAGTAGAGATATTAGCTCCAGATACAGATTCAGTAAGAACAGTATTTAATTTTGAAACATTCTCAACAGCAGTGGCAACTTCTTGAGAAAAAGCGTTATAAGCTTCTGAAGCAGAAGTAGTAGCATCATTCACGTCTCCATAAATATATCCAGTATCTACTAAAGTATCAATTAATAAACTTGCATCATCTACGGTCCATCCCATTGCATCTAACAAATCATATAATGCATCTTTATAATCTTGAGAACTCTGAGCATTTTCATCAAAGACCATTTCAGCATCAACTCTGTCCATATTAAGGTTAGCAACTTCTTTTAATGCTTTAGCAAGATTCTTTTGCTCTTTAGTATATCTACCCGTTGCTTTAGAAGTATCTTGTAAGTTATCTTCTGTATTCTCCATAAACTCATCAAGAGTTTTTCCTTGCTTTTGAGCTTCTTTCCACTCATCTTTAAAATTAGAAATATATCCTATAGATTCGGCTTGCCAGTCATGCATAAGTTCTCCAACTTCCTCACTGGTTAATCCAACATCAGACATTGAACTTCCTACACTAGCAAGAACATTAGATATTTTTTCTCCATCAATTATTAAACCTTGCGCATCAAGATTTAATAATTCTTCATTTGTCCATCCTTCACCAGCATTGGCAATTAAAGTATTAATATATTCATTAAGAGTTTCTCTATTTAATAATTTGCCTTTGCCTGTACCGTCATTAATAATAGGAGTAAAAGCAATTTCAACACCATCAAATTTCCCAGAACCACCGTATACCGTAGAGTAACTCCCTACAATATCTTTTACAGATTCTCCCCAAGATTCAAGAGCTTTTTCCTGTTTTTTCGCTTCTTTATAATCCCAGAAAATAAATGGTCTATCTCCATTATCAATATTTCCAACTTTTTGTAAATTTCCTAAATAATCATAATATGCGTCTGCTTGTTTTTTTTGTTGTTTATAGTCATCAACACGAGATAGTTTATCATTAATTTCTTTTGCTTTTTTAATATTTTCAAAAGCATCATACGTTTTATTTCTAGTATCAATTAAAGAAGTATCTATTTTATCAAATAATGCAGAAAATTCATTATTACTATCAACTTTAAGAAATTCATTTTTAGCTTTATTAGCGTCTTCAAATGCTTGTCGAGCTTCTTGTATTTTTTTAGTATCACCTGATATATATGCAGATTCGAGGTCTGACACAGCTGTCTGATAATTTTGATAAGAATCATATCCCGTTCTGTCAGACATTCTTGCAAGTCGTAATTCTAATCCTTGTAAATGCGTTTCTTCATATTCATCTATAGTTTCATAAGCTCTACTAATCGAACCTTCAATAACTTTAATTTGGTCTTCAATTCTTTGAACATCAATAGGGTCTCTGTATTCTTTTTTTAAATTTTCTAATGATTGTTTCGCTTTTTCTAATGCTTTAACACTATCAGCTGCACTACCTCTAAAAACCCCTTCCATAGTTTCTACATCTGATTGGGTTATTTCAAGACCTGCATCAGTTAATACTTTTTGAACAGAATTATACAATTGAGAATTATTACTATATTTTGAGATATCTCCAGCATAATATGCTCTACTTTCATTGTATTCTTCAGAAGCAATTCTAAATCCTTTTTTATTTCTTAAATATTCTCGTTCAGCTTCTTTTTGGGTAATATTATTTAATAAATCAACTTGTTTTTCTAATTCTCCATTTATTAAATCTACGCCTTTAGCCGCAGAACCATATTGTTCAGAAATCTGTTTTTGAATATCATATATTTTTTGTTTTGTTTCTAAAGTTTCTTGTTCTGATAAATTGCCTGAATTGAGTTGTGTTTTTAATTCTCTATAAGATTCAATCTGAGAATCCATTTGTTCTTTTTGTTGTTTTATATTATCAGTCGCTTCTTTAGCTCCATTAAACCATTCACTTCTAAGATGTTGATAATATTTCCAAGCAGCAAAAGCAGCAATACCTACAGCTCCTATTGCAAGAGGAATTGGTCCAACTGCGCCAAGTAATCCATTAAATGCTTTAGATAATAATCCTACACCACTTGAACTATCAGCTGCTTGTTTTCCTGTTTGTGAAATGACTTGCTCTGTATTTTTAACAGCTGCCGTTGTAGAAGTAGCAGCATTTTCTAAATCAGCAGCAGCATCAGTTTGTTGTCCAGTAGCAGCTACACCAGCAGCTTCCCCTACACCTTCGTAAGATTCTTCTTCAACTTCATTAGCAACAGCTGCGCCAGTTGAAGTTATTATTTCTTCTGAATCTGTTACTACATCAGCTTGTTGTCCAGTAGCAGCTACACCAGCAGCTTCCCCTACATTTCTATAAGATTCGGCTTTAGCTTCATTTGCAGCAACAACTTCAGCAGACGATTCTACAGATGACTTATCTTCAAGAGAATCCCAACTCCATTTTTCTTCTTCTTCAAGATGACGAGCAAGATAACTAGGCATAGGCATTTCATTTGATGCTTTAGAATCCATATCTGTATCTAACATATCTTCTATTGCATCATTATATACTTCTCTTGCTTCTGAAGCACGTTGTGCGCTTTCTTCAATAATATCAACAGTTTCTTCTACAACGGTTCCAACATTACTAGTATTTTTTACAGTTTCTTTTTCCGTATCTAAAGTAGCAGCCCATTCCAAAAATTGAGTTATAATTCCTTTACCACTTTTTGCTTTAGTTATAATATTTATATAAGGAACTAGCAATGCAAGAGTTGTGGGAAGAACTCCTACAGCATTTGCAAAATTAACGACTGCCTTTGCTGCATCAATAAAGAAATTTATTACTTCCCTATTAGCTGCATTTGCCCACATTTCTTGCCAAGCATTTTGTAATTGAGCAAGATGTCCTGAAATACTTTGAATATATTTTTCATTTTCTCGCATTGCAGAACCATTAGCATCTTGAGAAGATTTATATGCAGCTTCTAATACATCTGGAGATTGAAATATACTAGCTGCAATATTAGCACGAGTTTTACCAGCAACTGTTTCAAGAAGTAAGTTGGCATTATTTGTGCCAAATTGTTTATCAGTATCTAATATTTCCTGATAAATTTGAGCAATACCCAACATTATTTCATAAGTTGATTTATAATTACCATTATCATCAAGAATATCAAAACCTTTAAACCCATTTGAAGCAACAGCAGTTGCTTGTTTAATTGTATCTCTAAGTTTTGATTGGGTAGTAATAAGACTATCTGTATCCTCGCCTAACTCTTCAAGTTCTTCTTTTGCACTCTTAGTTCCAGTAAGTCTCAAAGAAATCGTTCTTAATCCGTTTCCTGCTTTTGAAATATCTTGTACAACTTGGTTACCAGCCGTAACTAATGCAAGAGCTTCATCCATATCATTACCAGCTGTCTTTAAAGCAGAAGCTGAAGCTTGTAAAGCTTCAGCTGCACCTGATGTTGAAATTGAGAAATTATTACCAACTTCATTTAATTTATCTATTATTTGCGTTTTAGATAAATCATCGTAGGCAGCACTCATAGCAATCAAACTTTTCGTTGCTTCATCAATACTTTGAAATTCAGAGACATTCATTAAAACATTTGCTGTCTTTGCTGATTCAGCTGCTTGGTCTAATGTTTCTCCTAAACGCATAAAATCTGCTGTACTATTTTGTAACTGCAAAGCATTAGTCCCAATAGCATCAGCTGTATCAAAAGTTGTTTTTTGATATCTCTCTAAAGACAATCTTGTTTCATCAGAAACTTTCATCATCTCAGTAAGAGCATCATCAAATTGATGAATCACTTCAAACCCTTGACGGAATTGATTAAAGATTTGATAAAAAGAAAATTTAGTAGCAAGAAATGCTATTCCTTCTCGCATCTTGCCGACCATTTGTTCCCAAATAGTTCTAGTATTAGTTTGAGCAGATTGAAATTTCTTTAAATCTGCAACCATTGAATTATATTTTTCTTTACTTACACTTGCTCCAGAACTTAAAGTTTTAATATAATCTTCTAACTGTTTTTTTATATCACCTGTTAGATTAGGCGTTTTTTCTAAAAACAATTCAATTCCAGATTTCAATTTTGTAATCTGTTCTTCAGAAGCATTAGCGATACCTGAAGTCTTAATAGTTTGAGATAAGGTAGAAATACTATCTTTTAATTTTTTAACCTTATCATCTGCTTCTTTAAGTTGTTCTAAAGTAGTATTATCAGAACTTCTTAAATTATCTAATTCTTTAATTGCTGTTTTATATTCATCAAGTTTACTAATAAGTTCTTGAACTTGTTCTTGTTGTTTAACAAAACGGTTATTTGGGTCATCTGATAATTGGCTGGCTTCTATCAACTGACCTCGTTGTCCTTGACCATTACTATCAAATGCACCATATGCATTAATTGTCTTTTGAGTTTGAGCTTCGAATAAATCTGATTTATTGATAGTCTTATCAACTTTTTCTTTTAAACTATCTAATTCTTTTTTAGCTTTTTCTGCATCTTTAACAATTTTTAAAACAATATTCTCTTTAGAAGTAGGATTTTCAATTAATAATTTTATTTTTTGAATTTTTTCAACTAACTCATCATATCTTCTTAATAGCTCTTGAACTTGCAAAGGGTCGGCAGTAGATTTTAAATTACCAACTTCGTCAAATGAAACTTTTAATTTTGTTTTTACATCTTTTAATTCATCTCCAAGATTCTTTAATTCTCTTAAATTACTAGTCGCTTTATATCCTTGACCATTTTGAGTAGAAATATTTTCATACGTTTTTAAAAAATCATTTGGTAAATCAGAATTCTGAATAAAAGATTTGCCATCTTTATTCTTGGTAGAAATTAATTTATTATAAGCTTGTTCAGAATTTTTAATAGCATTTTCTAAATCTTGAAAAGATATTTGTCCTTCAATAGCAGTTTGAGACACAGTATCTATATTTTGTTTTAATTCCTGTCCCCAATTTTCTTCTGGAAGTATATTATCAAATAGAGATAATTGTCCTGTTTCGTCTTCAATTAAATCTAATTTAGATTCAGCTTTTACTTCAAAATCATTAGATATTTGGTCTTCATAGTATTGTCGTGCTTTTTGAGCTTGTTGAACTATACTTTCATAATCAAGTTCAAAATCATACTGAGGACGTTGTGATTCTGCATATTCTTGTTGCATATTTTCAATTGTAGAATCATAAATAATATCTTTTATTTCTTGTTGTCCTTTATCCCAAACAGTATGTAATTCTTCTAATAATTCAAGACTAGATTGAACCTCATCATCTAATTTATCAGTAGCTAAAGAAGTCCCTTTAGCTATTACAGGAAGAGGAGATATTTCATTAAATCTTTGCTCAATTAAATCATTAGGCATTGATTCAAAATCGTAATATCCTTTTCTATCTTTAGTTTTAAAATTATCATCTTTAGATTTAGTTTTTTTTGTTGCTTTAGGCTCATTGGATGCTTCTTCTACTTTTTCTAAAGCTTTTGCCTCTTGTTCAATTTTAGGCATAGAAGCAACAATAGACTGAAGAACTTCTTTATTAGCTTCAACAAATTTTCTTTTTGCTTCAGCAGCTTCTTCAGCTGAACCAGTAATTAATTTAAAACCTTCAGCTTCATTATTTGCTTCATTTGCAGAACTTGCTTCACCTTGATTTAATTCATTCGAATCTGATTTTACTTTATTTTCTTCTGGTGACTTTACTGGTTTTTTTACTCTTGCAGATGTTTTAACTTTAGGTTTAGTTTTATTTTTCTCAACATCATCTTCCTTTGCACCTTCTTCAGGAAGATTTTGAGAAGGAGGTTTTACGTTTGATTGTGCCAAAGTCTGCTGTTGGTCTTTCAAAGCATCAGTTGCTTTTTTTGTTTTTTCTTCTAGTTCTTCTTGTTCTTCAATAGCTTCTTTGATATTAGCTGTACTACCTGTTTGCGGTTTTGATTGAGGCGTTTGCGGTTTAGTTTCTTCAACATTTTTCTCTTGTTTTGAACTTACTTTATTAATAGCTTGCTCTATAACTTCTTCTATATTTTTCCCAGACGCAACAATCTTGGTATTATCTAAAGGATTAAAAATAACATTATTTCCATATTTTGTTCCAGATAGATTTACACCCTGATACCCCATCTCTTTTAAAAATCTAGTTTTAATATCATCGGTTCCAAATTCCTTTTGAAACAAACGCATCTTAATGGGATTAACTGTTCCATCTGCATTAATTCCACTCTTCCCAACAAGAGTAATCATTTCATTAATATATTCATCAAATTCATCAAAATCATTAAAGAATGCTTCTAAATTTGGAAATAATTTTTGAGCAGTTGAATATAAAGCTTCTTCATCTATATTTTCTAAATTATCATCAAACCCTTCAAAACCACTACCCATCATTATACAAAATTGTTCTAAACGATGTATAAAATCATAAAATTCTTTAGCTGTTTCTTCTGCATGTGCTTCATACATTTTTAATTCTGAAGTATCAATAGCATAATAATTATCTAAATCTTCATTTGATAAAACTTGATTAGAATAATCTTTTGATGATTTTGAACCATATAAACCAGTACCTATATTATGTTCATTCGATTTTTGTAATTCTTCACCAAATATATTAGACAAAACAGTTTTATCACCATTGATTTGTCCCATGTGGTATACTAAATTATCAGTAGTCTTTGCAATATCATTAACAATATTATTCTGTTCTTCTAATGCTTTATTCGCTCCATCTGTTTCTTCTCGAAGATTTTCTTCAGCTTGGGCAGCAGAAGTTATATCAGAACTTTCATCAGTATCATTAAAATCAAATCCAAAAACAGCTCCTAGTTCTTGTTGAAGGTCAATCGGAATTTCAGGTTTTGTTGTTTTTCCCCCATTAGATTTATTAAAAGATGAAGCTGATTCATTTGACATATTATTACCAACTTCATTTTCTTTTTCGTGTAATTTGCTTATCTTTTCATTAAATTCATCTATTTTTTTTTGATAGTCATCTATTTCTGTTTCAAAATTATCTATAGCTTTTTTATTATTTTCTATATCATTTTTTAAATCTTCTATATATATGCGTAATGTATCACTGTCAAATTCAGTCAAATTATCTTTTTCTGGGTTATATCTTTCCAATCTTGAATTAGCTACTTGATTTTTACCATTTTTAGCTACATCAAATGCTTTATAATATTTTAACCATGCTAATCTTTCTTCTTTCTTAGCTTTATTTCTAGATGGGATAAAACTATTCCATTCAGGTGTTAAAGGCTGAAAAGCATCTTGTTCATCGTCAACTTTATCAAGTGCTTCTTTTTTTGTTTTATAATCTTCGTATAATTTTTTCAATCGATTATAATTTTCTTTTTTAGATTCGTCTTTAAAAGTATTATTTAAAACACTATTTATAACTTTATTTTCTTGTTCAAGTTTTGTTTTTGTTTTTTCTGTTATATGCCTTTCAAATTGTAATTGTTTTCTTTCTTCTCTTAATTTTTCTAAAGATTTTTCTTCTGTTTCAATAGTTTCATCGATATCTTGTTTTGCTTGCTCTAGAGCAGGAAAAGATTGTTGCTCATTTTTTTGTTCATTTTGTCCATCTTTTTTTTCTACTTTTGCAGTACTTGGCTTATTTTTATTAACATTTTTATTGGTATTATTAATTTCTTTTTTTACTTCATCAGCTGCTTCTTTAGCCTTATTCGCCAATTCTTCAGCTTTTTCAACTTTTTTATTCAATTCCACAACATCAGACTGTACATCTAAAACCGTATCAGCAACTTCCTGAGCTGAAGTTGGGGCTTTTTCTGTTTGAATATCAGGTTTCTGATTTATTGTTTTATTTGTTTTTAATCCTTTAACCAAATTCGCACTATCTAAAGATTTATTTTTATATCTAGTATTATAAAGATTGTCAAAATCTTTTGACATACCAATTACTTCACGTTCCATTTTAGTAAATAAATCTGGATATTGAGCTTGAAAATATTCAATTTCTTTTTTATATTGATTTTCAAATTGTTCAAAAAAATTTCTAAAAACTCCACTTTTACTTGAGTCTACTTGTGCTAAATACTTACCTCTATTAAATAAGCCTAAAAAATCTTTTAATTGTTCTTCATTAGTTGCATCCATATTTTCAATTGATTCTTGTAATAATGGAACTATATCTTTAGGCTTAACTTTATATTTTATATTAGTACCATAAGTCTTTTGTAAATCTTTTAAAGTAAAAGCAGCAGCAATATCATCTGCATCTCCTTTACTTAAATCTTTTATCATTTTATTTTGTTCTTTTGTAGTTAATCCTTTAATACTTTGTACAAAATCAACAACATTAGTTAAATCTTTCATATATTGTTCTAGCACTTTACTATTCGACAAAAGCGGTATTATATCTTTGCTTCCATATTTATCTAAAGCTGCGAATTGATGACTATAACCAGATATTATTTTGGAGCGTTCTTCTTCAGAAGCAGTTTTATTCGACATAATTGCATCTATTCTTGGGACAAAAGTAGAAGTATCTATTTTTTTAAATTTAGACTTAGACAATACTTTATTAATGCTATCAATACTTTGTTGCACTTCTTGTTGTATTTTTTTATCATCAAAAAATTGGTCTAAATTAATAGTACTTATTTCTTTTTTAAGAATTGATTTTATTTGACTAGCTGATTGTTTAATTTGTCCTTCATCTATTCCAACACTTAAACTTATTTTGCCATCAGCATTTACCCCCATCTCAATTCACCTCCTTATTTATGAAAACTTTAAAATAGAATATGATTGGGATTTGGCTTTTGCTATACCCTTTGCTAATAGTTTATTTTTAAAATTTTCAGAATATGCTTTCTTTTTTATTCTATTCATTCTTTCTGGCAATCCTTTTATTTCTCGCCAATGAGCTTTTCCACCACGACCTACTCTTTTTCGACCATGAATACCTTTAATCCAAACATCATTATAAATATATTCTTCAGTATACTCTTCTCCTTTTTCATGATTAGTAAAAGCCGAATTAATAAATATTCCACCTTCATAGATATTACCTTTAATAGTCATATATTTTTGATAAGATAAATCACCCATTTGACCAGTTCTATCATAAAAAATAGGTTCATATTCTAAATAATATTCAGCCATTTCTCCAAAAGCAAATTTGTCAAGTTGATTTTGAGCCTCTTCAATTATTGTCATAGCACATGTTTTAGTAAATTTTTCTATATCATTTATAATTGTTTTTTCATCTAAAACAACATCAGGATTAATTTTTATTTTCATCCTTAATCACCTTCATCTTTCTTTAAAACATTCACCAATCCATTCCAATCAACCTCTTTACTAATCATTTCAATTCCTCCAAGAAATTTATCAATCACACCATGAATCATAGGAGCATATTTAATAACCTGATTAGAAATAAAAGCATGAGGCTCATAATAATTGGTCATCATATCATCAGTCTTCATTTTTAAAACACTATCTAAAGTAGTAATTAAATTCTCAGGCATTAACTGACAAACTGCTTCAATTAATCCTGCTTTAGAAAGAAGATTAAATTCTTCCATCCATTTATTGGAATGAACAGTAATATTTGTATACTGATTAAAAATTGTATAGATATACATGACATATTTTTTACATGTATTAATTTTAATATTGCCATTTTTATCATAACAACTATTAGCGAGAATCTGGTCACATAACACTTCAACTACTTCAAAATTAATATAATCAACAAATTTAACAGTAGTTTTCAAATAAGATTCCTTAGCTGTAGTTGTATTAAATTTACTGTATCTATTTACAAAATTCTTAACATCGATTTCAATAGTATTCTTAATTTCCATAATAATTCTCCTTTTCAATCAAAAAAAATAGAATAGAAGAGTAGTGAACTCTTTTATCCCCATTCATTTATATAAGCTTCTCCAATATTAATAGCATCGGCTTCATTATCATCAACATCTATATTATATATATCTTTAATTCTTTTAATTGAAGCCGCTTTACAATCTTCCCTTTTACGAACTGTAATTCCAACTAAACTTCTCCACTCAGAAGGAGTATATTCTACATAAAAAATATTAAATTCTCCAGCTGGAAAATTCATTGGAGTATCCATATTAAGTTGTATACAATATGCCCAAACACCACCAATTAGTTTTACTAAAGTATTAATCGTGGACATATTTTGTCTTTTACCTGAACCAACAATATCTTTTTCTATAACAAGAATATCTGGTTCGTATTTCTGTATATGTTGAATAATATCTATATACATTATTTGTAATCTATCTTCTGTATTATCTTTAATATGAGACCAATCTAATACGCCCGATTCTTTATATATACCATTTTTAAATACAGCCCATCCTGTTTTGGTGGAACTTGTATCTAAAGATAAGAGAGTAACTTCTTTATTTTCATTCATACTGTATTCTCCTCTAAAGCATAATTAAGCCATAACTTATATGCTTCTTGTGTTTCTTCTTTTAAAAACACCATAACAAGAACAGATTCCCCTTTTTTATCTATACTAGTATATATATCAATAGGATATATTTTATTACTTATATATAATTTAGCTTGTTTCATATTTATCAATCTAACCACTTCACTTGATACATAAGATCGAGGTTTTAAATTTGATTGAACATAATCTATATCTTTCATCCTTTTCCTCCTAAAAATACAAAAAAAGGGCATAACCCACGAACAGTGAGCTACACCCTATTGTTTTTGTTTTAAATAAATCACTGTTCAATTAATACTAATTACTTACCATGTTTATGAGCAACAGCTTTAGGATAAACCTTTTTTGATTCTGCTTGAAGATTAGATTTAAATTGAGATACAGTATCATTCGCCATATCTTTAATCACATCTTCTTTAATAATTTCTTTTTCTTCTTTTATTTCTTTTTCTTCAAAATCAACTATTCCCATAATTTCTTTATAAGCTTTTCCATAACTTCCTTTATATTGCATATGTCTGGAAGTATCTTTATCTTCAATACCTTGCTTAACCTCTTCTTTAGAGATTTTATTAAAAATATAATCTGTCAGTAAAGATGTAATATCTTTACAATCTTCACTACAATAACTAAACATCCATACAGGCTTATCTTGAAAAGCGCTGCATGAATTACAGTACTCGTATACTTTGCCACATAAAATGCAGCTCCTATCATATCTCGCCATATCTGTTTGTCTCCTTTTTATATTAATATTATTTTTAAGAAAAAGTATGGTACGTTTTGAGGCGTACCATACCTAATATTATTAGTCAATCATATTTAACTAAAACTAAATTAATCTTCCTCAGCATCTTCTGTAGCATAGTAAACCTGATACAGAGTTTTATCTACAGAACAGTAATCTACCTGAAGGTCTCCAGTGAAATCGATAGAAGTATCGTCACCACCAAGAGCGATAGTTGTCTCAGGGCTAGGCTGGAAGGAAGGAAGCACGATATAAACGGCACGTAATGTGTCTGCCTCACATGGGTCAACGCACAGACCCTTCATTGTAAGTTTAACGGTCTTAGGGAATTTATCAGCGGAGTTCAGAATATAAACACCTTCTGTCACATTTCTATCAAACTTAACAACATACTGTTCCTCATTTGTATCTGTAGGAGCAGTCAGAGTTGTTCCAGAAAGACCAAAAGATGTAGCAGAAGCTGTAGCATCCTGAGTATAAGCTTTACCCATAGCACCATTAGTAGCAAGAGCATTAACAGTCAGTCTAGCACCAGCCGTATAACCAGTACCAAGGTTAACTGTCTCACCTCTTTTAACAGTAATAATTTTAGGCATAAGAATTGGAAGCTCTGTAGTAGCAAGTTTAGCGTCATTACCAGACTGAGCAGCCAGAACGTTAAGGTTCAGCATCGCATTGGTTGCGGTAAACGTACCAGTCTTAGCTCTCCAGAATCTCTTAATCAGAGTACCGTCTTTGTCGGTTGTATCTTTAGACTCAGCAGAAATTTCGATGGAAGCATCAGAAAGCTGAGTCAGAACATACAGGGGTGTTCCATCAAACTTTTCAGCCATAGCCATTTGGATTCTATCAATAATCAAATCACCTAATTTAAAAGCCATGATAGTATTTCTCCTTTCAATAATTATTTTTTATTTGCTGGTTTTATATCTCTCATAAAATCGAATTCTTCTTTATCAATTCCTTTAGTATCAATAAAACCACTATACATTCCTTTAAGCAGAGCAGTAGTAGATTCATAAACTTGAAGACGTTGTACACTTCTCATAAATTCATAAATACCTACTTCTCTTAATTCGTTTTTTTTATATTTAAAGCCAGCATGACAACAACAAGATTCAATTAATGGTAAAAAAGTAGAAGTTGTATCTTCTTTTTTTGCATTTGCAAGATTCATTCTATCTTCTTCTATAATCCATTTTTTAGTTGTTTTACCCTTGGCTTTTTCAATTTTTGGAAAAATATTAAACATTGTTCTTATATAAAGAGCAATGTTATTATATATATCTTCATTTATTTCAATGTCTAACTCAGGATTCCAAAGAATCATTTCTTGTTTAGGTTCTAATTCTTCTTTATCTTCAGATTCTTCTTCATTCGGAATTTGTTTCATATAAGCATCAAACAAAGACAAATCTAAATCCCCAAATAATATTTCCGTATTTTCAACTTTTAAAGTTTTAATTAACAAAGAGAATAATTGAAAATCTGAAATTTCATTCCAATCAATACCCATATCCCATAATAATAATCGATAAGAAGTTGTATTCCCAATAAATACATTAAGCATTGACCAAAATTCAGATTCTCCAAATTGTTTATCATATTCAAGTATTCCACCAATAGTAGGTTGGAATATTGTAATTTTATCCGAAACTTGATATGGGTCACCAAAATATAATTGTAATAAACTTATTTTAGAATTTGAAGCTGTCATATTTATTATTCCTACCCATATGTTTATTAACTAAGTTAGGAGTTTTAATCGCAAATCTCATTCGTCTACTATAATAATCAGCATCTAATATGTAAGGTCTATCTTCTTCTAGGACTACTTGAAAGCCTAAAGCATTTGTCCAACACAATAAATCTCTGACTATATAATCTAATAAATCTGTTCTTACAATTCCATATTCTGTCTCCATATCATCCTCATGAACAACACACATAACTTCAATATATTGTTTCTTCATAGTGTCATTATAATAATCAACACCATCATCTCTCACATCAAACATAACAAAATTCAATACTTCTTTTTGCAATCCGTTTAATTTAAGAAAAGGCACAATTTGGTCATGTTTAATTTTTTCATTATATTCAATTATTTCTTGTCGTATTTTTAATTCTTCTTCAGTTGGATTATCTACATCTAAATATTCATTTAATGGTTTAGGTTCTAAAACCCCAAGCACATCTTTTAAATCTGGGTCTTCATTAAACATTTTAAATAGTTTATCTTTTTTATATACTATATCATTGTTTCTTCTATCATCTAAATCCCTAGAAATTCCTTTTATATCCCTTTTCATTTCTGAACCTCCAATTCAACAGAAGATGCATAGTCTCCATTAGAATCTTGAACGGATAAAATAAACTTTTCACCAATTAGCTTATTTGTTTTAGCTGGTTTAATAGATATTGTAGTTTTATCTATTTGACGCATAACCAATAAATTACACAAATGCTCAATCTCTTCGTCTGATAAATCAGATTCACCATTATAATCTATACGCCATTCTGCATTTAAATCTTGTAATTTATTCTTTAAGAAAAATTCAACATTAAAATAAGAAATCTTGGCTATATGTAACACCTTATCTTGTGTACGATTTCTTTGTAATATACCGTCTTCATCCACAATAGCAGACCATAAATAACTTCTTGCAGTATCATCTATATGAGATTCTTGTTTAGTTACAATTTCTCCAGAACCGTTATAATAATTACAAAGCATTAAATCTACATTATCCCTAACTTCATCTAATTCATCTTGTTTTAAAGTTAATTTTATAATTCCTTGTGGAACTAAATCTTGAACTTTAGTAACAGTATAAACTTTAGGGTCAAGCTTGTTATGAGTAAGCATAAATCTATGTTCATGTCTAAGATATCTGCTATCACAAAGATTATAATTATATAAATCATCTTCATATAAAAGATAAGTATCTGGTATCCATGCATTTGTAACATTATCTAAAGCTGTAGAGTAATCAGCATCCCAGACACCACTTGTATATGAGTTAGCATTTCGAACACTACCCCAAATATTAAAAATTTTATTTTCACCGTTTATTCTTGCTATCCATCTAAAATTCCAATTACATTTAATAATATTATATCTAACAAATTCATTAGCATCATTTTTGCCAACAATCATCCATAATTTATTAACATCAAAATTCTCATCTTTAAAAGGGTCAGTTGGTTCATAATCTTCAAATCCAATTTCATAATCTTCATCATTAGGAATAAATACATATGTCCCAACAGGATAATGAATACGTGGTCTAAACTGAAGATAATAATCAACAGCATCTTTTAAAATTGAAGGAGTAGCATGTTTTGAATATTTTGCATCTTCATATCTCCATCCTTCATTTTTATCTAATATATATACTCGCTTATATCCTATATCTCCAATAAAGGTAGTATTCATCACCATAGCAGAATTATATTGTCTTACTTGTGATAAATTTTTACCTTTTACATTTAACATAGACTGATACATATCTAATGTAATCATTCCATTACCTCTTGTATCTTATCTACTAACGAATGGGCATCAAGGATACACTTTCTATAATTATGATAATTAAAAGGATTTTGTTTTGTTTCTCTATATGCCGTCTGCAATAAACAAGTTATTTCTACAATCTGTGGAGGATAGAAGAGTAGTTCATTTAAACTGTCTATCTCTTGCATAAGAGTTATAAAATATTTATTAAAATCTACATTAGGATATTCTTTTTCTTTCTTAGGGTCTTTATATAGAATTAACCAATGAATTTTGCTGTGTAGTTGTTTTTTAAATTGCTCGAATTGTTCATCGCTAAAGTGACCATATAAATATTTCATATCAGTCACCTCGCAATCTTGAACTTGCAGATTTACCATTGATATATGAATTATTGCTATATCCTCTATCTCTAATCAAGCTTCTTTGATGACTAATCAAATCATCTCGAAGATTTCTTAATTCAGAAAGATGAGTTTGTTGTGCGTAAAACTTTTCATCACTAGTTCCAAAAAACTGAGCAATATTAGTCAAACTATAAACTTTTGGTTCTAACCAACAAAGAGCCATACCGTAAGCAAGGACTTCAATAATAAATTGCTTATCACCAAAGTCCTCATTTATTTTATTTTTTAATTCATATTCAATAATACCATCCATATCTATAATTTCCCCTGTTTCGGGGTCTTCATCTTGATAAGGGTCTGATAAAGTGACAGCCGAAAACAATCTATTAACATAAGGTTTCCCAATAGAAGAATGCAACCAACTACACAAAAGCGCCTCCCTATATTCATCACTTATATTCTTATCAAAGATGTCATATCCTTCAATCTTTAAAAAAAAAGAAGAATATACTTCTTTAAAATAAATTTGAGAAGGCATCTTTTACCTCCTTAATTCTCACCATACAGTTCTGTTAAAAGCATCATTTTAGTTCCAAAATAATCATCAAGAGCTTTAATTCTTGCTACACTATCAAATACTCCATCTTGAATCTTGCCAACAGCCATACTCTTAATAGTTTCTCTAAAACCAATTGGCATATTGTTAAGAGCTTCTACCATTTGGTTGGGTCTTAATTTGAAGAACTCTTCAAAATCTTCTGGAGTATACATATTCTCATAAAAAGATTTAAGTGTTTTTTGTTCATTGATAAAATCTTCATCTAAAACAATAATAAATGGTTTAAAAATGATATTATCTTTAGAACGAACAGCCGCAACTAAATCTCTATATTCAATATATTCTTCAGCCCCCAATGCTTCAAAAGTATAAATTGTTCCACTTTTAAAACCTTTTACAAATGTCTGACCTACACAAATAGATTGACATAAAATCATGTCATCTGGATTAAATTTCTTAACCGATTTTTTTGAAGTCTCAATAGGAACAACTTCTTCTGCTTTTACAGTTTCAACTGTTTCAGGTTTTGTATTTTCTACAACAGACTCAGCTTCTTTAACAAAAGCATTCTTGTGAGTAGTTGTATTTGTTTTCTTTACTGCCATTTTATTTTCTCCTTTTAATCAATATTTTAATTACGGAAGAATCCATGCTCCGAAGTATCTGCCAATCTTAGTTGTAACACCAAAACTTCTCTGCATTTCATACTTCATAATGTCATCAATACGACCATGCTCTTCACCACGCTCTGTGATTTCGTCAATAAGTGTCTCACCTTGGTCAACAACCCAAACGAACTTATTGTCAGAAGTCTTAGGCATAATAAGCAGAATCTTATCACTTATCAGTCTTCTGGTTACATCATTATTGTCAAATCTCTGAGGGATTTCAATAAGGTCTGTAGACTCATACCAACCAAGTCTGCCTGTACGAGAAACAGCTTCCTTGTCAATTTCTGCTCTCCAGTTAACATCACTAATTGTATTAAGCTGTTTAAGAGCTGTCTTTGTACCAAGAATATAAACATCAGAGTTATTCAGACCACCAACATTCTCAATAATAGTATCAAGAGTAGCTTTGACCAGAGTACCATTACCAACGAAGTTACCAATCTGGGCAGAAGAAACAGGAATTTGCTGATAAGCATTCATAACCTCTGCATAAACCATGTCTGTAAGTTTCTTTGTAAAAGCTTCGCCAAGTTTAGAAACCAGTTTAGCCCAATCTTCCTGACCTACAAGATAACGAGCAATATCTGCACCAACAGCTGCGCCATATGTGCTCATAGGGATAGTTGTGGACTCACCAGCACCAAGTCTCTGAAGCGAAAAGTCATGATGATGACCTGCTACCTTGCTTACAGCCAGAATAGTTTTATCTTCTGTATAAAACTCATTAGAATCGCCAAGAGCAATATTACGATAATCAACAAAATCATAGAAGAAATCATTCGCCTGAAGACCAGTATTAACTTTAATATCTACAAGCTCTTCAATAACTTCAAAGAATTCTTCACCATGACGATTGAAAGCTCTCTTAATATCTCTCTTTGTAGGATTTTTAGAAGCATCAAGACCAAGAACAGAGAAGATGATATTGCGCATCTTTGCTTCTGCTTCTTTCTTGTTTATTTTATTTCCTTCTTCATCACAAATGTCCAGACCATCACTAAGGTCAAACATCAGATTCTTAACAGAATCCCATTCATAACCATTCTCTCCACCAGAAAAGAGGTTATTCAAATGAGTTGTACTAAATTTCATAATAGCCATCTTACATTCCTCCTTTCCTTTAAAATTAGATAGTTAACTTACCTGTTGTAGCATCACAAGCAGTAATCTTTGCACCAACAGTAGGGGTAGCACTAAAGCATTCCTCAGAATATTCAAGGATATCACCACGAATCAGAGTATAAGCTTTCGCAACAGTGCCAGCAGGAAGATAGAAATTCTTCTCATCAGCAAACTTACGTGTAAAGTTTTCAGCAATAATAACAGGCATATGAATGAACAGAACATCAGCATTTGCATCAACACTGTTAACTTCTACATACCAGTTTCCATTAGTTGCCTGACCTTTAACTTCCAGTTCAAATGTAGGAGCAGCAGCCTCAGCATAACGGTCAAGTTCTTGCCATGCGCCACGACCAACAATTTTTCCATTAGGTGTATCATTTGTCAAAGTGATATTATAAATATGAGGAGAGCCAGCAGAGGCAGCCACTTTGGTAGGAAATGATACACCATACTTTTGAATGGTATATTTAATAGCCATAATTTTTCTCCTTTCAAATAAATTAATATTTACTTCTTACTAAACAGATTTCCATAACGCCCTTTAGACTTCTTGGTATTTTGTTTAGGAAGTCTAAACATATGCGTTTGTGTAGTTTCTGTAGTATTATCTTTTTCAAAATTAATCTGATTTCCAGCTTTCACGTATGCAAGAAGATATTCATCACATTTCTTTTGAACATCTTCAATCGTATAATTAAGATGGAGTTTATCATCATTAATTTCATTTACAAAATTATCATAATCTTCTGATTGACCGCTTAATAAAGCAAATTCAGGTTTGCTAATAATTGTTTGTTTTTCTACTTTTGCTTCTGCATTATGATAATTGTCTAATTCTTTTTCATATAAAGAATAATTAGATTTCATTCTATCAACTTCAGCTTCTTCATCAGCAGTCAAATATACAGCCCTAACAGATACTCTATCCCCCGTAAGAGAATAAACACCTTTACGGACTTTATAACTTTGTCTATAAGCTGTTCCTGTCCAATAGTCAACCATGACAACACAATCATCATAAACAATACAAGAATAATAAGTTCCATCAGATTCAGCATAAGTATCATTAACAAGAGTTGTTAATGCATATTGAACATCATTTAAACTTGTTTTAAAATTCATTTTATTTACTGAATATTCAATACTATATTCCTCTGCTTTATCATCTGTGTTATTTTCATTTGTATCATCTTCTTGATTTTCATCTTCATTAGAATAATCTTGATTATTATCTTCATCATTTTGAGAATCGTCATCTTGATTATCATCTTCAGATTCATTTTCCTGACCATCTTCAAAATTTTCAGAATTATCTTCAGTCGGAGGAGTAACATCATCCTCGTCATTCTTTTCTCCAAACAGCTCTTCAAATTTTATTTCTAATTCTTCATCAGACAAAGACTCATAATCAAAATCAATGTCATCAGCAGTTTTACCATACTTGGCAAGCAGCTCTTCAAATTTGTTCATTTGACTTTCTCCTCCTTTCTCCAAAGATTCTATATTGAAAGATGCAAGTATACTATTTAATTTATTAATTGCATCTAACAAATCACTATTTAAACTAAACATACTATTATGTTCTTTACTAAAGTCTGTTAATTTTATATTGCTTCCTTCCATTCCTGCTTCTACATCATTGCCATCGGGGTCTTTTCCTAAAATAGTGACACCGTTTAAATAAAAATCTTCAATTAAAAGAAGCTTTTCTTTAGCATCATATGAAAGCTGAGTAACATTAATTTCAATACTTACAGAAGCCTCCCCCATTCTTTCTAAGATATCTTTAGCATGTGAATATTCTTCATATATGAATCCATCAATATTTACATAATATTTATTCTTATCGTCATCATATTCAAGAGTAGGAGAACTAGATTCAGGAATAATACCAACCATTCGTTCATCGTATACGGTATCTCCGTTCTCATCTTCATGCACTGCGTGCCATCCAAACACTTCTTCCATCTCACCATTTTCATTTTCAATTTCATGAATATAAGCTAGAATAGGTTTATTTTTAAAAGTAGGTAACGCTTTTTTCATTGTTTGCGTCGAAATAGAAGAACCATTTCTATTACGGTCTGTATGACAAGCTTGTAAATGTACAGGAGCTAATCCTTCATATACATTTTCATTTTCAAAAGATAAAGAACCCAATACCTGAACAACAATTTCAGTATCGGATTCTTTTGAATTGAAATTAATATTTTTATTTTGTTTAAGGAAGAAAGAATATAAATCATCAAATGTAAACAACTTCTTGTTCGGCATAAGATATCGCATCCTTTCTATATATTAAATATACATCTGATTTGTAAATTCCATATTATTCTGGTCATGTTTAGAAAATTTAAAATCTTTATCATTAAGAAATACCCATTTATCTCCTTCTTTAGGAAGTTCAGTATATCCCTCTTTTTTTAATAATAACCAAATTTCTTTATCAGATGTTTTAATAAAATTTTTCTTACTCATTTAATTCTCCTTTTTATCCATTTGAACGGTCTCGTTTCTGTCTTGATTTCTCACCGTCATCTGTAAGCTCCTCTGGGTCTTTCTTTAAATCTTCATCACCTACATTACTTGTAGTATGTGAAGATTGAAGAGGAGAAGTAAGTATATCTCCAAGTCCCAATATATCTTCCTCAAAATGATTTAATGCTAATGTTTCTAGTTCTGAAAATCCAGATAAAACATTAACAGCTAATTTAGTTGGTAAAGAATAAGTTGCATTTTCCAATAACTCTTTTCTCAAATCTGATTTAGTAAAATGTGAAACTTCAAAGAATTTAACTCTAGAAGGGTCATTAAGATAATAACCAAGAAATCTATTTAACCATCCTTGCACTTGAGGAAGGAGAGAGGAGATAGCCATTTTCGTATCTAATTTAATCGCTGCCAACAAACCAGTAGTTCCCTGAATAGCTTGAGAATTCAATAATTGAGCACCACCACTATTATTTAACACATTCTTTGTTGCATTAGAAACTTTATTAATATCAGCATTTTTATTATCATCAAATGAAATAGTATCTAATTTTCCTGGTACTATAGCAGCAGAAGTATAATCTGGAATAGCGTCTTCACACATTCTATCAAAATATTCAATAAGAATATCTGGGTCAACTTTCCAATCATCAATAGTTTTACCAAGAGTTTCCATTGATAAATAAATCATTTTATAGATATCTTGTTCATCTGCTATAGCTTGCACGTTTTTAGTATCTTCTAATGCAATAATATCATTTAACAATCCACTAAAAGGTGGAACTATAACCATCCAATCTTCTACATTATGTTTAAAACAAGCTGTATATTTTTCAGGCATTAACATCCAACGATTATTGATTGTATCTTTAAGATATTCTTTATACATAGTTGTAAAAGGTTCACCCCAATAATCTAATAAATCTTGATTTGCTCCCGAAAAATACATCATATTAAAAGCATATGCAAAATCCCCATTGGTAAATTGTCCTACCAATTTACAATATTCTGGAGGTAATGGCATAATATATAAACCATCATCATTATAATAAGCAACTCCATAAAAGACATCTTGAGTAAAACATGTAATAAATATTTTTAAAAAATTTACTGGTAAACTCATATTATCTAACATAGCGGCTGTATCATAATAACTTCGAAGAATTTGTTTATCATTATTATTTTGAGTCAAAGAATATTTAGGAATAATACTTCTTGCATTAAGTTCAAACATACAAGCATTATACAAAATAATCCTTCTATAAATCTGACTACGGTAAAACATATACCAAGAAAGATTTCTTAAATTATTTTCATTACTTCCAATATTTTTTAAATATCCAATCAATTGTTCTTTATCAAAAGTAGCAATTGATTTTCTATAATTTTTTGTTATATCTCTAAATTGATGTAGTGCATTAATAGCAGTAGTAAAATTATATTTTTGTTCATCAGAAAATTGTTCTTTTATTTGTTTCAATTCCTGTGAATCTACTTGTTTACCTGATGCGCTAATCGCTGCATCGTGTTCAGTTTTTTTTAATCGAGCCAAAGCGCACCTCCTATAACGTATTTGTATGCAAACGCCCTTTTTTAATTGTCAATCTTTTTACCAAAGATTCAGTATCTTGATTATGAGGACGTAATCTTAGTTCTAACTGTGAAGCACACCAGTAGTTGTAAGCGATAGAAGAGTATCTATCCTTCCTACATCCCGATGGTTCATACACAGTTATTTTATTATTTTTAATATAATATTTCAGTTTAACTAATTCATATACTCCCATTGTACATTGAGCATATGACATTTTCATTTTAGCCTGCTCCATAGGAGTCATTTTTTTAAATGGTTTATATTCTTCAGCAATTGCTTCATCCGCATTTTGTTCAGAGACTAAAAAATTAATTCTTCCATTATTAATAGCATTTCTTAATAATATACAAATTGTATTATTAAAATCAGCAGTTGCTTTAACAGACCAAACTACTTTTAAAGCATTAGGAACTTTACATCTAGCAGCCATTTCATCATTATTACAACAACATAATGCACCATATACTTCTCCAGTTTCTGGGTCATATTGGTCTTTTGCAATAAAATCTGCTATACCTAATCCAACTCCGTTTGTGTCAATTACCAAATCCGTACATTTATATTTATAAAAATATCTCATTACAATAATACCTAGCTCATCAGTTGTTAATCCTTCAAAATTTTGACCAAATATAATATTAGATTGATAAGTTGTATTTGTACTTTGAATTGCATCATTTATATAAATAGAAGAAGCATCGTTCTTTTTTTTATTAGTAGAAGCCATAAGAGCTATATCTACAGACATAATTCTCCTACCATTTGCAGGAGGTTTTGGTACAGGAAATTTTTCATTATAATATTCTAAAGGATAAAGACAATGTTTAATTCTTCTAATTTTATTTAAAGAATCAAATTTAAATAAACCCCCTTCCGTGTCTCCGTACCATAAACACTCATCTTCCATAGAAAAAGCAATTTCATTGAAATCTGCTTCTCCCATTTGGTCTTCAACTTGTCCTCTATCTAAAAGATTTTCTCTAATAGATAACTGATATGGTAAACCACAAATAAAGTATTTCTTTTTATCATTAAAAAAATCTTGAGTATATGATATTGCCTTTGTATATGCCCATGAACTTTTAAAATAAGCAGAAGACAAATATAATTCTTTATTTCGTTCTGTCAAATGAGCATATTCTGGCTTATCTAAGTATTTAGGGTGTCTAGGAGCTTTTAAAAATTCTCTAATAACACTATCTAGAATTTTTTTATCTACCATTCTAAATTCGTCAACTACAATTATATTTGCTCTTGCTGAACGAGAATTCTCAGTACTTGTTCTTGTTTTTATCCAAGACCCTCCTTTAAATAATATAGTTGCATCATTTTGACCTATTTTCATTTCTTTTATACACGATTGTAAAATAGGAGAGTAAGGATATATTTCATCTTGAATTTTAAGAAGAACTTCATTTGCTTGTTTTAATGTAGCTGATGTAACTATAATTTTACTATTAGGATATAACATACATCTACAAACAAGAAATATTGCAGTTAAAAATGTTTTTCCTTGACCTCTTGCGGCTAAATACATAAAAAAATTATTATGCATCATTGCCCATAATAATATTACTTGAAACCATTTAAGAGTAATGTTTAATATATCTTTACAAAACCGTTGAGGATTGGCACGATAATATCCAGTCCTCCAAGCAACAGTCTCCAATATTTTTTGAGACTTTTCTTGTTCAATTTCTTTTATATTTCTTTTATTCTCAACTATCATTTAATTCACGGTCTGCCTCTGCTCCAAATATTTTATTAAACAGAGTTTCACTATCTTCTCCTTCATCATATTGAGGTTTCGTAACTGTATATTTAGACATAAATTTTTCATAAATGGTTGAAAAACAAGTTTTAATATCCATCATTTTAGCCATATGTCCTCTAAAGAAGACATCAATAAGCATTCCTATTTTATCAATATCTTTAAAAACACCTTCAGGTTCGGGAATAGGTTTTTCTTCTTCCCATTTTTCAATCATTTGGTCAAATGACAATTGATTAACTAAACTATCTCCGCTATTTTGATTAGGTTTAATACCCAAAGAACCTAATAAATCTTGTAAAGATTTATCTAAATCTTTTGTATCTCTATTAGCTTTTGTAGCTCTATCTATTTCCAACTGTTTAAAACAGACACGTTTGAATAATTCTTCTTGAGCTTTATTATCACATGGATATCTAGTTACCCAATCTTCATATTCTTTTTCAAGAAAATATAATTCTTCAGATGGATATTTACCAAATCTTTTTCTACCAGTTTTAATAAGTTCTTTAATCTCTTCATCATTATCATCATCTATAGATTCTGTATGAGTACCAAAATCAGAATTAGCAAATGTCATATCTTTATATTGTGGAAGAGAAGATAATGCAACAATCATTTTTTGCCAAGCTGTTTCTATACTTCTTTCTCCTACATCTGCTTTCACAGCTCGTAAAAGATTATTATATAAAGAATCATCAAAAGGTTTATCCATCATTCTTAAAACATTTATTGTCTTTTCTCTATTATCTTTATAAGTATTATCTTTTTTATTATAATCAGTAGCAGCTTTTAATGTGCATTTTTTACACATATGAAAATAACCACTAGCATTCGTTTTACTTTGATAAAAATTACTTTTAGACTGAAATGTATTGCAACAATGACAATAATAATAATCAAATTCAATTAAATGATTATAATCAGCAGCAAGTGTATTATATGCTTCTTTAACTTGCTTTACGGTCATTTTTTTTATTTCGTCTTCAGTCTTAGCTTGTTTCATAAAAGCCATATAATTCACTTCCTCCTTTTAATCATTTTATTTTAAAGCTCCCAGACAGACTTGAACTGCCAACCTATTGATTACAAATCAATTGCACTACCTATTGTGCTATAAGAGCGTATGTGTATTAGAAAGTGCAAACGGCAGAATACGCCATTTGCACTTTCTGATTCCATATAATTTAATTCGAAGCAACCCGAATTTAATTTAAAATAAATTTATAAGTTTCATTATGTCCTTCATATTCATGAAAACCATAAATCATTACAGCAGCTTTGCTTCCTTTCATAATTGAATCGGCAAAAGGGTCGCTCCCTATAAACGAAGGACTCACCAATACTTCTGTATCATATGTGCATCCATCATTGCCAGTAATAACTTTATGGTTATGTTGATGCCCTAATATTATATAATCAACCATCCTATTTTTTTTAGAAGAAAGATTATTTAATATAGTATTAATATCTTTTACTTGATGACCATGCATAGCGATTATTCTATAATTTAAAATTTCTATTTCTTTATAATCAGCGGCTTCTTCATCAACATATACATTCACATTTTTATTATTACTTAGACTATCTTTAATATAATGCCCAATAATATATTCCATATCTTCGCCCATAAGTTCACTTGCTTTTGTACCAAGATATCTCATTTGAGAATGATTTGAAGATATAATATGATAATAATTAATATGTGCATATTTGGAAATATTATTTAAAAATTGAGCCATTACTTGACTAACTTGTACGGTAGCTTTTACAACTGTAGAATCATTAATTTTTAAATCATTCATATGAATACAACCTTGAATAAAATCTCCTAATCCAACTATATAAAGAACTTTGCAATTATGTTTTTTAATAAAATTAATAATTCTTTCAGTTAAATATTCAAATCGTTCAATCATAATTTCAGGTGAATATTCATTATATTCTGTTTTAAATGTAGCTCCAGAATGAATATCTGCAATAGTTAAAAGATAAGATTCCTCAGCACTATTTTCTATATCAGCAATTTCAGAATCATATTCAACATCAAATATTGGAGATGAAAGAGCGGTAATCATATTACCTATCTGCTCATAATACAATTCTTTTCTTGCTTCGATTCTATCCAATCTATTTCTTTCAACATTTAATGTTTGTAATTTAATACGTTCTTTTTTTATTTCTTTGAGTTTGTTTTCCAATTCTGCATTATGTTCTTCAATAGCTTTAGCTTGGCTATCATTGTAACCTTCAGAATACAACTTAAAATTTTTCCTATACTTAGATTCAGTAAAAGCTGTTCCTAATATATTATTAATTATATTCGCTACATCTTGCCAACTACCTATATTATCTTTTTCAGAACAAATGCGATTAATTAAATCTTTATCAGATTCATTATTTAATCGATTGTATTCCATATTTATCCCCCATTAATATATATAGTCCATAGTACAATCTTCTCCAATTATTTTATCTACAACACCATATTCTTTTGCTTTATTTCCAAAAAAGAAAAACTCAATATCATAATGGTCATCATAAAATTCTTCAGTCATATTAGTAGAAGAAAGAACATGATTCTTATAACGAGCATCAAGTTCTTCTATAAACTTCATAGTATCTTTTGCTTTACTTGTACTATTACTAATAGTCACATCTCCATCATGCATTAAGAATATTGTATTATCAAAACAAACTCTTTCGTGTCCTGCTATAAAAATATGAAAAGCAGCACTTGCCACTAAAGACATACCTAATACTTTAATTGGAGTTATAGATGCTTTTATAACATCAACCAATTGCATAGCAATAATACTATCTCCACCACCGCTATTAATATAAATTGTAATAGGTTTTCTATCTTTAGAAGATAATCCTTTATCAGCCTGATTCCATTTAAGAATATAAATAATACAATCTTCAATTAAATTCTCATTAATTTCATCATTTAAAATAAGAATTCTATTATTATAATATTCTCTAATTACTTCATCAAAAAGAGTATTATCATTTGTTGTATCAAGAATTGATTTTAAATCCATATTTTATTCTCCTTTTAATCCTTTATTTAAATAATGGGATTAAAAAGATTTTACCTTTTTAACCCCTTTACAATAATCAATTTTAATCCCTCAATGAGGAATGATACGCCGATAGGCGTAGACGGTTTGTGAAAGATTTGAACTTCCGACATCCAATTTAAATAATTGGACGCTCTGCCGAACTGAGCTAACAAACCAATCCTTATATTAAAAAATGGGAGATAAGACGATTCTTATCTCCCATAATATTTTATCAATTTTTAAGTTCTTCAATACAATGTTGAATTGTTGCTTTGTCTTTCGGAGAAGCATCTTGCATCATCATCTCAAGTTTATTAATCATCTGGTCAGTAGCTGTATGTCTGCTATATCCATTATCATAACCATAATTCATTCCATGATTACGATTATTATAAGAACCGAAATTATTATCATAATGATTATAAGAAGGATTCATACGATTATAAGAATTATCATATCCATTCTTATAAGAACTTTCATCATTATATCCCATACGTTCCTCTTTCTCACGAATATCCATAATGTCTTTAATAATATCAACAACAGTATCTGCGATTCCAAGAGTAGTAGGATTAAGTTCTCCTTGAGAGTTTATTTTTCTTACTTCATCACAAAGCATCTCTTTTAAACAATCTAATTCTTTCATGTCTGCTACCTCCTTTCTTTAAGCTGTTCTATCAACAGTCAGATTAGAATTCTGAACATTTATAGAAACACCACTTGTATTTTCAATAGAGATAGTAAGACAACAACCAGCAGGAACTGTGATATTCGCTACACTAGTTATATTAAAATAAGCATTCGTAACTGTTGGAGTTACACGAGCACGACTCGTTTGAATTGGCTCACCATCAATGGCAAGAGCAAGACTTATCTCACCAGCTGTTCCATCTGTTGGTACGGCAATATTGCCATTAAATTCAACTTTATATCTTGCAAATTTGGCACAAGGGTTATTAACGATACCTCTGAGAGTAAGGATGCCAGAACCATTCCTATGAATCACATAACCACGATTGCAAGGAATAGAATCTTGAAGTAATACATTTTGTCCAGCTTCAACTTCCTGAACTTGATTGTATACATACTCAGCCATAATATCACCCCCAATTATGCATTACATCCGCAACCAAATGAGTAACCATTTTGATTACAACAATTTGGATTACTTACAATGTAAGCTGGCATAGGAGTAGGAGCGAGATATCTTTCAAGAGCTACTGTCTGAGCTTCATTATTAGCAATAATAGCGGCAGTCTGCGCATTTTGAGAAGCTACACCATTAGCACTATTGATGGCAGCACGAAGAGAATCAATCTCATTCTGCATATTGCCGATTCTATTTTCATAGTTCTGTTTAATACCATCCATCTCAAGCTGACAAAGCTTATCCATTACAGCTTGTACTTTTGCATCTGTATTGGCTCTAGTAGCAGCAGCCTCAGCAGAAATAAGTTGTTTAGTTTCAGCTACTGCAAGCCTATTTTCACAACAACAATTTTGGAAAGATGATGTCATGTCATAAAAACTCTGCATGTTTGCCATTTGATTTCCAGCTAAAGTTTGCAGAATATTGGTTTGACCATTACAACGAGAGATTTCAGCATTAGCAAAGCCATTAGTCATAGTTCCACTAAGTCCTGTAATGCCATTCATGATTGCAGATTGGTCAAATCCTCTTTGAACATCATTATTAACTACATAAGGCATAGCACTGCCATTACCGTTGCCAAATCCATTGCCCCAACCATTCCCCATCAAAGCAAACAGGAAAAGAACGATAATCCAAAAAGAGCCATCACCCCATCCACCAAAACCATTATTGTTACCAGTTACAGCAGCAACATCTGCTGCACTAAGCCCACCATTGTTACCATCTGTTAATCCCATAAATTATTACCTTCCTTTAAAACTAAATATAATATTAACGAGTTACTATACATAAACTTTGCAAAGTGTTAGTACCGTTATTATTTTGATATTCCCCGTATCATTTGAGCTAATGACATAATCTGATTAAATTGTTGATTATTCACATTATTGTTCATTACCCCTTGCATTGTTACTTGGGGATTTTGTATAGCTTGTTGTGGATTCGGAACATTATGTTGCGTTAACCACTGAACAGGGTTTTGTAAAAAATTATTATATTCAGACATAATATACTGCATATTCATTAATGGATTGTTTAGATTATTTATCAACTCTTTTCCTCCTCTCCAAATCGTCTATCAAATTCATCAGAAACTATTTTTCTTATATCTTCTAAAGAAAAGACAGGTTGAGTAATATCTATCTCTTCTACGAATACATATTTTCTTTTTTTATTAGGGGCAGAACCATCTAATAAAATAAATTCATTTTCATTTTGATTTTGAATATTTGGCTGAGTAGAAATTTGTTGAGTATTTTGTATCGGCATATTATAATTGCCATTCCAAAAAGTTTGATTTGTATTTTGCGGTATGAATTGAGGAGGATTTGGTTGAATCAAATTATTATTTGGTTGTGGTGTTATATTCTTTCCTCCATTCATATAATTGTTATTAATACCAGTTCCTTGATAATTAGAACTTATATTATTAATTCCAGTGTTATATGAATTATTTTGATTGAATTGAGTTTGATTTATATTATTTGAAGCTGTATCCATTATTTGCTAATTTCCTTTCTCCAATAATAAAGTGGGAAATCATTTCCTGAATCCCATGTATCATAATAATTACCATCTTCAACCGCAATTACATGTTGGTCTGTAGCCAACAAATATAATCCTTTAGGATAATCTTTACAAAATTGTTTTACAGTATATCTTTGAGGATAAGTATCGGGAATAATATATCTTCTAAAACCTTTAGTAAATAAATAACCTCCCCAAACACTATTTGAAGAGGGCATATCATGCATCATAAAACCTTGAACACATACTTCCATATATGTCTTTTCCCAGTCTTGATTGGTAACTTTTGATATTGCTCTAACAATACAATCACCAACTAATTTATTTTCAGGATTAGAATTGAATTCTATATACATATTATTCTCCATTCTTTTTATAAATAAAAAATAGAGCTTAAATATAAATATAAGAAATCCCCATCATGCAATTAAACATGACAGGGATAACTCGCTAATTATCTATATTCAATTTTTAATATTACTTCATGTTGGCAAGAATATCTTTAACTGCCTTACCAAAACGAACAGAAGCTTTCTTCTTAGCAGGAATATCAATAGCTTCTCCAGTCATAGGATTTCTACCTGTTCTAGGTGCGGTGTCCTTTACAGAAAAAACAACACCATCAAAAAGCTTAACATCATCCTGTGTTTCAAGAGCTTCATAAAAAGTTTCTTGAACAATATCAAAGATTCTCATAGCTTCCTTATGAGTAATACCAGCCCTATTAGCAATTTCTTTTGTCAGTTCTTTCTTTGTAATCATAATCTTTTTTCTCCTTTAATCTTTTTAATCCTATAATTAATTATTTATATATAAAATAATTAATTATTATTATATTGTAATTTATATTAGTATATATTATAATATATATAATATTTACCTCTCAATACTTACAAAATACCCTATATTAAAATATCTTTATTTTATATAGGTTTTTTTATATCAAAAAAAATTCGGTGTTACATGAATTTATTATTTTATATTATTTGAAAAGCATTTTAATAATTGTTTTGAATTTAACTGATATAATGTTTTTAATAACAAAGATTTATTCTTATCTAAATTATTTTTTTTATTTGATGTATTAGATTTCATATTTGGTGTAATAACAAAACTTCTATCAATTAAATAACTCATTAATCCTAAATAGTTTTTAGTAAATGCAATTTCTCGTATATCTTTTATAAGATTATCAAAATCAGAACGAAGCAATAAAAAATCTTCTTCATTTTCATCATCATCAATTTCATTTGCAAAATTATAATTTAATACTCGTAACGAATATTTTTCAATTAATTTTTCTACTTTTTTGCTTCTTCGTATACCAACATCTAATTCAAATTTTTTAAAAAATTTATCCATAGGATATGTTTCTGTACGTAAATTACTTCTAGGATTAAGATTCATATTAAATAATGAATTCATTGGACAAGCAATTTCAGAATTATACATTGCGTTTCTACGTTGAATCTGTTTATCTGTTAACTCAGATATTTTTACACCATTACGTTTATCATTTTTTTTCTTAATCGCTTTCCAAAACATTGGATATCCATTTATTCCTATATCCATATCTCGTTGAATTCTATCTATTTCCTCATTAATATTTATGTTAAAAGTTCTCTTAGCATTATCTATCGCACACTGAGCCAGAACAGATAATATACAAACATAATCTTTATATTTTTGATTTGAAAAAGTATATGAATATGAGAGAGCAATTTGAGCCAAATTACTGGAACTGCCAATAGACATTTGAGAAGCAGCAAGTTTATTATCAATTTTCGCAAAATCTTTTAATGAACTCGAATAATTATTCTTTTCTTTTGGAATATTATTTACAATAGTAGGATAATGTTCAACACAGTATTTAGCATGAGCAACAATGTCTTTTTGATTTGTTGTATAAATTGAGTCACTATCCATATCACTACCATTATTTTTATCTTGAAAATCTGTGTGCACCATATTGACAGCAATACAATTTCTTCCAATATTAAAATATTTATCTAATCTATAATCATAATGATTATGTAAATATCCAAGATTATTACAAGAATTAAATGGGCTTCTAAATTCTGCTAAATATTCTCCATCTTCAAATCTTTTTGTATAACATTGTATACATCCATTTTCAAAATTAAATGTTGGGTCTGTTTCAGGGTCTTCTCCAACCATATATAATAACATTGCATAAGGAGAACCTACAATTGTAAGATTGTCTCCATTGTTAATTATTCTTCCTGTCTTAGCATTAGCTATATAACTTTGAATAATTCTATTTCGTCTTTCTTTAAAATATGAACATTGTTCAAAATCTAAGTCTTGTTCCACTAAAGCAATTAGTACCTCAAAATCATTTGAAAAATTAGAATTTCTTTTTAAGTAATCAAGAAATACATTTATATCATTTTTTAATTGATAGATATAATCTTTAGTACATTGTACTACTCCTTCAATCGTATCTATATTTAATGCATTTACCATTTGATAAGATTGAAATTGAACATCTCCAAGTTTACTTGGATGAGCAGTTTTAACAATTCCAAAATAATTATTATTATCTCGCTTTACTCGTTCGCACCAATAATCATATGTAATACCATCAAATTTAATCCATTTAATAGCATTATCTGTGGTTACCATTTTAATATCTGTAACTTTATGTTCGTTCCCCCACATATCTTTAATTACTGCATTTTCATATTTATCTCCATAATAATCTTTAAACCACTGTTGGAGATAACAGTCAAAAGCTGCTGCTTTAAACATATGTTGTCTTAAAAGAATATAACCATTTCCCCACGCAGGAAACAGACTATGGTCAATCAAAGCCTGTCCATCAAATAGAGTATTTTTAAGTTTATATTTTTCTTTTTTAATTGCATGACAACGTTTCTTTTTATCAGTTTCAATACTGATAACGTTAGTTTCAAAAAAAGAATCTACATCTTTTAATATTAAAATATCTTTCGGGTTGATTTTAACTTTACCAATAATCGATGAAGCGACAAGTGAAGAATAAGCACCAATCTCCACAATAGGCGCATTCCTCTCAGGAAGTTTAATTCCCATATATAAATAATCTCTTGCAACATCATACAATTCTTCACGAATGAACATACAAGAGCCAACTTTTGCTTTACCAGTTGAACGATAGAGCATTTTGTAATGTATTTTTTGAGTGTCAATTACTTTACCTCTTTTACTATAAACATTATAAAAAATGTCAACTCCTTGTGTATAATAAAGAATTCTAAGCTGGTCTTTATTATATCTAATATATTTGTCTTTATTTTCAGTAGCTTTTTCTTTTAACGCATTTAAAAAATCTATTTTTTGTTGTTTTTGTTCTTCAGATAATTTTTTATCTTTTTCATAAACTTTTATTCTTTTATTTAAATGAGCTACTTCTTCTTCATATGTTCGACTGCCATATTTAAAAGTGATACAGATAATATCTCTGGTGGATTCTCCTTTATAAATATCTAAACCATGTGATACCATATAGTCTTTAAAAAGACTATTAATCAACATAGCTTCTGTAATATCATATCTATCACGCACTCCTATATTTTTTTCCATGATTGACCCAGCTGCAAAATTATTAATGCGTAATCCAAACTCTGACATAAATCACCATCCTTTATTTTTCATCATCCATATGAAGCTCCTTTAAAATTTGAACATTCTTAGTTAATGAATTAATTAAATTTTCAACATCTTTTTCTGTAGTAAACTCATCAAAACTTATTCTAATAGTAGAACGAGCTTCATCATCAGTAAGTCCAATTGCTTTTAAGACTCTACTTGGAACATTTTCTCCAGAGGAACAAGCACTACCAGCAGATACAATAACTCCATCCAAATCCATAAGAGTAATTAATTCTTGAGCAGGAATATTAGGAATAGTAAGACTAATAATATGGGGAGAACAATATTCACCATTTTGTTTAATCCCCTCAATTATCTTATTACCATCAATAAGACCTAGTTTCTTTTTAATTGACCAACTAATATCACCAATTACTTTAAGTCTAAGAGCTTTTGTCTTCTGCATTTCTTCAAGACGATTTCCCATTGCAGTAATTAAATAACTTGGTTCAGTTCCTGCACGAAGATTATTTTCTTGATGTCCACCCGTAAGTAGTGGCTCTAATTTAATTCCTTCTTTTACATATAAAAAACCACAACCTCTAACTCCACCAAATTTATGAAAACTTGCAGATAACATATCAATACCCATACTTTGAACATCTATATCCCTATATTCAATTGCCTGTGTAGCATCTACAAATAAGCGTCCTTCATAGTGATGAATCAATTTTGAAATCTCATAAATGTTTTCAGTAGAACCAATTTCATTATTAACATATGAAACACACATAAGTCTTGGGTCATCATGAACATAATTAATCTCAATATACTTTAATACTGCTTCAAGCTTATCTAAATTAATCTGTCCTCCAGAAGATACAGGTACATAATAATTTCCAAGATTAAAAGATGACCAAGCCATGGTTCTATAAATAGAAGGATGGTCAATAGCAGAACACATTACAATATCCCAATTACTTCTCATAACAAGATTATTACTTTCGGTTGCCCCTGATGTAAAAATTATTTCTTCTGGTTTACAATTGATAAAATCGGCAACTTGTCTTCTTGCATGTTCAATTTGTAGTTTTACTTTTCTAGATTCTTCAGAGGTGGAAGAGGGATTATACCAATAATCCCTCATTCCTGTTTCTATATCTTTTATAACTTGTTCTGTTGGCTTAGTAGTAGCCGCACAGTCAAAATAAGAAATCAATTAATCACTTCCTTTCTTAATTTCTTCCTTAATAATCTCAAACATCTCATCAATGGTCTTGTCCCCAATAGGATATGTAATTTGGGACAAACTGTTTCTAGCAAACACGCCTTTAACAAGGTCAATAAAAAATGTTACGGTTCCATCATCGCCGCCATAAAACATATCCCATTCCTTATCGCTAAGTCTGTCTCTGATATGTAACTGTTCGATTGCAAGATTATCAAAACTTACAACTTTAAAACCATTAATAACCTCATCAAGACCACCTTCAAGATATTTCATCTGAGTGATAATAGGTATAAACAGACCATCGTAGTATTTTTTACCCCTACCAGTTTTCTTGTATCCAAGGATAAGGAGTTTTAAACCGTGTCCCATAAGATACTGAATATCTTCCCAAGGTGTAACTCCTGCAATAACATGGATAACGGTATTGGAATATTTTTTAACTTCATCAATAAATCCATCTTGCGTAGGGTCTGTTAAAGAAATTCCAATACCTTTAACAAATCCCTGTCTTACCCACACATCAAGTTGTCTTCTTATTTCATCATCCATAAAATGATTCTGATTAATTGTTACATTACAAATAATATGATGACTATTCATCAAAAATAGAAAACGCCCAAGGTCTGGATGAAGTGGTCTTTGAAGATTAATTGCAATTTCCGTATATGGTCTCATAGACCCAAAAAATCTCCAACCTAACAACTGTGCATGTTTACCAGTAGGAGAGCATCCATAGTAACACCACTCACATCCATTATCACAACACTGACTTATACTGATATCGTGCGATTCTGGGAACTCAAACTCAAATTCATCGTCCATTGTAAAATGTGTCTTTGTTCCATCATCATAGATTGTAGTTGTGGTATTTCCGTTTTGATACGTATAAAGTCTTTTCATATTTTCCCCTTATAAATCAATAATCTTCTCTTGCGCCACTAATTGCCACGACAATATCACCATGTTCAGTCGTAAACTCTTTAATATTGTAATCAGTTTCATCGTCAAAATACGAACTATCACAATCATCATCATATTCATCGGAGTCTACACGAACCCATTTTTCATACCAAAAACTCCAAGCCCAATCGTCATCCTCTTCATGACGCATGAACTCTTCATAATCTTTTTTACTCATCATCTGAAGAGTATGAGACATACTGCTATTCGTTTCAAAAACACTTGCTCTAATTTGTTTCTTCATTGTTTATCACCCATCATATCCATAAATAGAAACAGCAACAATTTCATCTCCATGTTTTGTCGTATATGTTTGCGTTTCTTTTTCAAAATAGCTCCATTCGTTTTCACATGGATTTGGACTATACCTATATTCGTCACTATCCTCTTCTTTATCATCTACATGAACCCAAGCACCACCATATCTATCCCATACCCAATCATTACTATTCCATTTATCCATAAAATCTTTATACTCTTCAGCCGACATAATCATAAGAGTATTCACACTACTTGAATTTGTTTCCCAAACTCCTAATCTAATCTGTTCTTTCATTTATTACCTCCATTAAGTACATAGTAGGTTTTTGTATTTTATATCCACATTTTTCATAAACATGAATTGCTCGTTCGTTATCAGCATTGACCCAAAGACAATCTAATCCATATTGTTCTGTTAGCTGCTTTACTATTTTTGTTCCGTATCCTTTGTTCTGATATGGTTCAAATATAGATAATCGTGAAAGCATTTTTCCTTTTATATCAACTTCTGCTTCACCAATCTTGATATCACCATCATATAAATGAAGCTCTTGATATAATTCATTCTCTTTTATTTTTATCATTTTTCGCTCCAATCGAGTTTTTGCCCGCATTTAGGACAATGTTCGAATTTATAAATCATATAAGTTCTGCAATTAGGACATAATGGGTCATCATGATACCATGATGGGTCTTCTGGTCTTTTTGCTTCTAACAATTTTAATTCATCTATATCATGTGCATACCCTTGTATCGTTTTCCCATTTTTTGATTTAATAAGTTCAAAATACCAAATATCTTTTTCTTTCCCAGTTAACTCTAAAAATATTCTGTAATCTCCAAGATTAATATTTACATATGCATCTTCTAAAAAATTATTAATCTGTTCTGATGTTAAATTAATATCCATTTAATTCCTCACTTTTAATCACAATCTGTATGCAACCATATATATGGATTAAAAATAAAATTAACAAGTTGTTCTGAATTCCATAAATCAACAACACAATTACTATCATCCCAAACTCCATATGGTTGTGATTGATGGTCTAAAAATTCCCAAGCTTCTCTTTTATCTGTCAAAATAACTTTAATTCCAAGACATTTTTTCTGATTCTGATAATTTGTTCCATTTATATATCTTGTAAATTCATATATAAAATCATTCCATCCACTACTATCATACATTTCTTCTAAATCACAACCATAAAAAATATAAAGCCACGTACAAATATATTTTAATTTATCTAATTGTGTATCATAATCTATAGGGTCTTTTCCATAATACTGGTCAAGTACTACATGAACATATCCATCATCTTCAATATTTAATTCGCTAACTGCCATATTATTATTTGATATTTGTAATGTATGCACACTTGATGAATTAGTTTCAAATAAAATAAATCTAATTTGTTTCTTCATCTTCAATTCCCTCACAACAATCATAAGAACCATGCTTTGGATATCTTAAAACAATTGAATCTTTTTCAATTAATCCGCAATTAATAAGATTGTCAAGTTCACAATATTCATCGCCATCAATAATTACTACAACATCTTTCCTAACAAGATAATCTTCTAAAGTAAGGTTGTTTGATTTCAAAAATCCCTCAAGCAATCCCCATGACTGATGGTCGATAGAACCAAAATCAGGAATATAAAACCATGCTTCTTCAATCGGTCTGCCATCCTTTGACATATTTTTATACATACCAGCAACTAACTCGTCATCAGATATATCATCTCTATTTTCTTTTTCAATATAAACAAGATTTCCATATGGTACTTGTTCAACTTCATCCAAATACTCACCGCCAACATCTGAATAAATCTCAAAATGTCTATAGTCTTTCTTTCCATATTCAATCTCATCACAACCAATAAGATTAATTAAAAGTGGATTAAATATCTCGTTAAACACTTTTTCAGATTTTATGTAAGATTCGATACGACTATAATTATTTCCACAATATTCAGCAATAGCATAAGACAGTTTATCTCTAAAAGAAGAGAGTACGCTAAACGGCGAACGACCAAATTCGTTTTCCCACGGGTCAATCTCAACAACTTCTTTTTCATCATCTTTATGACGTTCTTTATACCATTCCTCGTCAAGATAAAACTCGCTACGTATCTCTTCTTGCGTCATACGAATATTATTATTTTTCTTTGTTAAAATAAGAGAGTGCATTGATGAACTGTTGGTTTCATGACAACCCCATCTAATTTGATATTTCATATAGTTTCTCCTTTAAAAACAATTGCCGATATATTTTATAGCAGCTGCAATTGGCGAAATATACCAACTAATTAAATCTATTACACAATATGATACAACTATTAAAGTAACAGTATAAATTATAGTTAAAATAACGATAGCTAATGTCCATAATGTATTATGACCAAACAAATTTTCTAGTTTATCTTTTTTAAAAGTAATAAAGAGAACAGTAATAATAATTGATAATCCACACCAAAAGATTATTCCAATCCAGTCCATTGTTATACTATGCCTTGCTAATTCGTTGACAAGATATTCTGTTGTTACGCCAAATTTTTCACACAACTTATTAATTATTTCATCCATAAATATTCTCCTTTTAAGAAATACAAATTGCATCCGTAATCGATAATAATTCATCAAATATCTTATTCATTTAATCCCATCCTTTTTCTATAATATAATTATCAATTTCTTTTGAATATGATATTGGAAATTCTTTATTTATTGTAATAGTTGGTACTTCATCTTCATTAAAATTTATTTCTATACTGAATTTTTTTTCATATTTAGTGCCTCCAACAATATCTTCTGCATTTGCTTTAATATCTTCACAGGCTTGTTTTAATAATAATACCTTTAATTCTTTATTCATATATTATATCCTTTTTAAATATGACAATCAACCACGGTGCAAATTAAATCGCTATTAAGATTAGGTTCAATAAATTTATCATAAAACTCTAAATCCCATTTAAGTTCATCTTCAGGTTCTCCATCTGTGCAAGCCCACCATCCCATGTTAGATGGAGCATGCCATTTACCATCTGGTGTTATTACTGCAAAAAATTTAATTGTTTCTTGAATTTTGATATCGGTCTCAGCATCTCTATACCTACGTTTATAATACTTTGGATTATAGAAAAAGTATTTATCTTTTTCTTCACCTTCTTTGAGAGGTGCATCATAAATATTAATTTCCCACCATCTTCGGATTTTGTTCTTTTCTTCTTCTGTTAAATGTTTATATTTCCAATTTACATAATTAATAGGAGCAATATCTGTAAATGGATAATTGGCATATTTAACATATTCTTTTTCCAATGCTTCATTGGTAAGTGGTAAACTACTACTAAATCTTCCACCTATCTGATACCAGTCCCATTTAGAGTTGGGATTATATGTTGAATACAAATCGCCATTAATATCGATAAGTCCGTATTCATCAGCAAAAATTTTAAAAAGTTCTTTATTGCTACGATGTCTATATCCATATTCTTCCTTTGCCTTTTTAATAGCTTCATCATACCTATATTTCAAATATGGTTCTACTTCCAAATTTTCATTATAAGGTGCGAGAAGGGTATCAATATTTTGGTTTTCTTCATGTAATACTAAAACTGCATAATGGCTCATATTTTATTCCTCTTTAATCCTTCTTTTATATATTATATACAATTTATTTATTAATAACATTAAAATGACAATGTTCCAATATATCCAGCGCTTTTTCATGCCATTCTGGAGTAGACCCAGCACAGCAAGCTGCGTCAATAGTAATAAGAATATTAGGGAATGCCACTTTCAAACCAAAAGCATTTGCTAATACACAGAAGTCAGTATCAAGTCCTACTATTTCAATTTCCGTAATGTCATTTAGATTAAAATTATAAAAACTTTCAACAAAATATTCATTATTCCATGTATATCCAAAAGTTGGTTTATTAATAAGACCTATTAAATTTTTTCTTTTGCGACTACGATATACAGCAACAAGAACCTTAAAATTTAATTTCCATCCATCTGTATCAATAATACAATGTGGAATAGGAAGATGTTTACCTTCTTCTGTTTTTAAATAATCATTATAATGAGTATCTTTAGTTAAAATAATTATACCATTATCCATAGAATTAATTTTTTCTACCACTTTAGATACAATAGCTTGAGCTTCAGGAGTGCCTAATACTCCATCAATAAAATCATTCTGCATATCAATTACAAATAAAAGCTTCAAATATTTACCTCCTTAAATATATTATATACATGTTAACATCAAAATTAAAGATTGTCAAGGTCTATTGGAGTAGCAGGAGATTTTCCCCATTTCATCCAATATTCTGAACATTGTGTAAGAGTGCAATTCTTATCTTTCATTCTTTCAAAATTTTCGCATTTGTCACATCCTGTATGATGAACAATAAAGAAAGCAAGTTCTGCATCATTCATATTTCTTACCATATCAAAATTAGTTTCCTGTTCTGGAATAAGAATATGTTTATCTTTTTTAAATTTTTTCATTCATTTACCTCTTTACTTAACCATTCAATAGTTGCTTCAACCGCATCTTCAAATATAAACCATTCAGTCCCCGAAGGGTCTGCATATATATCATTACCATCTGAATCATGTCTTACAAATGTTACCAGATATTCTGCTAACTCATAATCATCTAAATTAAATAAATATTCTTTATTTGTCATATTATATTCTCCTTTAATATACTCCAGTTCTTTTTGGTCTAGCTGAAGTTGTTTCTTTCTATATTTATGTAACCTGTTTCCTAAGCACCAATCACATCCCCCATGACACCTGCATGAGGGGTCGATTGCTTCACTTCCATAATATTGTTTTCTATATTCTTTATGATGTTTAATTGCTTTATCTAAACTCATTGTGAATTTCTTTCATACGCTAATTGCAAATCATATGCGCAATAATGTAATTCTTTTACATTATCAGATACTCTAATTAATCTGTCGGGTTTATTTTTATTTACTCTATATACTCTATATAGACCAAAGGTATTATCGTCTAAATTAATAATTTTAAAATTCCAATAATCAGTATCGCATCTCCAGTCTATTCTTGCTGTTTTTTCTTTAGGTTCGTACCATTCCATTTTTATTCTCCTATATCAAATATTATTTCTCCGTCTGCGGATATTCCGTTAGAATTTATATCAATTGGATAATCATAAATATATTTATTATCTGATGTTGAAGTTAATGGATTAATAGAGAATTCAATTGGTGTATTAAATAATTTAAATAACCAATCATAAGTATTGTTATTCATATTAATTGATTTAATATAAATACCGTTCTTTTCATAATTATTTATAATCTGAAGAATTTCTTTTGCCAGTTCAGGAACATATCCTGAACAAAAATAATATGAAGCAGGACAATGAATATTCTTTTTGATAGTAACAGAAGAAGTAGTATTGTTCATATAATATCTCCTTATTTAAATATTTATGGATATATTTTTCTACCAGTATAATTATTACCTTTGGAATTACATTTATATATTTCTACATCAGGTATCTGAAGTCCAATTATCTGTTTGACTTCTTGTATATCACTGGTAATAACTGTTTTTAAAAATTTATTATTTTTATAATAAACTATTCTATAATAATTAGTTTTATTCATCTTCATCTTCATCCTCAATAAAAGCTGGATAATCAGTTGTTCTCATATGAGGTTCATCTTCTTCAGTATCTTTTTTGCGTACAGAAAAGATTGTTGATTCGGGGTCATCTTGAAAGATTAAAAGGTCTAATGCATTTACTGGTTCTTTAGGAGGTTTCCCCAGACGAAAAGGATATAATGCACAAGATGTTACTTTACATTTTTTTACTTCTGAAGGTGAACCACAGCAGCATTGCAAGCAGTGAGCTTTTACTGCAAGTCTATAAGTGAGTTTTTTAAAAGGTTTGTTTTCTGCCATTTATTATTCCTCTTCTGTATATGCTCTTATTTCAGTAACTTCAATATATCCTTCATCTTCAAACTCTAAATCCATAACTAAACCAAAAGAATCAAATTGGTCATTTTCATTAATAATACAATATACATTTGTTATCATATATTTATTTTCTAGTGGTATATCATTTATAGTATTTATTTTTTCAAATTTTATAATATATTCAAAATCATTTCTGCTAAAAAAATCATTTCGTTTGAATAGTTTTATTAATTCATCATATGCAATTTTAAAGGTAGGATATTTTTTTGCTTTTTTGAGTGTTTCAGTTTCATTAGGAGCAAAAGATATTTTATTTCCGAAATAATCTATTTTACTTGTTGTATTGTTACCATCATAAAAACCATCATTTCTCCATTTTTCATCGTAATCAAGAATTATATATTTATATTTTCCACCTTCTTGAGGAAGCTCATCAAGCCACTCTTCAATAAAACCGATTACATAAAAACTCTGTATGTTTTGTTTTTTTAAAAGTTTTGTTTCTGCCATTATATTTCTCCTTCACTATATAATACATATAAATTAGATTTATAAAGAAAATTATTGATACGTTCATAATCTGGATTATCTGGAAGAGGAGAGTGGTCTTTCAAATAATCTAATTTATTTTCCATTTCATCAACTATATCATAAAATTCTTTTGTGGGCTGATTATCTTCAGTGAGATATTTACCATTTCTAATATCCATTAAAAAATCACGGTCTTTTTCTCTATATGTAATAATTTTTCCATCTTCAAGAATATCAAAACACATAAGATATAATCTAATCAGATGCATCATATGCTTACCGAGTTTACCATGTTCAATAGCTTTTGAATTGCGTTTCCCGATTTTAGAATAATCTTTAACAATGTTCTGCATTTCTGACCACATAGATTTATAGTCTCTGAGCGGATAGTGTTTTAAATTTATATCCATAAAGATTTCTGTATCATAATCTTCTTGAATGGCTTTATCAATATAAAGCTTGATTGAATCTTCTGGATAATAAAAATATTTATCTGGATAAGAATATCTCGCATTTTCAATACTTGCTAAAATATGTTTTTCTCTTTCTTCCTGTTCAACTGTTCTGACAGCTTTATTAGACAATCTTCGTAGTTGTGCAGATGCATAACCACCAAAAGAATGAACAGCTCTTTTAGATAAAAACATATCTTTATTTCTTAATAACTCTTCACCAATATAACCTGTATATAAGTATTGCCAAGGTTGCAGTCCTAAAATTTCAATTGTATTAGGATTACAATTAGAAAGAAGATTAACCATTTTTTCTAATGAATAAATAGTTGTATCTGTAGCTTCATTAACTACTTGTTCGAATCCTTTTCTTGTAAGAATATCTTCTGAATTATGAGTAGCGATTCCTCTGATGTCTAAATCACTGTTTTCGTTATTAGTGCCATAAGCATAACTACCACCAAGTCCTAATAAGATTATATTGTTACCTAATGGTTTCTTTCTGAGGAAATCATATTCAGAAGAATTAATTATATTTTGAAATTTTTCTCTTTTTTTAAGTTCTTCAAGTGTCATATTTTAAATCTCCAAATATATCTCATTATTTTATCTATTGTTTCTTCTAATTCATCTGAATTATATTTAAATATTTTCATACATTCTTCTTTATACCAAGGATGTAATTGGTCATATTTATCTTTGGGTATCATTCCTATTATTGGTTTATCTAATGTATAAGCAAGCATTAATTCCTGAGCAGTGCCAATTGAAGAGAGTGAATTAAAATTAACTATTATAATATCTGAATGTTTTACCCAGTAAAGGTCATGGTTCATAGCTTCTTTTTCATATTCCTGTGTGGTTTTATCTGTTGGAAAATAATAATATGTTGGGTCAATAAAGATGAATGAAGTGTCATCTTGAATTATATTTTTTAATTTAAATGATGTTCTCCAACCACTGGCTTCTTCTTCAGTTAATCCTGTCATACCACCGCTTAAAAATATTTTTAGTTTATCTGACATACTTTAATAATCCTCATCATCTATAAAATAAAAACCTATGTTTTCATCTGTATATTCATAGAATGGACTGTCAAATCTTCCATAAGGAGGTTCTCCATCTTCATCTGGATATCTAAGAAATTTTGTATATTTAGTAAGTAACTCTGGACAATTTTTTATTACCCATTCTTTAGTTGCGGTAATACACCAGTTAGCTGACATATCTACAATTGTTCTTACTACTACTAATTTATTTTCTTTAATCCAATCTTCATTATCAAAATTAAAGTGGTCATAACTTGTCCATGTTTTAAATGGTTCCGCATTTGGATAGCAGTCATTGGGCATCCAATTATTTAATTCAAAATAAACTATTTCTTTCTGCATTTGTTTACTCCTTTTCTTTTACAAAAATCAACGCAATCATATTTAAAAGAATAATAAATTAAATAGAAGAGAGCAGTGATAAAGTATTTTGAAATTTTTGTCTGAAGTGCAAAGTCTGAATAATTTTTATAAAGTACTGTATATCTATATCCCATTTAATCCTCCTCTGGATATTGAATTGTTATTAGTTTTGTTGTTGATGGCTCTTCATGATATTCAAATGTAAATTGAGAATCAAATAAAAATGATTGAGCATTATTAATTATAATTTCTTTTTTATTAGTTATAATATTATATTTACTTATTTCATCATAAGTGAATGACAGAAATTCATTACGATGCGAAAGTGTGCAATTATGAAAGATTATTTCTGAATTATAAGTTCTATGGTTTTTATCCATAAAAGGTATGTTCTGAAATATAATCGTATAATGCTGAACATTATTTTTTGATTTATAAGTTGGAATAATTTTAATTTTAGTTGCTTTGGACAGGGTGTTATTATCTATCATTTATATTCCTTTTTAAAAAATAAAATAAACAATTATTGAGATAACTATAAAAATAAGAAACAGGATATATAAAACTGTTTTTATTTTTTCTATAGTAATAAATATTGGCGTGAGTCTCTTCTTATTATAATAGTGTTCTGAATATGATAGCGAATGTGAAGAGTCTGAGAGTAAATCCCAGATATAAAGATTAATATGGGATAATATCTCTGCGATTATTAGAATTAATAATGTAATTGAAAAAGATAAGATTTTTAAGTTCATGTATACCCCCTCTATAGTAAGTAATGTAGTGGTTAATATGTAAATAATATATAAAGATATAGTAATAGTATAACGGATTGTGGTGAATTGTCAAGTGATGTTGAGGATTTATTTAGATGATTTAGATGAATATATTAAATTAGAATGTGGATTATGTGGATAACTTTGTGGATAAGTTTATAAATTGAAGAAAATACCGAAAAGACAGGCGAAAGTGGGATGATGGGAATGTTGGGGTGGTTGATGAAAAGATTTTAATGAAAAGAGAAGACTTGAGAGAAGACTTAAATAAATAATAAATATCAAGATTAAATAGAATTTAAATAGAATTAAATAGATAAATAGAATTTAAATAGATAAATAGAATTTAAATAGAATTTAAATAGATAAATAGAATTTAAATAGGTGTGTGTAGATATACCCCATAAAGGCGATTGGAGGCTTTATTTAAGGGCAAAAGTTAGGTTTACCCCCCTATATTTTTTTTTGTAAATAAATGCATATATTAAATACTATTGTATTTATTAGTTGTTATAATGAGAGTGTAAAGAAAAGGAACATAAATAAATTGTTTGTGCGATTGAATTCTTTATGTTGTTCCGTTTGTGCTATTACCTATCGGCACGGATAAAAGTAGGTAGGTTGTGTTGTTGGGATTTGATTAACTTCGTTTCCCTTGTACCCATACACGCTTAATTGCGTAGGGCATGCAGTGGGCTGGCTTCCCGTCCGCTGTCTACAGCTCGAAAACATAATATACCTACACTTTTCTGGGGGATACTCTGCCATTGAAAGTGCGCCGTGGGGCAAACTGTTAGGTTTCATTAGCTGTTGCTGTCGCTGGAAACAGTCTCACGAAGTCGGCACAAGTAATAACGTTGTGGATACTGGAAAAGGGTGTAATATAGACAACTAGTATACAGGGCTACCACGTAGAACGTGAAAAGTCTCGGGGGCTAATCGGAATATCTTTAGAAGTAGGGGAGAGAGTCTACCGTCATGATTGTAGAAAACCACTCGAAAATAAAGGGGCGCTGAGAAAACGGCGAGATGAAGACTATCGTTGTGTGCATAGCACACCGTGAACTCTGACTTGTGAATAGCAAGTTACCTGTAGAACGTATTTTTAGCGGACGTCCGGCGACAATCTATTAATGCGACTATTATAGATATTTGGGTTCGACTCCCAGTGTCCGTTATCGCACGATAACGTGCATTATCAATTCAATATCAATTTATTTTATCGCCCTAGGGATGGGCAGAAAGGTGGTACACTATGGCAACTATTACTGGACTCAATTTTGCAACCATGAACACTGATGCAATCACTAACTTTACTAGCTGGTTGTCCGCTGAGATGCAGATTGAGGATATTTGCGATAAGTTCGCAACTCCTCTCGCTGAGGCTGAGGATGCGGTCGTATCCGCTCACGGCGTTCTCGACTCTCTGACTGTTGACCGCAACTCTCACGAGTGGTGCGCCGCTCGTGACAACCTTACACAGGCTGAGGGACGTCTTAAGGCAACAAAGGGCAAAAAGACTGAGGAGCTTAAGCCCGCTCGTAAGGCTTCCAAAGAGTTCGCTTCCGCACTCGTTCCCGAAACTCTGCACAAGGCTTACGCTGATGCCGTCAATGACGGTAAGATTGAGGAACTCCGCTCTGCAATCGGTGAGTGGCTCGAATCCCTCGGCATCACTGCTAAAAAGGGCAGAAAAAAGAACTGGGAGAACGGCATCTCTGACGTACTTCTGTTCATGAACGTGAAACGCCGTGGCTATGTCATTGATGCACAGAAAGCGGTACGCTTCAACGCTGACCTCGCCGCTTTCATTCTGCATCGTGGTATTGAAGAGTGCGGTACGTGGGAAGTCCGTGAAAACGGCACTATCGTGAACAAGTTCGCATAATTCCTAGTTCGTAACACGCACATAGTTTAGGGTCAGATAGGACAGGCAAGCCACAACTTGCCTGTCCGATTGTGGTTCTAAACCATAAAAATATTACGCCCAAAGTGGGCAGAAGGTGAGGTGTGACTATGGGTAAATCTCGCAGTCCTGTAGCGGTAAAGACTAAACTCGCAAAATCCTACTCCGCTCGGAATGGGAAGCGTGTGGCTAATGATGCCGTGGCTATGGAGTATCGTTTTGGTGACAAAACTGCTCCTGTTTCTTCTGTAGTCCGTAAACCGTCCATTTATTTCGCAGAATTGAATGGGGACAGCTATGCAGAGTTTGAGGAAAGATGCATCAGGTCTACTTTCTCAAATCCTCGCTCACTTCGTGCGGAACTGGCAATTCGTCACAAAAGGTTTAGATAAAAAAGGGGGGCACAATGTTCAATTATACTTTCGATGACCTCATGAATGAGGTTGATTCCAATAATGTTGACGCATACTACAACTATGCAACCGTCAACTATGAAGAATATGAGAATGTGGACACAGACTATTTCTCTATTCACGTTACTCGTTAATGAGCAGATAGGGGTGCAGAGTCACAACTCCGCACTCTGATTGTGCTTATTAGCACGGCAACTAAGGCTTGTGTCTGGACAGACGCTGAAGCGCAGTTTGGGCACTTGCAAACTATGATTGTGAAAGGGGAACAACTATGTCTAATTTTCTTGAACCTCAACTTGAGGTTATTAATAGTCTCAAGCCTGTAAAACCATCAAGGTATTACCGCCTTGAAAATGACGGCACTCATAAAGATATGTACAATCATCGTGAAATAACTTTAACCGCATCAGGCTCAGAAATTACACAGATTCTCTCTGTGCTGGAGTCTGACCTTGATATGGAGTGGAGATTCGCTTATTGTGATACTTTCCCCACTCTCAAGCAGAGGGGGAAGTATACTCTGCGGATTGATAATGAATACTTCTACTCTGTCCGCAAGAATTTTCACTACGAAGTAGACAAGAATTTTGTCTAAGAAAGGAGTAACTATGAACACACCAGTTTATGTAGGAAACCGTGTAAGGATGCTTTGTGTCCTTGCACTTCTTAAAGTAAAAGGAAAACAATCCTATTGTTCCTTTTCAGAATACGCCCACACTCTCAAAAAGGATAGACTCTATGAACTCAGAGATGAAGGAGTAGTGTTTATCACAAGGGTAAGATAAAAGGAAATAAAATAAAAGAAAGGAGTAAGACTGCCTATGGTAAAACGCCCTAATTTTCCCATCTTTATCATCTCTTCTGCACATCCCACATCATCATTCTTAGTGGACAGATAGGAGAGTCGAAAAAATTCGGCTCTCCGATTGTGTTTATTAAGAACGCAAATAAAAAAAACAAAAACAGAAAGGAGTAAAGTAAATGAAAAACAAGTTAATTTTAATTTTTTGCACATTCATTATTCTTATATGCTGTCATCTTGACGCAACCTACACAATGAAAGGACAGGTATATTCAGTAAACGGAAATGAGATTACCTTTGAAGATACAACAGGTAATCTCTTTTCTTGTTACACAAAAGAGGATTCTCCCAATGTTCACAAGGGAGAGAAATTTATCCTCAAATTTGACCACAAAGGAACGGAATCTGACCGTTCCGATGACGGTCTAATTAATTTTGGCAAGCACAATTTCTTGTGCTTCGTATGGTAATTAATGCCTAGATAAATATGCATAGATAAAGGTAAATAAAATATCTATGCATATTGATTGTAGGTATTAATAAATAAAATAAATAAAGAAAGGAAGGTAAAACAATGTACAAATTTATATTCTTTAATAAGACAAACAAAAAAGTTTGTCAGTCTTATTTTCATAACTACGAAACTGTTATGGAGATGGAACAGAACTACAGAAAACAGTATGAGGGCGGTCACGCCATCATAGTTTATGTATGTAAATAAAGAAAGGAGCAAAGCAAATGAAAATTAAAGACCTTGCATCTATTATGTTTTCAATAAGAGGAAACGTAGTATTTACTACTGTATATGATACTACAACACAAATAGACCTCTGCTCTGGTGCTTCAATAGAATACGTCATTGAAAAATATGGCGAAAAGGAAATCAAACAAATGTATCCTATATCTTACAATAATCATGGAGAAATGGTTATTGAAATCTAAATAAGAAAGGAGCAAAGTAAATGAGTCTTTACATCAACCTTCAGAAAGAATTTATTGACCGCTACCACAAGGGAATTTATCCCAACATGGAAACTGCCCGACTTGCTTTTGAAGCATATTGGACAGAATTGGAAGTAACTGCAAGGAAAGTGTATAAAACCTTGCAGAGCAAATATGGAAAGGGAAGTGGAATTCTTAATAGAGCCACTGTTCTTGACTATATTAAATTCGAAACTGAAGCAAGTGACGAATTTAATATGGATGTATTAATTGTCATGACTCTGCCCAAGACAGAGTATCATGAATATATTACCGAATTACAGGGAGGAGGTGTAGTATTATGACAACTATGGAAATGCTCAAAGCAAAGGTAAATGAATATCGTATCCTCAAGAAAAGACCACTTGCAATTGAAGATTATTTCCTTGCAGAGTATTACGATACTCTGATTAATGATACCCTCGCAGAGATTAAATAATCTCTAATAGGGAAATAAAAAAACTAAATATTGAAAAACTAAATATAGGTAAATAAAATAAAGCAAAGTTTTAAAAGATATAAACGAAAGGAAGTAACTACTATGACCAACAACACAACTGCTATCTCCGTATCCGCTGACTTCAACATGACCGCACTGATGAATATGCTCAAGGACACTAAGGCAACAATCATCATCATCAACAACAACGGAACACCGATTGACATGAACAATGTGTTTGATACCACGGCAACGGAAGTGAAGAAAGAACGCACTTTTAATTACCACAATTATTGTATTGGTCGTGTTAAACAGGTTTTGAGACAGCATGATATTAAAGTAAAAACTGGTATGGGTGGAGCTAAGAGAGGTCATATTTCTGCTTCTGCCTTTAGTAAGCTTGTCCTTCAGCTTGAGACAAAAGAAACAAGTCTCAAGAGAATTCAGTTTTTGTTTAACGCTCTTGATGAAGCTGGATACAAAGAAGAGGGAAGAGGACTCAAAAACGATGTCCTCTTTGAACTCCTTGACTACATCAAGGAAAATAATCTTGCTGCAAAGAACAATAACTACTGTAAGAAAGGACAGACTCAGTATGAACTCGATAACCTCGTAGAGAAACTGTCCAAGATTCCCTTTACCAATGACTTTGCAGAGAAATTTGCAAACTGTTTAAGGGAAGATGAGGTTGCACACGCAACCTTCAAGCTTGCATAAGAGAAAGGAGTAAGCATGAAAAAAATAATTGCAACCGCTATCATCACGGCATCACTTTTGATGCCGTTCACCATCACCGTCAATGCAAATAAAACGGTGATGTGGAAAACAAAGATTGGTGGCAAAGAATACTACGCCACTAATCTTGTAGTCAAAAAAATTGACCGCAAAAAAAACAAAGTAATTGCAAAGAATTGGTGCGGATATACCTATACATTCTATGGTATATCCGACCTTGAGAAAGATGATGTAGTATCCTGTGTGATGTACACCAAAGGAACTGCATCTATTAAGGATGATAAAGTAATGTCCGCTAAATTTGAACGAGCGGATTTACTTAAATAATAAATTTGAAAGGAGCATTATGATTAAACTTCCTAGATTTGCATATGAATATGCTAACTACAAAAGAGCACAGATAAGAGAAATGGATTCTCGTAATGTATACAGACCTATATTCTTAATGGATATTGATAATATTATTAAGAATATGGAAAGAGGAATGATAACTATTAATGAGGGCATGGAAAGATTAGCCACCCTCTAAAAGAAAGGAACAAGACAAATGTTATACTACAGAGTAATCAAAGAGAAGTATGACTACTTCAATAAAAATATGACAGTCATGAACGAACTTCTTACACCAAGAGAACGGAATACAAAATTCCGTTATCTTAAAGATGACTGCTTTGAAGAGGTTGAAGTAAGTAAGAAAAATACTTACATCAATTTTGGTGTAAGATTTGAAAAGGGAACTAACCACAATGGAATTAGAAAGGAGAACTAATATGTACGTGAACTCTAAGATGTACATGAACTACACAGAATTCAAAAAGAAATATCCATTTGCAACAAAAGAGTACCCCGACACAATGTCACTACCCTTTAATAGTGACAAATTCATCGGGTCGATGACCAAAACAAAACAGGTCAAAAAAGGAAGTAGATGGATTAATACAGAAGAAGAAACAAAATCTATTACAACAGTATTTTATATGAATACACTAGAAGCTGTCCCGTTCTTCCGCAATCTTGGTGGAAGCGAAACGGTTTATAAAGGATATACCATAATGGGATATATTCCTTATAAAATCATCTCTACAAGTCCTGCAAGAGATGAAAGATATATTTATGAATTTTGTTTCTAAGAAGGGAGAACAAAAATGGATACAGTAAGAGATTTTTTGGAAGCTTGCAATCAAGATTGGATTGATATCAATCTGTACAACACAGATACAGGTGATACCATTACAATTAATATCTCCGACATGGACAATGAAGAGTATGAAGAGATAATGGAAAGTAGATTTGAGACTTGGGATTTAGATAGTAATGGAATAAATGTTAACTATTCCATTTATTAAAAACTAAATAATCTATTGACAACTGAATATGGAACATGTAAATAATATATAAGAACATTAATTAAATTAAACAAAAGAAAGGAATTAAGAATCATGACAAACGCAATTTTCGACATTACAACCACAAACGTAATTGACGCTGAATTCACCCCTGTTTCTGACATCATTGCCAACAGAAACAGAGTTAATCCTGTTATCTCTGAGTCAATTGAACAGGTTAGTTCCTTGTTCCCGACTTCCAGTTGGAGTGCATGGAATGAAAGAACTCTTCCTTGGGAAGGTGTAGGAGTTGACCTGTCTCATACTCTGAATACAAATCAGGTTTGGGATTTATCAGGTCTCAACTATGGATTTGAAGTAGTTGACCTGTTTGACCCCTACGGAAATAAGATTCCGCTGATTGGAGTTCTTAGAGATGACAATCATTATTTCCTTGGAAGTGGCACAAAGAGATTTGTCCCCATTGGAAATGAGCGCACAAGGGAACTGTGCGATATTCTGTTTCAGATGGGTTTCCAGTATGAAAATGCTGGTTGCTTTGATGGGGGTAAGGTAACTTATGTCTCTATGAAATGGAAGACAAATACTATTGCAGGTGAGAAAATGGACTACTATGTAGTAGTCATTAACTCCTTCGATGGAACAAAACCGTTTGGCGTATTCATTACACCTATTCGAATTTCCTGTAAGAATACTATGAATCTTGCCATTAAAAAGGCAATTAGATTTTGGAAACTTCGTCATACAACAAATGCTCACATCCGTTTGGAGGAAGTTAAAGAAGGTCTTAACCTTCTTGGCAACTACATTGGAGCGTTTGAGAAGGAAGTGGATAGAATGAAGCTTCTGACTTGCAATAAGGATAGAGTAAAATCCTTTGTGGACATGCTCTTCCCTATCAGTGAAGATATGAAACCGAGAGCAATCAGCTCTGCTGAGAACAAGAGAGCTGAACTGCTTTATAGATGGGAATATGCTCCTGACCTTGAGGGAATGGAGAATAGTGCATTCCGTTTCATCAATGCAGTATCTGATTATGCAGACCATACAGAACCTCTTAGAAGAACTTCCACATGGAAGGAAAAGAGATTTGCAAATAACATGGGCAGTAACGAACTTCTTGACACTGCCTATAATATGATTGCTTCCCTGTAATAAGGGAAGCAACAAGCAAATAAGATAAACAAATAATAATATTAGCTGTCCTAACGGCTATATACGGGGAGAAAGGAAACAAAAAATGACAGAAAGAGTATTAAACCCTGTAGCTGACGCAAATCTTTATGACAGATTCGAAGCTATTGCTTCAATCCTCACCGCTTATTCACCTCATAATGCAATTTATATGGTTGAAGTTGTTTATCTTGACTATGACCAAGATTGGAAATGGACAACAATCGTAAGAAAAGGATATAACGAATGTCAGATTCTTTATCCTAGAGATTGGCAGAGAATTATTGAAGCTGATACAATGGAAAAGCTTTTTGAAATTGTGAAAGACCTTGTTAATGATAAATATGAATTAGATTATGGAAAGAAGGATTAAACAATGATTAGAGTATACAGAAACATTCGCGACTTCAATAAGGAAATCAGAGTCAAGCATACAAAGTGTGGTCACTATTTATGGAAACAGATGATATATTTCCCCAATGGAATTTGTAATCCTATTGGCGCATCAATTCGTTCAAAAAACGGATGCTTCAGAAGAACACACAAGGCAACCATTGATGAAGTATTAAAAGATTATATTGAAGTTTATCAAGTAATTACAATCAACAGAAAGGAGTAAATATGCCAAAACTTACAAAACACTCCATATCTCGTCTTGAACAGAGATGCGGAGTAAGTAGAAAGAATGCCTCGACAGTAGCTAGAAGGGCATTCAGAACAGGGATTACCCATACAGAAACGCATGGTAATCTTCACCGATTTCTTGACTCAATCTATTTGAGTCAAAAGAAAGGAACAAATATGCGTATCTATGGAAACGCAGTATTTGTTTTTAAAGAAGATATATTGATTACAGTAATTAATATACCAGATAACTTAATGAATGATGTAAAAGAAATAAAAAAGAAAAGAGGTAAATAATATGAGAATGGAACATAAAAAGAGAGCCAAAACAGGATATGAAAGAAGGGCAGAATTAAATCAGACTAAGAGAGCTGCAATTAAAGCCGCATATGACCTTGGTTATTTACGGATATTTGATAATGTCGAAGAGAATATAAGAAAGGCAGAATCAATTGGTGAAGTAAATAGAATCATGATTACATGTAGGAGGGCAAGTTAAATGAATAAACAGCTTTGGGATATATGGAAAGATAGTAATTATAGAATCGATTTTCTTTATAAAAAAGAAAATAAATTTGTTTGGAGAGAAACATATGATTTACTTGAATTTGATTACGAGGCAAAAGATTTTATACATGATATTTTTTACAATCCCTGTTTTCCTGTAACTAAAGAAGAAATTAAAAAAGAATTTAGAGGTTGTGATGTAATTAAAGTTGAAGTAGTTGAAATGGCAACAAACGAAACAATATCTATATATTATTGGAATAAAGATACGGAGAAAGTTTAAATGAAAGTAAAAGAACTTATTAGACAGCTTAAAGAATTTGACCCCGAAGCAAGGGTATTTGCTGATAGTGAACAATGCGATGAAATTCTTTGTTCATTTGCATTCACCGATAACGGAAATGTAGTTCTTGAACATGCTGGTCAATTTGACGTAAAGAGCGAAATTGGTCAGATGTTAGATGACTACTTGGAAGACGGAGTAGACGAGACAGATGCTTATACAGAAATGTGCGATAAAGGGTTTACACCTGATGTTGTAAGTTGGTTTTATGATAAATGGGTAGGAGAACATATGAAAAAATACTGCGAAGAACATGGTATTGATTATTAAAGGAAAAATAAAAAACGCATAAATTAAAAAAGTTATTTTGAGGGCTGGATACTTATTCCAGTCCTCTTTGTTAATTCAAAAAGTAATTAAAAACCCATATAAATTTCACGAAAGAAAAGGAGATAAGACTATGGCAATCATCAAAAATGCAAATGCAAACGCAGAGAACAAACTTCCCATGTACACTGGTTACCTTGATGAAACAACTCATATTCATGTCATTGATGGTAACAGTGAAATGGGTAAAGGAATTTATCATTACAGTACTCTTGCAGGAAGCACAAGTCTGGTCAAGAAAGATGGAACAGTAATCACAGATGTTGAAGGAACTTGCGGTCATCACTGTGTAAACTGTGAAAAGATTTGTTATGCAAGAAATTATTCCAAGAGAAATCATCGTGGAGTAATTCCTGCATATATTGATAATACACTATTGCTTCGTGGTAACAGAGACCAGTTCTTTAAAGAGTTGGAAGATTTTTTTAAATATAATTTTGTATCTTGTTTTCGTCCTCATGTAAGTGGAGAATTTATTGACTATGACCACTTTAAAAGAATGTGTGAATTTATCGCAAGACATAAAGATACTCAATTCTATTGCTATACAGAAGCAGAAGAATATCTTGATAGAGCAGAAGATGAAGGAATTGTTCCTGATAATTTCATTGTATGGATTTCATGCTGTGATAAATTAAGGGAATCAAATCCCAGAAATCATAGACTTGCTTATATTGAAAATGGGAAAAATCCTAATCCCGATTTTAAAGATTATTTCCACTGCCCTAAAATTAACAAACAGGGAAATAAAACAGGAATAACTTGTGCAATGTGTAAGGTTTGCCCTAAAGGAAACAAAAGAGTTGTTGTTATGTATAAGCACTAAAAAGGAGTAATGTAAATGAACAATTTTGAATTTGAATTAAATATGGATGACAGTTATAAAAACTGCGAAACAATTGATGAATGGGGCATGGCTATGGTATGGGCTGGGGATTATGGTGCTGAATATAATCTTTGCTTACAAGACGGAGATAATTATTCAGCAATTTATTTCATGAAATATGATGATGAAACCGATTATTGGGATACAGATTGTAGTTGCTTTGAACATTATGAAATTGATTTTAATAATCCAAATTGGAAATTAGAATTAAAAGAAACGATGTATAATTTTGTAATTAATATAATTAATAAAGAGAAATAAAAGAGTACCTTATAATTTCAATATATAAATATAAATAATATATATTATATATAAGTATATAATAATAATATACAAGTTATATATGTATATAATATATATTATTATATCTATACCCGCCCGCCGCCCTCTAAGGGTAACACAAAAATAAAATATTGTCAACAATTAAAAAAGGAGAAAAAACAAATGACAACAAATGAAATGATTTTAAAAACAATTTCTACAAAAACCACAAAAGAACCTAAATACAAATCTATTCTTGAAAATATGGGATATGTTATTTGTATTTCTGATTGGGGCGAATGTGGATGCTGGTGTGTAGAGAACCCAGTAACAGACAGACTCGTAGTATTTAGTAAAGGTTATGATAAGAAAAAAAGATTGTACGGTGGATATAAACCAATTAAGGAAAAAGATTATAAGAAAATTGATTTTGTTGGTTATCTGAAATGTACTCGTACATATGGTGATAAAAAGACAAATAAATATAATGAACTACGCAATGAAATTAAATTAACAAAAGAATATATTAAAGATTATAAAAAAGATATGGAAAAAGCACAAAAAAAGATTGAAGAAGCAATAAAGAATTTTGAATATCTTCAGAGCCGTTATGATGAAAATGTTTCTAAACTTGAAGAGTGCAGAAAGAAAGTAAAAGAATTAAAAAAGTAAATAAAATAAATATTGTACTCAATAATGAAAGGAGTATATAATGAAAACAGAAATTGGTTATAAATTATTTGAAATGAATCCCGAAGGAAAACTGTTCCCTTTATTTATTGGCAAGACAAAAGAAACTGAATTAAATAAATGGCTTCATGCTGAATATATTCCTACCAAAGGATTTGCTTGCAGAGGTGGATGGCATATTGGTACTATTCCTTCTGCACCTTGGCTTATGTCTTTTGATGGAACTTATAAATCTCAGCGTTCTAAATATTGGAAGAGAGTATGGTGCGAGGTTGAATACAATGCAAACAATAATTACGATGAAGAAGTTAATCTTCTTCCTAAGAAATGTTTTGTAGATAAATGCCCAAAAGATGGTTTTTATTTCTTCAAGGAAACAGGGAACAGAATCTGGGTAATTACATCTGATATAAAAGTAAATAAAATATTAACAGAAGAAGAAAGGAAACAAATTCTTGATGCTGAAGGATTTGATGAAGCAAAAGAATTTGAACCGTATAAAAATGCAATGCTGAAACGAATGAAGAAAGGAGCTTAAAAAATGGAAATCAAAAATACTTATTATGAAATTTATCAGGTTAGAGCGAAAGAAAAATTCGCTTTTATGGATTGGGAACGAATTGAAAATTTTAATCTTGATTGGTCTTTTAAACCTTATAAAAGAGTATGGGCTGGATTTGAAGATACAAAAGATGATTATAATTTACTTGAACGTCTTTTTGTAAAATTTAATGTTAATCATCCAATTGGATTTAAAGGACATTCAATGAGTGTAAGTGATATTGTTAAAATCAATCATACTGTCGATGAAGATGAAGCGAAATATTATTTCTGTGATTCATTTGGTTGGAAAGACATTACAAAAGAAGTGAAAGGAGAATAATATGTTTGTTTTAGACATTGAATCACCAGAATATAATTGGTTAAGTTTTTCAAGAACTGAAGCAATACTTATATATGATAATAATATATATATAGATGACAATCATTCATATTGTGCAGAACAGATTGTTAATTTTTGGCAAGACAAAGAAATAAATTTAGCTGATGAAAATGATTATGCAGAATCTATTGAAATAATAAATAGTTTAATTTATACAAACGAAGCAACAGGATATGATTTATATCATGATAATAATAATGACAAGGATTATTTAGTTGCTCATTATTTAAGCAATTTAAATAATGATGGGAATATGATTAAAGAATATGCAAAAAAGAATAATTATATTCTTGGTGCTTATGATGGAAATGAAACATTAAGTAATTTTTGGAGAATTGTAAAAGAAATATAAACGAAATCATTTAAATTTATTATAAAACAAAGAAAGGGAGATAAAAATGAAAAGACAATATTTTGTACATTATTATAGAGATTTTGGTAATACATATAATTTGTTTTATGTAGATACAGAAGAAGAATTAGAATTTGTACCAGCAGATGCTGAACAAATTACAAGAAAAAAAGCAGAAAGCCTTTGCGCTGATGAAAATCGGAGAAGGAAAACAGATAGTAGTTGTTCTGGATTTGCAGACAATATGATTTATCCAATTAATATAAGCAATGAAGAATGTTGGAATATTTATAATAATAAACATTATTATAAAAATAAATATATTTGGGAAAGAAAGAAAGGAAGTAAAAAATGAAAAGAAGAAGAGATATCAAAACAACAACATTTGAAGCTGATTATGGTTTTATGGTTGAAATTGTTGATACAAAGTTTGGGAAAAACAATGACCCTATTTGGGATATTTTTATCTACAGAGAAGAATATGGTATAAAAATGAATATATTTGGTCTTTCAAAAAATCAGACACCTACTATTGAAGAAGCAATTGAAATTGTAGAAGCGAACTTACCAGATTATTACAGCTTATATGATGAAGACTATTGTGAATATGATGAAGTTGACCGTGGGTATGAAGATGATTATGAAGATTAAAAAAGGAGAATGAAATATGGAAACAAAATACAGAGTAGATTTTTATTATTGGACTAATGGATGTGGTTTTGAAAGCTATTATCAAACAGTTGAACGTTTAAATACATTTATTGATGCAAAAGAATATGTAAGTGATATTGATATAGATTATTTTACTGATATTCCATATGACGCTATTATGGTAAGAGTAATGGATAACGAAAATGATTATGTATTATCTGAATATTGGTGGGATATAAAAAATTAATACAAAAATAGATAATAGTTTTATGGAGGTAAGATATGATTTTTAAAGAAAGCAACAGAGTTAAACTTGAAGAGATGTTCAAAAAGGCAAACGGAAAATGTAGAGAAAGAATTCTTAATTATAGAGATGTGGAATATTCATTAAAAAAGATTGAAGAACATCTTGGAATTTCTAAAAAAGATATGCTTGGTATTGTTGTTATCGTTGACCCTAATGCGCAGGATTTTCCTAATGCATATAAATATACTCCTTATAGTATTTATTATACTGCTGAAAGAAAATCTTCTGGTTGGGATGTGAAACCTTTTGGTAAATATAGGACAGCAAGAGCATCACGAATGGCAGAGATTAAACTTACAAATAGAGCTAAAGAAGCAATCATTGAAAAGAAAAGTTTTTGTTAATAAGGAGGTAAAACAATATGTTTAATAAAGGATTAGAGTTTAAAATTTCATATAATGCAATGATGAATATGATTGATATGTATGCTAGTTCAAAAGCTTTCTGTTTAGATAGAGAAACAGAATGTGAAACAGATGATGAGTTTGATGATTTGGATAATAATCCTAATTACAGATACTATTATGGCAGAGCAGAAATGGCAGAAAGTTGGTTGACCGTATGTGGTGTTAGTCCTGAATCTAATATTGTTCAAGAAAAAATTAATAATTATTTACAATATAAATTTGATTAATAAAAAGAGGTAAATAAATAATGGCAAGAAAAGCAAAGAGAAATTATTGTAAAGGCGTTTATAGATTACTTTATATTTATGATGATAAAACTAAATTTGATTTAGTTCTTACTCATTCAATAGACGGAGACCCAAATGGTCATGGAATGAATGCTGATTTTGTTTTTGCTGAAGCAATTGATTGGGAACAGCTTAAAAAAGAAATTAAAAAGAATAAGATAACAAGAGCAATTTGGTTTGGAACTGGAGAAGATAATTATGTAATGCCTAAAGATATAACCAGTGGCAAATATATGGGTGTGATTATTATTTAAAGGAGGAAAGAATGCATAAAGAATATATTGATTTGAGACTTACAAGAGAAGAAGCTGTCACATTCGGACAGGTATTGATGGAAACAATTGTGAATAAAACATATAACCCCGACAATGTAAATACAAAATGGTTGTGGATGTTAATGGAAGCACTTTCTGAACAGATGGGAGATTATGAAGAGGAGGAATAAATATGATGAATTTAAAAATGATTACATATAAATTGAATGATATACAATTTCTTGTAGATGCAAAAACAAATGAAGAAGCCATTCAGAAAGCTATTCATGCTAATTGCAATGCACATTTATTAAATGAATTTGATTCTGGAAAAGATAAAAAAGATATAAAAAATAATACTAATTATACTGTAGAAAATATTAAAAGTATAGAAGAATTATTTTTTATATGTCATTTTAAAGAGTGTATTGGAATAGATAACTATGAAACTATAGTATATTTGTATTAATATATAAAAAGGAGATAATATATGAATACTATTACAAGAGAAGAAGCAATTGATATTCTGGTAGGTAATGAAATTTTCGATGAAAAAGATATTGATAACCATGAAAAGGCAACTGGATTTTATATCAAGCATCTCATGGAAGGATTTGATATTCGTGATATAGATGAAATGGCACAGCTTAACACTTTATTTGGATATGATATTGGCATAGATAACTGGAGCAAAATTAGTTCTGAATTATGGTGTAATAAAAAATACTGGGATAATTATGAATGTGGAATAGAAATAGTTGAATTAGATTATAAAGATAAGGAATTATTACAGAATGTGTGTAAAGAACTTGGTCTTGATTTGTCTTTTGACAAGTGGAGAACAAAAGAAATTGAGTATTATGAATATTATTAATAGGAGGAAATAATAATGGGTAGTTTTAGTTGGACAAGAGCAGACCGTAAAACCAAGAGAAGTAATTTAACAGATGGTGATTCTTATAAAATTCTTATCCCTAAAGAGTTTGGTGGTGGATTCATTAAAGATAAATATGTTGATTACGGATATGTTTTTTATGATACAGACCATGAAGCAGACCTGTATGGTATTCTTGCATATTGGAATCATTGTGATGGTATGATTTATGATTGTGACCATTATCCAGCAACAATGGAAGAAATTTTAAAGTACGGAAATACAGATTTACAAAATAATCGTTGTAAAGGTATTGATATTGGCTGTTATGATGAAGATATTGATAAACTTAAATATCCTTTAAAACTTGTATCTGCTTCTTATAATGAAACTTACGAAGAATGCAAAGGTAGAAGTTATGGAGACCCTAATCAAGGATTCTTTAAAGGATATTGGTGTCAAGATGATTATGAAAAATATTATAAAAAGCTGAGAGAAATAGAAAATAACTAAACAAAAAATAATACTTAAAAAGGAGATTTAAAAATGGAAGACAAGAGAAATGAAATGATGGTTATTACCGTTTATGCCGATGATACTGGTTTATTTACAGAAAAAGAATGCGACAAAGACAACGCAACATATTTAGTTGTTCCTAGATGGACGCTTGAAGAATGGTATAAAATATATGAAAAAGATTTTAAAGAAGAAACAGCAAAATGGATACATATTTCCAAAGAAAAAGTGACTTTTAATGATTGGGTTCATGATGGATATATATGTGAAGATTTTATTGGGTTTTATGATTTCTGTATTATTAAAGGAATTATTCCTCAAATTGATACAGATGAAATTGATGATAAAGTATTTTATTTAGATAATGATAATAATAAACATATAATGTTTGAAGGAACATATAATGAATGTAGAAGATTCGGTAAGATGTGGAATTGGAGTTATCTTGGATATGATTTGCAGTTGGAAATTGAATGAAATTAATTGTATTTATAATGGTTGTATTTAACAGATATAAATAGTATAATAAAATAGAAGGTAAATAATATATAATTTATAGATTTATGGAGGATAACTTATGGTTGGTGGATTCTTTTCTCTATTAATAGGATATTTTGTATTCCTAATAATGACTTACAGAGAGGGAAATAAAGTATGGAAGCAGGAAGCTAATAATCGTAATAAGAATAAACAGTATGCTATTGAGCATAATAGACCAGTATGGTTTTATGGATATTATAAAGACAAACAAATTTATATTGAAACTAAAAGTGGCAGAGAAGTTTTTGAAGGAATGGATAAATATGGATTAAAAAGATGGTGTTATACAAATACCAATCGTCCAATGCAATATGCAGAAGATAAAAGAATAATTGAAAGTCTTAACCGTAATAAATCAATTGCTCTTAAAGAGAAAAGAAAATGGTGTATAGCTGAAAATTTTTGGGATGATAGTATTATTGATATAAAAGGTGAAACAATAATATCTGATGTTTATTTAGACGATTATGGAATTGATAATAATTTAAATCAAAGAATTTATCTTAAAAATATGCGTCCTTATCAGCTATATTTACTTGGTACTTCTGGAACAGAATTTGATTATTTCCCTCTTATAAAGAAGCAATATCTTATTAGATTTGGCAATCTACAATTTTTCAATTATAAAACACAGCATTGTATATCTGATAAACAATTACATTCAAATTATTATTGGAGTAAATGGTATGCAATAACAGAAGAAGAATATTTAGAGTTAACGCAACCAATTCAAAAAGAATATTATAATAAGTTTAATACTTCTAATTGTTTAAAAAGTTTAAAACCAATTAATATGGAAGATATTGCTTATGGTAAAGGAATTAATAAAATTGATTGGGAATTAGATAATTGTGGAATTGTAAAAGCTTTTGATAATAATGGTAATTTTATTGGTAATTGATTATAAGGAGGTTAGCATGAACGGAATTCAGAATTATGAAAATAATATAGAGCGCATGATTAATAATAAACTTGAAGAATATCCTAATTTAACAGGATATATTAATTATTTATCTAATAAAGGGGCATTAACTACTAATTATAATTATCTAATTCATGTTATTAAATTTTTAAATGCAACTAAAAAAGAATTTATTGATTTTGATGATTATACCTCTTATCTTGCAAGTTTAAAAAACAAAACAAATGGATATCAGCGTTGTGCTTATTTTGCTTTAAAAAGATATGGTGAATATCTTTTATATAGTGGAAAAACAAATAACAACCCTATGGAAAAAATTAGTGCTCCTAAAAACATTGAATCGATTAAAACCAAACAAAAAAGAGAAAAAGCTTTTTTAACAAAAGAGGAAGTTGAAGAAACTTTTGTTAATATCAGATATGGTATAGGTTCTTCACAGGCTAAAACAATACAAGAAAAGTGGAAAGAAAGAGACGTTGCGATATTATTATTGTTTTTATCAACTGGAATTAGATGTTCCGCTTTATTTAAATTAGATTTAAATAATATTAATTGGAATGATTCAACTTTAATTGTAATGGATAAAGGAAGTAAAATTCATAAATATATTTTACCTGATAAAACTATTAATGCATTACAATTATGGATTAATAAAAGAAATGAATTATTAAAAGGAAGAAACGAAGAAGCTCTGTTTATTTCCAAGAATAGAACCAGATTATCTCAATGTGCTATTTCTAACTTGGTAAAAAAATATACAGCAGATATTGAAGGGAAACATATTACTCCTCATAAACTTAGAGCAACTTTTGGTACTCATTTGTATAATGAAACAAGAGATATCAAATTTGTTCAAGACCAGATGGGACATAGTAACCCTAAAACAACAGAATTGTATATTCGTGGTAATCAAGATGCAGATAGAAAGAAAGCTTCTGATATCATGTCAAAGTTTTTAGATAATTAATATTAATATTTTGTGTAGTATAAATAATATATAATATAAAAAAGAAAGGTAAACAAAAATGAACAAATCAAGAAGGAAAAGAATCGCAGCTGTTATTAGTACTTTGGAGAATGCTGGTTATGATATTATTGAATCAGCCAGAGATGAGATAGAGGATATTCTTTGGGAAGAAGAAGATGCTTATGACAATATGCCTGAGAATCTTCAGTATTCAATGAGAGGAGAAGAATCAAGTGAAGCAATTGATAATTTACAGGAAGCTGTTGATAAATTAGAAGAAGCTATTGAAGTTTTAGAAGAAATAAATAATATGGATAAAGATGATGAAGAGTATGAAGACGAAAAAGAATCAAAAGAAAATGATATTAATGATTACATAAATGATGCAATCAGTAGTCTTGAAGATATTTATTAATTAAACAAAAAGGAGACCAAATAAATGAAATATTTTAGAACATGGAAAGAAGCTGACGCAACAAGAGAATTGGTTACTAAAGATGAAGCTAGAAAATCTATTGAGGGGTCTTATAAATCAGAAACGATAGAACAAATACTCAATACAACAGGCAAATATCCTTGTCTGTTTGCTTATATTGAAATTGAAAAAGATTGAATTTAAAAGGAATTAAATAAAATGGCAGTTTTTACAACACAATATAGAGTAAGGTATGTAGCTCCAACCGATGATGGAAATAGAGAAATACGTAGTGTTATTTGTGGTGATAGATACGGAGTTCAGATTAATATTAATAAAATTATTGCAAATAAGAATGAAGGATATGAATTTGTAGGACTTGATGATAGAACTATTAATATTAATTACACTGATAATATTAACCCTAATTATGGATGGAATAAAATATTTGATTTTTAATTTAAAAGGAGATAAAACAAATGACAAAAACAGAACTGGTTAAAACCAAAATGATTGAAGCACTTAAAGCGCATGATAAAGAAACAAAAGAATCTCTTTCTATGTTACTTCAGGCATTGCAGAAAGCAGCAAAAGACAAAAGAAAAGAACTGACCGAAGCAGAAGAGAATTCAGTTATTCTTAAAGAAATTAAACAAGTACAGGAAACAATTGAATCCTGTCCTGTTGAAAGAACAGATATTATGGGATTTATGCTGACTAGAGAAAATCTTTATGAACAGTTTGCTCCAAAGCAAATGAGTAAAGAGGCTATTCAAGGAATTATCAATGGGGTTATTAAAGAATTAGGTATTGATAATCCGACTAAAAAAGATAAGGGTAAAATTATGAAAAATCTTATGCCTAAAGTAAAAGGTAAAGCAGATGGTAAAGATGTTAATACAATAGTTGATAGTATGTTAAAGTAAATGATATAATTAATAAATCAATCGAAAGGAAAGTATTATGACTACAAAAAAAACATGGCTATATCTTGAATGGCTGAGAAGAACTGGACAGACTAATATGTATGGTGCTGTTCCTTATTTAATGGAAGAGTTTTGGTTTGATGAAGAGGAAGCTAAAGAAGTTTTAGTTGATTGGATGCAGAATTACAATCCAGATGATTATCCTGAAGTTATTAAACCAGAAGATTTTTGTTAAAAGGATTGATTGTAAAATAACCGATATAAAATGTTGACTATTAATATTAATATGAATATAATATATAGGGGTAGACAAATGAATTTAAATATAGTAATAATTATTGCTAATATCATTATGATGTTCTTAGCTGTGATAAAAATTGAATATGAAACAAAAGAAGCAATAAAAATAACGGTTGAACAGATTGAAAGAGAACTAAATGTAAATATTAATAATAATAATAATACTAATAATACTATGATTAAATTAAAACTAAGTGATATTGAAGAGAATTTGTTAACAGCAATTGCTTGTCTTGGCACAAAAAATAATAAAGATATAAAAGAAATAAAAGATAAGATTGTAACTGGTAAAAAGAATGAAAAGATAAGCCAATTAATTGATGAAAATAATAATCTAAAAGAAGAGATTGAAGCACTTAAAAAAAGAAATAAAAATTATGAAGATGAAATTATAAGACTTAGAAAATATATGTTTGAGTGTAATTCTAATCCTGTATTAACTTATTATCATAATACTATTTAAAAGGAATATAATATATGATTAATATACCAATAGAACTATTTTATGGAACTAAAGTTATTGTTAAGTGGGAACATGAAGTTGGAGACCCAAAACGAAAACATAAAAAGAAACGTATTGCAAAGAAATGGTTAAAGCGATATGGCGTTTGGGAAGAATCTGATGGTGCTTGTCGTAAAGGATATGCTGTATATGTTAAATTAAATAATACTTTATATGTTTCCAGACACACATATATTGGAATGGCACGTTACGTGAAGGAAAGTAGCAGACGTTTAGATAATAAAATCCCACATCATGGAAATAATTATACGAGGTATTAAAATGTCACTTATAAAAGTAAATAAAAATGAAAATCCATATGATGTTATTGGTAATTATATAGAAAAACATATACCTGTTATTGATGATATAATTGCTGTTATTTCAATTGATGGAAAGATTTGTAACGAACTACTTCTTGTAGATGGAGAAATTGGTTCTACTAATAATTTTGTATGGCAAATAGATTGGTGGGAAGGTGAAGAAAATGTTGAACTTGTTGATTTCTTTTTTGTAAGCGATGCATGTAAAAGATGTGATAATAATGATTTGATTTCAAGACAACAAGCGATTGATGCGGTAGAGTTTGGCATCACATATGCAAAGAAAATCAACAAGGAGACGGGCGAAGTTACAGTATTGTTTGAAGAGAGCAATGCGGAATTAGAAAAGGCGATAGACAGAATCAAACAGTTACTGCCAGCACAACCAAAGAGAGGGAAGTGGATAAAGAACGAAACAACATGGACAGGATATACATGCTCTGTATGTAGGAATGTGCCGTATATGCAGACATGCATGGGCAAACCGATATATGATTACTGCCCATTCTGCGGCAGTTATAACGGAGGTGAAATAAATGACCAATGAAAACGCAATAAATGTTTTACGTCATCTAAATCCACCCCGTACAAGCAAAGTAGCTTTTGATGCTTTTAGACAAGCGATTGTAATGGCGATTGAAGCATTAAAAGAGCCTCAGATAATACGATGTAAGGACTGCAAGCATCATTGGACACACAAGTGTATGGATAGTATGCCGATTGAGAGATGCGATTTAGAACAGACATTTTATGATGCGGAACATGACTTTTGCAGTCTTGCAGAGAGGAGAGAGGTGACAACATGATAGAGGAAATGAGAGCAAGAGAAAAGAATATTGATACATATATTGAAGCATTAGATAGAGCAAAAACACTTTTAAAAGCAACATGGAATTTATTACAAAAGCAAAACGAAACAATCTATGTTTTAAATATGCTAGAAGAATTAGTCTATTATGATGATTGCGAATGTGATGGAAGTTGCTTGATGGATGACATCAATTATTGGTTTGATGAATTTTGTAATGAAGAGTTAGACAATGAATAAATATATATAACCAAAGGAGAAAAACAAATGAACCATGATTACGCACATTGTATCGATTGTACAGATGATTGCCCAAAAGATTGTTTTAGGGCGCAACTTGTAAGGGACGCATTAAGCAAACACTGGACAATGGTAAGTTGGGCACATTTCAAGGGGAATGAGCCAGTAACGGAGTGCAGAGAGTATATAATGCAGAAGCGTGAAGGAGAGGGGACGGAATGAGTGAACAAGAATTGTTTGCAAGGATTGGGCTTTTTACCATAGCATTTGGCGCATATGTATTTGGAACGTTTTTCTTTTCATTGATAATTACGCATGATTTAGATGATTGGTCAGTAAGTTTTTTTCTTGCTTGGTTTTTTGGAGCAATTGCATTTGCGGCAACAGTAATGATTTTAATAGGAGTAACGGAATGAGTATTTATGAATTTGAATCAGAATTTGAGGAATTGATGGATAAGGCTCTTAATGAGTTATCACCAAGAGAATTCAAAATATTTCTTGACCATATTGACCAAATTATTGTGGACTATCAAGACGAGGTGACGGAATAGTAATGTTAAATGAGACATTAGAAACGAATAGGGCGTATCAGAGGGATAAAGATGATGCGTATGAACGTGGGTATAAACAAGGTAAAGCAGATGCTGAACTGCATTGGATTCCAGTTGAACAGGGACTGCCACAAATTGGTGAATGTGTGCTTTGCAAAACGACAGTACGATATTTTGGTAAGTATCATGTCTGCAAATTTGTAGATAAAGATAATTGGGTTGATAAACCACATTTTGATTGGGATACACATGGCTTTCCTTATGTTATTGCATGGGCACGTTTTGAACCTTACAAGGAGGTAACGGAATGAATGAATTAAAAAGATGTCCTTTTTGTGGAGAAATTCCAAGAACAGAAGTAGAAGTTACAAAAATGGGTGGTGGAGAAGACCATGTTGATTTTTCAGTACATTGTACAAATTGTGGAACTTTTAAAATAGTAAGATTAAAAATTAATGGCTTTGTTAATTTTTTTGATGTTGAAAAAGCACAAGAACAAGTTATACAAGCGTGGAATCAAAGGGCGGTGACGGAATGAGATTGATAGTTGATGACTTGCCAAGGACACCTAAAGAGTGCCTTTTCGGATGGAAGCATCTCGAATATTCCAAATGGAGATGTAAATTTGGTGGAGAGTGCGAGCTGTCAGGAGAGTGTAGGCAATGCAGTTATTTAGTAACTTTGCGACCGACAAAAATGAATCATATAAATAGGTGACAGAATGAACGAAGAATTAAAACCTTGTCCGTACAGAATCCACGGAGAGATGAGGTCATCACTGACGGTGCAAGGCGAATTTTATTACAACGAGACATTTATGCCATGCATGGGTAAGAAATGTTGTTGCTACGAAGAAAGCTATGGCAATGCGTACTGTACTAGAAACAACGCTAACGCAAAGATGACAAAAGAGGTGACGGAATGATTGATATGTCAACGGTCGGACTTCCGACACAGAAGAAGTATTCCGACAATACCCTCAAGGCTTGGAACAAGGACGAACTCATCAGATACATCCGAATCCTTGAGAGAAATTATGATGTGGCTATTTGGTTCAATGAGCAACAGGCAAGGAATTTTAAACAAATGCTGTCATATATGAGAGGTATACACGGGGAATGAGAGGTGACAAAATGAGTGTATTAATAAAGGGTATGGAGATGCCGAAGAACTGTACCGAGTGCCACGCAAGGTGCAGGCTTTATCTTAACGGACGGAAATTCAGGCATCCAAACTGTCCGCTCATCGAAGTAAAGACACCACACGGCAGATTGATTGATGCAGATAAATTATCAAATCAGAAATATGAAAATATATGGACAAATCGTTTGATTATAGATGCTGATGATTTAGATGATGCATTTACAGTAATCGAAGCGGAGGGAGAGACATGACGAACAGAGAAAAATTTTTGAAAAAATTGACAGAAATGACGAATGAACAACTTGCAAGAGTTTTTTGCAGAGTGTCATGGTGTGCAGACTGTCCAGCAAGAGCCGATTGTTTTGACCTTAGTGGCATTGAGGAAGTGCTTGTTGATTGGCTAGCAAAAGGAGAGGGGAGCGAGGAATGAGCGTATTGATTGACATGGATATGCCAAAGGTGTGCAACGAGTGTCCTTTTTGTTGCAACCCAAGCTACTTTGCATATGCGTGGTGCGAATTATTGCAACAGCATTTTGATATGGATGAAAGTTACAACAAAGTTGCTGACTTTTGCCCAATCACCGAAGTCCCCACACCACACGGACGGCTGATTGATGCTGATGAACTCAAATCGAAATTCCGTCATGGCAATGGAGACGATGATGCGGATAGCGCATGGATTTCTACGATTAGACGATTTATAACACAAGCTGACACAATCATCGAAGCGGAGGGAACGGAATGAGCATACTTATCAAAGGCATGAAGATGCCACAGAAGTGCGGACAATGCAAACTATTTCACGTAGAATATCCGATGTACTGCACAGCAGCTGAAGGTCACCGCACAGTCGGCGCACCTTATGGAATGCCAAGACCAGACTGGTGTCCTCTCATAGAAGTCAAAGAACCGCATGGTGATTTGACAGACAAAGATAAGCTGATGGCTGAATTTATAGACAGTGACCTTGACCACTTACAAAGAAATGACTGGAAGGAAGTAATACAGATTGTAGCAGATGCACCAACGGTAATTGAAGCAGAAGGGAGCGAGGAATGATTAAGTTCTTAATGGATTTTGCCACGGCAGTAACATTGATAACACTTATCATCATTGTAGTTGTATTTGGTGCAATGTTAATCATAACAATGGTTGGTTACTGTGTAGAAATAATACAAGAAATTAGAAAAGGGGACGGAACATGACCATAATATTAATTATATTGATAATAGGCTTTTTTCTTATGGCTGGTTTTACATGGTACATAAATGAGGATTGGAGTAAATTTGTTGATGAAGTCAATCAAGGTTGGTTTGAGCTTGCATCTCATAATATTGAGGAGTGGGCAAAAGATTGTGAGGAACTTGCAAAAAAGTGTGACGCATTACAGGCAAGAATAGATGAATTGGAAGGAAATAAAACATTATAATATTGATAAGAATTTAAAGGAGATAAAAAGATGAAAAGAAATTTTTCAATTATTTTATTTATAATTATAACAGTAATTATTACAGGTTGTGGTATAAGACAGTCTGAAAGAGTGTCATATAACATCAGCAAACAGGCAGACAATTTTAATGTTACAAGACGATTGACGGTATTTAATATGCGTACTGACAAATGTATCATGCAGATGACAGGCAAAATGTCAATTGAGAACGAGGGTAACAACGAAATTAGCGTAATTGTCGAAGTAGACCGTAAAAGAAATATCTATCAGAAACATTTAATTTATCTTAATGAATGGACAATGTATACGGTGGAAGATGTAACTGGAGCGCAAGTGTCAAGATATGCCTATGAGGTTGAATTCATGCCAGCTGCTTTGAAACCGATTCGAATTACAACAGACGAATTAGGAGAAGATATAGAACAGATTTATAATGAAGATGAAAATGAATAATGATTATTTTGATAAGTAAATAAAATATAAAATAAACTAGACAGATTTTAATTTATGTGATATCCTTACTACAAGGAGGATAATACCATGATTAGAACCAAAGAAGAATTAGCAAATAAAATAAGACCATTATGTGAGAGAGTATTGTTTGATAAAGAGAAATCAAACAATACTCTTTATGCAATGCAGACTTCTTTTAATATTCCAACTGGTATGACTATGGATTTATTAACAGGGAGAATTAATCTAGAAGATGCAAATGAATTTATACTGTTCGCTTTATGCAATTGTTTGGATAAAGAATTAGAAAAGAAAAACACAAATAAGTATTTTACTCCAATTGAAATTGAAGGTTATTCTAAATCTAAATATCACGAAGAAACGATTAAATTTCCAATTGAAATTAAATGTGTCCCTGTAACTGCCGACCAATGGATAGGTTCTGTTGATGTTGATTTTATTATGAAACTTCGCAGAGCACAATTAATTAATTATAACGCAAATGCTCAAAGAACTTTACAAAAGGTTGTTAAAGGAGAGAGAAGTTATTATAAGATTACTTTAAATAAAGATGCTATAAATAAGATTACAGAGAGTATGGATAATGGGAATTATATTCCTAATACTATTACTCTTAATATGCCAGAAACTGCTGATTTTTCTTATGATGATTCAAAATGTGTATTAAGTATTAAAACCCTTGACCATTTTGATATATCAGATGGGTATCATAGATATATTGCAATGGGGCAATTAAAAGACAAAAATCCTGATTTTAATTATCCGATGGAATTAAGGATTATTATGTTTTCTGAAGATAAAGTAAAGCAATTTATTTATCAGGAAGACCAGAAAACCAAAATGAAAAAGATTGATTCTGATTCTATGAATATGAATGCTCCTGAGAATCTTGTTGTTGAAAGACTAAACAGAGATGTAATGTTTAATCTTAAAAATAAGATAGCAAGAAATAATGGAAGTATTAATTATGGAGAATTAGCTGCTATAATTAAATATTTTTATTTTAAAGGACAAGGAGTAGACAAATCTATTAGAAGAATCATTGAAGTAGAAAGTGAAATAAGAGATAAGTCCAATAAATTAACAGAGACATATCCAAGTTTATTGGATAAGGATTATAGTTTTGCTGAATTAATGGTTATATTCTATACTTTTGATAATGTATCAATCGCTGATTATAATCCCGAACGTACTTTTAATTTATTAAATAGAATAAATGAAATTGATTTAAAGATATTCGCTACAAAAATACCTCGTAAAGGAATGATATCTGCTATTATTCAACTGGAAAGGATGTGACTATATGTATAATCAAAAGTTGAAAGAAAGATATCGTAAGGAAAAAGAATCTTATACAACAGTTTCTGCTTATTATTTTAGTTCTTTATTTAAAAGAACGGAACCTTTTGAAGAAGAGCTTGATAAAGATGCAAGCAACTTTACTACATATGAAATAATTAACATGTATAAGACATTAGCTATTATGTCTTTAGATACGATTGCTACAATGAATAGTAATTTATCTATGTATACACAATGGTGTATTCAAGAAAATTTAGTAAATGATTATCAGAATCATTATCTTGAAATAACAAGAGATATGATGGCATCATTTGTGAACAAATTAGCTATGGATAAAAAAGTTGTATCAAGAGAACAAGTATTAGATTGGTGTCAGCAACTTCCAAATCCAAGTGATAGTTTTTGTTTATTAGGATTGTTTGAAGGAATAAGAGGAGGAGGTTATCTGGAAATTGCTCTAGCTAAAATAGAAGATTTTCATGATAATATCTTTACCGCATACAATGGTAGAGAAATAAAAGTTTCTTCTACTTTGATTGAATATGCCAAACAATCTAATGAAACAATTGAATATCAATCAATTAGTCGAAATATGGAAAAAGAAGTAAATCTAATTGAAAATGGAAGGATAATCAAAGATTATCCTAATGTCAGACGAACTGAATCTTTACCTGTATTAAGGAGAAGAACTCAATCAAGATTAGCTAGAATTTTTAATTATATGGGTATTTTGGAATATATGAATGGGAATGACATCAGAATGAGTGGTGTAATTGAAATGATTAATTTCAGATGTAAAGAATTAGGAATTAATGGTAGGGATTATATATATGGAATTGGTATTGAAGAAATAAAGAAACAGTATGATTTTAAAGTTGTTTCATCTGTATTTATGGATAAGTTTGGTGAGTACCTAGTGTAAACTGGGTACTCATTCAATTAATAATTAATAAGAAAATAATATATATAAATATCATATAAATATATTTTAAACCTATTGACTTTCCGAACGTTTGTTTTATAATAAGGATTATCAACAACAATCGAACAAATATTCGGATTTTAGGGAGGATTAATTATAGTGGGTATAGAAAATGAATTAGTTAAATATTCAAAAGAACAGTTTCATAATGATATCAATTTATGGATAGATAAACAAGTTAATTTTTTGTTAACTGAGAACTGGAGAGAAGATAGTTATTTTGTTGCTGTGATAGAAAGTTATAATTGCAGGACAAGAGAGGATTGTTTTTCAATTTGGAAACCACATTTTTCTTTAGAATTATATGATGAAGATTATGAAGTGTATATTGAAAAAGATTTTGATGCAACTATTTTTGAATTCCCTATATATTATATTTTTATCAAAGATAAGAATGATGAAATTGATTTAAATGGGAATAGTATTACTATTGAAGTTATATAATAGTATTGAATTCTAATAAGGATAAAAAATATTTTTGAGAGGGTGTTGACATACAACACAACATGTGATATATTATGTACATGTTAAGCAATGAGCTTAACAGTTACCTTCCATAAATTTTTTAAACTTTGCAAGGTCTACCGTTGTACCTCCCGAAAGGGTCAAACAACGGAATTGAAATAGCCCCTTAACATAATAGTAGTGTATCTGGCTTTGACCCAGAGTGAAATGGAGCGTAACCATTAGGGGCTGTTAGAGGGACATTTACAGCAATCTTACAAGCATTTTATTAGGGATAGAAAAAGCAACAAAAATGTCCTGAAATAATTATTAACATTCATGTAGCTCAGTTGGGATGAGCACCTGCCAAATTAGAATTCATCATTTTAGTGATGTTAACAGCATTAGTTTTATAGGTCAAGCAGGAGGTCGTGAGTTCGAGCCTCGCCATGAATGTTATATGCTCCTCATAGCTCAGTTGGATAGAGCGCTATTAAAGTATCATTTATGTGATACAAACAGCAATTATTCAAGTCCGCTGATAACGGAGAGGTCGGAGGTTCGAGTCCTTCTGAGGAGCTTATGGGATACATACAGCAAATAATTTTACATCAGACTTTAAATCTGGAATAGTAGAAAGTATCCTGTAAATAATGTGATGCATACAGCAATTCTCTCGTATGTAGTCAAAAGGATAAGACGCTAGTCTAAAAAACTGGAAATGAGGGTTCGAATCCCTCCGATGAAATGAAAAGCATCATGAAAGGAGTAAAAGGATTATGAATTTTGCAGAAGCTATTAAAAATGAAACAAAATGGACAAGAACAGAGAATGGTGCAATTGCACTTAATACTACTGGTACTGCTTGTCTTGATTTGTTCGGTACAATCGGTGCTTTGAGAAAAGCAAATGAAGATAGAATTACTTCTCTGTTCGAAGAAGCTTATAAAGAGAATCCTCTTCTTGCTACAAAGATTCTTTTTTATGCGAGAGATATTAGAGGAGATAAGGAAACAACTGGTCTTGGAGAAAGAAGAGTATTTAGAATTATTCTTAAATATGCAGCTCTTCATCATCCTGAATGTATCAGACCTAATCTTGATTTGATTGGTGTATATGGAAGATATGATGACCTGTATGAATTGATTGGTACACCACTTGAAGATGATATGTGGTCTGCTATGAAAAAGCAGTTTGAAGAAGATAAAATAAATCTTGAAAAAGGTAATGTAATTTCTCTTCTTGCTAAATGGATTAAGACTGCTGATGCTTCTTCTGAAAAGACCAAACAGCTTGGTATTAAAACCGCTCTTAAACTTGGATATTCTGTATTTGAGTTCAAAAGAATTGTCAGAGCTATGAGAAAGCACATTGGTGTAGTAGAAGGTCTTATGTCCACTAACCAGTGGGATAAGATTAAATATTCTGAAGTACCTTCCAGAGCAATGATGATTTACAGAAATGCATTTAAAAAGCATGATGAGGAAAGATTTACTCAATTTGCTCAGAAAGCTGTAACTGGAGAAATTAAGATTAATTCTGCTACACTTTATCCTTACGATATCATTGAAAAGTATAAAGGTCTAGGTTATGGGAATTATTATAGCGGTTCTAATTTGAATTCAACAGAAGAGAATATTCTTCAGGCACAATGGGATGCACTTCCTAATTATGTTGAAGAAGGTACAAACGCAATTGTAATTGCAGATACTTCTGGTTCTATGTATGGAAGACCAATGGATACAGCAGTCAGCCTTGCAATTTATTTTGCACAGAGAAATGTTGGAGCTTATTCAGGACTTTGGATGAATTTTAGTTCTAGACCTTCTTATCAGACAATTAAAGGTAAGACATTAAAACAGATTCTTTCTAATATTGATTATAATAATTGGTCTGGTTCAACAAATTGCGCAGCTGCTTTTGAACTTATTCTTAATACTGCTATTAAGAACCATGTTCCTGTTAATGAAATGCCTAAATCATTAATCATTATTTCCGATATGGAATTTGATTGGTGTGGTGGTCAGAACTGGAGTTTTTATGAGGAAATGAGAGCAAGATTTGCTCAATATGGATATGAAATTCCAACTGTTGTATTCTGGCAAGTCGATTCAAGACATGATACTTTTCATGCTGATGCGAGTCGTAAAGGCGTAGTTTTAGTAAGTGGACAGAGTGCTGGAACTTTTAAGAATCTTATTGGTTCTATTGGTATGAATCCTGTAGAATTTATGCTTAAGACTATTCTCAGTGATAGGTATGAGCCTGTAACTGTTGAATAATATATTGTCCGACAAGGACGCTCCTATAATATAGGATAATTAATAATATTTTTACCCTATATTATAGGAATAAAAATCGACTAGTAAGGTCGTGAGGTCATGATTGTGACCTTGTACTGCAATATTACAAGAATTACATTATTGGAAAATGTGAGCGGAAGGAAGTAAAAATTTTTCGCAATTCAAAGAGAATAATGCAAGCATTGTTCTGCCGTATACTCGGCATCTGGACATGTAGCTCAACGGCAGAGCGCACGGCTGTTAACCGTGATGTTGTAGGTTCGAAACCTACCTTGTCCGTTTATGGCGCAGTACCTTAGAGGGGAGGAGGGTCGGTCTTGAAAACCGTTGCTCTTAAAGGGGCTGGAGGTTCGAATCCTCTCTGTGCCGTTTAAAAATAATATGGAGGTAAAAAATGAACCCAGTATTTGTGTTATTGGTAATTTTATGCGGAGTTATTTTATGGTTTAGTATAAATTCATTGTTTCCATTAATTGGAAAAGTGATTTTAGGAATTATAGAAGAAACAAAATTTAATATTACAAATGATGATGAGGAGGAAAAGGATTGAAAGGTGTTGTAGGAAGTATTGTAACTGGTGTTGTGATTGTACTTGTGATTATTTGCGGATTTGCTTGTACAGAAAGAGTCCCTGCTGGATATGTCGGTGTTGTTTATAACATGTCTGGTGGTGTTACAGGTGAAACACTTAACCAAGGTTGGCATATTGTAGCACCTACTAAAAATGTAACATTATACTCAATCGGAATTGAGCAGAGTTATCTTACATCAGATAGCAAAGGTGATTCTAAAGAAGATGAAAGCTTTTCTACACCAACTGCTGATGGAAAATCACTTACTGTAGATTTGGAATTTTCTTACAAATATGATATTAATCGTGTGACTGATGTATTTACACAATTCAAAGGTGCATCTGGTAAAGAGGTTAAAGATATCTTTATTAAGCCTAAAATGATTGCTTGGACACAGGAAGTTACTGCTAAGTATCCAGTTACTGATGTATTTGGTGATAAAAGACAGGAACTTAATGAAGCTCTTGATACTTACTTAAAAGAAAAGTTTGATAAATATGGAATTGTAATTGATACTGTAAATTTCACAAATATTTCAACTGACCCTGAGACTCAGGAAGCAATTCAGAAAAAGGTCAACGCACAACAGGAACTTGAATTAGCAAAGATTCAGAAACAAACAGCAAAAGTTGATGCAGAAAAAGAAAAGGAAGTTGCACAAATCAATGCAGAAAAAGCAAAGATTGAAGCACAAGGTAAGGCTGATGCAGAATTAATTAAGGCAAATGCCGAAGCGGAAGCAAATAAGAAGATTGCAGAATCACTTACTGATAAGTTAATTGAAAAAGCAAAATATGACAAATGGAATGGAGAACTTCCTTATATTGAAGGAGCGTCTACTCCAATTGTAAATATTAAAGAAACTGAAAAAACTGAATAATAATTAATTACTGTAGTGGCAGAATGGTAATGCACACTTGTGTACAGAGTGGTTAAGTGACGAACTTTTGCAATGTTCGAATCATTGTCTACGGTATTTATAATAATAAGCACCCATGTCGGAATTGGTATACGATGAGGACTTTCGTCTTAGCAGACATAAAAAGAGAGCCTTATATTGGAAACGATATAAGTGAAGATGGCTAATTCGGCGAATGGCTAAGAGAACGCCGAGCTAAATTAAATAAAGGTGCTACGGACCTTACATCTCCGGAACGGGACTTGGACGAACTGTTGACAGATGTAGGCTTAGCGTAACGGCAGGGCAGTAGTTAAATGGAATTCGAGAAACAGCCTTTATTTATAAATGTGTAGAGACTATATACCATCTACCTAAGTCAGTAATGATATGGTAAAAACATAGTCCAGACTACAACTTAATATAGGTGGTATCACGTATGTACCTTAATGACTTCTGAATGGATGAAGCGCCTATTTTCTAAGGCTATGGTGACATAGTGTGGTAAGAAAATCCTCTGCTTTAAGAGCGTGTGGGTTCGAGTCCCACTGGGTGTATTCAATTGAACCTTACAGTGAAGGTTGTAAAGAAAAGAGAACATTTGATTTAGTTCCTTTTCATGAGTTAGGAAACTGTGTTTTAAAACATAATATATGGGACACTTACAGCAAAATAAAATAAAAATTCGTGCCAAGATATGTGTTTTTATAATGTGTCCTGTATGGAAAGTGGGTGTGATTGGTATCTGCTCGTTGGACTGAAAATCCAAAGGACTTGGTTCGATTCCAAGACTTTCCATTTTTACAATAATTAAATTATTTAAATTAAAAGGAGAATATAGAATATGGCAAAATTAAATATGTCCCCTCCGTGGGTATTGTATTACAAAAAGCTTAATGCTTTATTTGATGAGGATAATGATATTTTAGTTATTTATGATGAAGATGAAATGGAAGTAAAATTATATTGTACCAGTAGCAATAAGAGTGAAGCTTTGTCATTTTTACTTCCAGATACAGTATCTTTTGGTAGTGTTGAACTTAAAGTTACTGTTATTCCTTCGAACGAAAAAACAAATAAATTTTTAGAAGGATATAAAGCAGTTATTAAAAATGCAGAAGCAGCGATAGAAATTTTATTTAATTTTGGAAATGGTCACGTTAGAGAAGTTAAAACAATTTCTACTCCTTTTGGAGATTTTACATATGTAATTTTTAAGAAAGAAGTAATTCAGTATTTTGAAGACAACCTCTCTGATTTCTACGGCAATTGCTCAACATTATGCGAGACAATTGCAAAAGAAATTTTTAAAGATATAGAAGGAATTTTCTTCTGTACTAATATCTATTAATTAAACATTGGGACACTTACAGCAATTTATTCAAGCACATTCTGGTAAAATGTATACTTTGTGTCCTGTATTTGTGGTCAGGGGATAGAATATCCATCAAATCTATAGCTGCGATGAGCCTTTAAATAGTAGCGGATAACTCAAAATAGTTATTAAAAATTCCTAGGTCTAACTGTATGAACCATGAGTGAAGCAACCGTGACAGCCACAAATAATAAACTAAAATTATGGACAGATATACCGTAAGTGGGAGCGGGGCAGACTGTAAATCTGTTATCTTCGGATTCGGGTGGTTCGACTCCATCTCTGTCCATTAAATTTCTGGGTGTGGTGCAATAGTAGCATGCATGATTTGGGTTCATGTGGTTGCAGGTGCAAATCCTGTCACTCAGACTCTATGTTAGATGCATATGACATAGACGGACATATTGATAGATAGAAGTAAGGGTAAGATTACATAGTGCTTGAGCGGTGGGGACGGAATAGCTAACCGTCATGCAACTTCAAAGGGTAGATATGTTCGACATGCAATGTGGTGTAAAGGATAGCATTTCGGCACAAGCCGAGGTCGAGGTTCAATTCCTTGTATTGCAATTGGGGGTTTCTTCCTCCCCTTCACTATATTCTTTTTTTATTTTTAAGGGATGCTTACAGTAAATTAAATATGAAAATCAATTCTAAGAACTTGTCTGGTTTTTTATTATGCATCCTATTTACTCCGCATAGCTCATTCAGCAGAGCAATAGACTTTTAATCTATAGGTGAAGGGAGCATAGCCCTTTGCGGAGATTATATTGGGGATTACCCAAGCGGTTATGGGGCTGTTCTTATAAAGCAGTTGCGGTGAGTTCGACTCTCACATCCCCGATTTAAAGATGGTCTATCTAGTCTTCGGACTCAAAAGATAGTAAAGCAAAGGATACGTTCTTAAAAGAAGACAATCAAAAAAACGGTAGTCGAAATACTAGTTAAGTAGACTATTCTCACATAACACTTAATCCAGCTTGGAGATTGTTTGTGTGCCTTTAAGAGTGGTATGTGAATATGGCTCGTTGGTCAAATGGTTAAGACACTGGTCTTTCTAACCAGTATTGGTGGGTTCGATTCCCCCACGGGCTGTTAATGGCTGTACTGCGAACAGTCATTAGTGTTCATAAGGACTCTTCATTGTGGTAGTAAAGTGGTGTAAATCAGGTGCATAAGCTTATGCTTGGAATAGGTTCAATTCCTGTCTTTACTATTTCGTCCTTTATAAATTATATAGAAAGGAGAATTAAAATGACATATGAAGTGCAAAAATTGTGGCAAGAAAATAAACCCCCACAAAACGATTGAAGAGTGGGATGAATCTGCATCGTATTACAGTACTAAATTATTACGATGTCCAGATTGCAATAGTGTAATTGCCATAATTAAATATGATAATGAAATAGAACTTGACATTAATAATGACATAAGATATTATATAAAACGTAACATGTAAATAATATATAAGAAAGGAAATGATAATGGAATTTGAAAATAATTTAATTTCTACTATTGAAAATGTGTCTTTGTTTGATTGTAAAAGTGGAAAATTGGTAACATCTTTTACTCCAGCAGAATGTACGTTAACTATAACTGATACTACATATCCAATAATTGATTGTTCTTATCCTCTTTATGGTTATGGAAGCGATTATGAAGGATATATAAAATTTGAATTGAATGATAAGAAAAAGGAAGACAATATGATTAAAATTACAGATGTTGATGTTAAGTATGAAAAGAAAGTATTTGTAGATGATACGAAACGAGATGAAAATGGCAATTATTCAGTAACCAAAAAAGAAGTTCCTGTTGCTACTATTGTATACTTTGAAAATGGTAGTGTACAGACTGCTTATTGTGATGAAAATGATGAATTTAATCTTGAAGTGGGTATTTCAATTTGTGTTACTAGAGAACTTATGAAAAGATTGTATGGTATTTCTGGCGAAACAAATGTCTATAATAAGGTCATCAGACAAGGAATGAAAGCTTATAAGACTCATTGTAAGTTTAAAGAATTGACTAAAAAATATACTGCTGAAGCTGAAGCTATTGAGAAAAATAGAAAGATTAAAGAGCAGAAGCGTAGAGAAAAGAGAGCCGCTAAAAAGAAAGAACGTGAGATTGAGATTCTTGCAGAAGCAATTAGAAGAGCTAACGCAGATTCAAAATAAATAATAAATTAACAAATAAATAATATATTAAAAGGAGAAATGATAATTATGGAAACTAATTTAAGACAGGCAGATGCAAAAGTTACGGTAGTTGGCATTGTTTCTGACAAGAAACTTGAGATGAAGACAGAAAACGGTATAAGAACTATTGAAGGTACTGTTACTATTAAGACATCTGATACGAATTTTGTTCAGATGAGAGTAAGATGTGCTGATAAAAAGAAAGATGGTACTAATAATAAAACATTTACAGGTGTTATGACTGTAATGAATGAATATAAATCTATTGCAGATGATGGTGCAGATGAAGCTGATAGAGTCAGAGCTTCTGGGCAGATTAATCTTTTTAGAAGCAATCAGACAGGTGATGAGATTGTAAGTTATATAAGTAATTTCTTTAGCAGAGTTAAGAATACTCAAAATGTAGAACCTAAAGCTGAGTTTGAAGTTGAGATGTATATTGAAAAATTTATTCCAGAATTTAATAAAGATGGAGAAGAGACTGGTAGATATAAGATTGAAGGATGGGTTCCTACATATAATGGAATTGAACCTCTTACACTTTTTGTTCCAGAGGAACTTGTTGATGCTGCATCTGATGCTTATCAGCCAAAACAAACTGCTAGATTTTATGGCAATATTGTTCAGAATGTTACTTATGAAACAAAAGATATTCCAATGGCTTTTGGAGTAAAGAAAAAGGTTGAACCACAATTTATTAATGAACTTGTAGTAACAGGCGGTTCTGTTGCATATGACGCAGAAACAGAAGATGAGGTTGTTAAAGGTGGAAATCAGATTCCCTATAATCCTGATACAATTCAAGCGGCTATTGATGAAAGAAAAAGATTGATTGACGAAGGTCAGAATAAACCTAAGACAAATACAAATAATGCAAAACCTTCTGGTGCTTCTAGAGGAAGACAGCTTGGCTGGTAATTAAAAAGGATGGGGTATCACCACAGTGATACCCCTATAAGATGAAAATTAATTTTGGATTTTAGTTAATTATAATTTAGTAAAATATGATTTAGTATATAATATATAAGGAGATATATAAATGGATAATTTTTCGTTAGATGCAATTCTTAACCCCCCAGTTTCCAGAGTGCAAAAAAGTGTTGATGGTTTTATTGTAAGCTTTTTTGGCAGAGGTGGTCTTGGAAAGACTCCTGTGGCAACTAAGATGCCTAAACCTTATTACCTTGCATTTGGTAAAAGTGGTCTTTCTGGTTTGAATAATGTGCCTTTCCAGTCTATTAAATCTTGGGCTGAATTTAAAAAGTTTGTTAAAGTATTTTGCGACCCTAAAAATTTTGAACAGATTCATCAGAATTTTGAAACACTAGTTCTTGATGAGATGGAAATTTTATATTCCTATTGTGAGAAGTATGTAGCAAATACCGAAGGAGTAAATAAGATTAAAGAAGGTAACGGTGGTTATGGTTTGTGGGGTGATTTGAAGACTGAATGGGAGACCGAACTACTCAAAGTAATTGGTTCTGGCTTCTGTGTTGTATTTATCCTTCATACTGCGCAGGATGAAACTGGTAAGAATTATCCTGTTGGAGATGCAAAAAGAATGCTTCCTATTCTTATTAATCATAGTGAAGTAATTGGTTATGTAAAAGGAAATGGTGTTGACCCTGATACTGGAAAACCTATTCATTCTTCTTTAATGCTTGCTGATACTCCTGAATGGTTCGCTAGAACTAGAAATGAATATTTTGACCCTATGATTGAAGACTTTACAGCAGATAATCTTATTAAAGCATATTACGATGCAATTGATAGACAGGAGAAAGCTGAAGGGATTAAAGCTATTACAAGAGAAGAACGTGATTCTATGTTTGAAACAAAGAAGAGACCTTTCAATGAGGTGATGGATGAACTTCAAGAAGTTGGTCAGAAGGTTGTTGAGAAATATGGAAGTAAAGAAAAACTTACAGAAGTAGTTGAATCAGTTCTTGGTAAAGGTGCTCTTGTTTCTAATGCTACTCCTAAGCAACAAGAAGCTGTAGAAGTGATACTTAGTAATTTGAAAGATTTGTTAGATGAATAATAATATATAGGGAAAAAAGCAGTATTAATGTAAATAAATAAAAACATAATACTGCTTTTTATTCATAATAGTAAATATAATTAAGGAATAAAAATATGAAAGTAATATTTTTAGATATTGATGGTGTGCTAAATTGTGATACATCTAAATCATATTGTCATGATGATGTATGTGGAATAATTGTTGGTATTGATTCTGATAAAGTAAAAAGACTTGCGGAAATTGTTAATGCAACTGGTGCAGAAATCGTCTTATCGTCTGACTGGAAAATTGGATGGGAGAAATACTATATAACACGCAAACCCTCTCATGCTAAGTATTTGGATAATCATCTTAAAAAGAAAGGCAACCTTATAATTTTTGATAAAACACCTATTACAAATAAAGGTTCTTGGTATAGGGGTGAAGAGATAATTACATATCTGAATTTACATCCAGAGATTACACACTATGTTATCCTTGATGATACATTTTTTGAAGATTTTGACTGTAATGAAATAGAAGAACATTTAGTACTAACAGATTATATAATTGGATTAACAGATAATGATGTAGAAAAAGCAATTAAAATATTAGGAGAATAAAATGACGCAAGAACAATTCGATAGAGCTAATAAACTACAAAATAAAATAAAATATTTGGAAGATAAAAATAACGCATTTGAAAGAGTAATTGACCGTTTGAAAGGCACACAAATGCAAGACATTCAATTTCGACTAAATGATGCTTGGGTTGCGACTCCTATAGGAACTATTGATTATAGTGATTTAGTTAATTTTTTAGTTCAGCAAAGACTTAAAAATGAAACAAAGATAGAAGAGATGCAAAAAGAATTTGGAAAAATTTAAAGGAGAACGCAATGAGAGACCCAAATAGATTGAATAATTTTTATGACACAATGAAAAATATACACAAAAAATCATTTCCTGATTGGAGATTTGGTCAGCTTATGTCTAATTTTTTTGGATGGTTATATTCTGAAAAAAAGATTGATTTATTCTTTCCAGAAGAAGATAAGATGATTGAATATTTTAAAGAATTTGCTAATGATACATCACCTTCGTATAGGGAGAATTAATAATGCCCAGAGGTAGAAAACGAGTTTGTGTATTATGCGGCAAACCAATAGAAGATAAAAACGATTCTGTCCCTTACAAAGGACGATATGCTCACAGTTCTTGTTTTAGGGTAGCAGTTAAAGCTGTTCATGTAGATAAAACTGAAAAACTTGAAGAAAAAGCAGAACAAAAAGAAAAGAAAAAAAGAGGTAAAACTGCTAAACCCAAAGCAGAATTAAAAGATTCTATTACCGAAGAACAGTATATTCAAAAAAAATTATATTATGATTATTTAAGAAAATTTCTAGGTGATAAACTTCCTGCGAAGGTTTATGCGGTTACTGAAAGATATATCCAACAATATGATTTTACATATCAGAAGATGTATCAAACATTAACTTACATGCATAATATACTTGAAAAAGAATTTACTGATGATATTGTAGGTCTGATTCCTTATTATTATGACAAAGCAGAACGACATTATCATGCGGTAAAACAAGTAGAAGAAAATAATAAGGATAAAGATATTAATGGGATGTATAAAAATAAAATAATTTATATAGACCCTAAAAGAAAAAAACGTAAACAAATTGATATAACATCAATTGGAGAAGAGGAATAAATGTACGAAGCATTAACAGATAAAAGAGCATATGCTAATACATTAGGTTGTCTTATGAAAGACCCTACCCTTGTAGAAGATATAGACAGACCACTTGATAGAGAAGATTTTAATACAGAAACTTTTTATGATTTATTATTTGTGGCTATTTATAATCTTAGTATGCAAGGTTGTAAAACAATTGATGAATTTGCTATTGATTCATATCTCAGTGGTTTTAAAGAACAGTATAAAATATTTCAAGAAAATAAAGGGCTTGAATATTTAAATAATATCAAAGAATTAAGTAGTCTTGAGAATTATGATTATTATTATCATAGACTTAGAAAGTATTCTTTACTTAGATATTATGAAAAACAAGGATTAGATACCAAATTTATTTATGATACTTCAGTAGATGAATTTCATGCTAATGAAGAACAACAAAAATTTGATAATTATTCTGAACAGGATATTGTATCAATGGTTGAATCTAATTTGGTTATTAATCCTACAATGAAATATTGTACTAATACTCTTACTACTGAAGTACAAGCTGCCGAAGGTGGTATTGAACTTATTGAAGATTTGATGAAAATCCCAGATGTGGGATTGCCATTAAATAATAATGGATTAAATACAGTTGCAAGAGGTGCGAGAAAAGGTTGTTTATATATGAGGTCTCTTCTTCAGGGACAGGGGAAGAGCCGTCTAGCAGCTGGTGATGCCTGTAAAATGGCAGTGCCTTATATATATGATGTTAAGAAGAAAAAATATATCTATACAGGACTATCAGAACCAACTCTTTATATCACAACAGAAATGCCTGTTGATGAGATTCAAACTATTTTATACGCTACAATTAGTAAAGTTAATGAAGAACATATTCTTTATGGAACTTATGAAAGAGGAGAATTAAAAAGAGTAAAACAAGCTATAGAATATATTGAATCGAGTCCTTTATATATTGTGCATATACCAGATTTTTCTATTGAGGATATTAAAAATATAATTAAAAAATATAATAGAGAATTTGGTGTAGAATATTTTTTCTTTGATTATATTAGTACATCATTAAGACTTATGTCTGAGATTAATGGTAAGTCTAGAATGGGACTTAAAGAACATCAGTTACTTCTTGTATTTGCTACAGAACTTAAAACGATTGCGCAACAATTAGATGTTTTTATTTTTACCGCTTCTCAGCTTAATGGCGAAGCACAAATGGCTACATATAAAGACCAGAATCTTCTTGCTGGTAGTAAAGCGTTGGCAAATAAACTTGATGTAGGTATTATTTCAATGCGTCCAAGTCGGTCAGAACAGGAAAAACTTGAAAGTATTCTTCAAAGAAAATTTAGTATTCCTATGCCAGATATTGGTCATTGGGTATATAAAGTAAGGAGAGGAAGACTTACTCATATTATTATCTGGAGTAAAACAAATCTTGGCACAATGGATGAGGAAGCATTGTTTGTAACAGATTTTGATTTTAATTTAATTGATATAGATTTTACTCAAATAGAACAAGTTGAAGCAAAAATTCAAGAACATTCTGTATTAGCAAGTAGAGTTGATGATACACCAATTAATATTGAAGAAAACGATGATGAACCAGTACAAACAAAGGCAGCATTTGATTGGTAAGGGGGTTAAAGAATGCCATATTTAGATAAAGATGCAATTCTTAATTCGCTTACTAAAGAAGATATTATTAAAATTTGTACCGAAATGGGCAGTCAAACATATAAAGAAAATGCACAAGGAGAGTTGTGTTTTAGTACTTCTATATGTCATGGTGGTGATAGTCCTTATAAATTAGTTTATTATCCTAACTCAGAACTTTTTAAATGTTTTACATGTGGTGATAGTTATGGAATTATTGAATTGGTTATTCGTGCTTCAAGATTGAAAGGACAGAATCTTACATGGTTTAAAGCACTTGCTAGAATTGCTCAAATAACTGGTAAATCATATGAGGGAACTCCAGATAAACCAACACAGATAATAAATGATTTTGAATGGATTAATAGATTAAATTCAATAAAAAAGAATAATAAGAATATACCCAATCTTTCTGAAATAAATGAAAATATATTAGAGATATTTTGGTATGTTCCTTATCAGGGATGGCTGGATGAACATATTACTCGTGAAGCATTATCACGATTTGAAATTGGATATTATGGATTAACAAATCAAATTACAATTCCTCATAGAGATATAAATGGAAGATTAATTGGTATTCGAGGAAGATATTTAAATGATTATGATGCTCAAATGTTTGGTAAATATGTTCCTTTATTTATAAATGGAGAATTTTTAAGTCATCAATTAGGAAGTAATCTATATGGTTTACATGTAGTTAAAGATAAAATAAAGCAATGTAAAAAAATAATGCTCGTTGAAGCAGAAAAATCAGTACTACAAGCTTATTCTTATTTTAGAAATGATAGCTTTGTAGTCGGATTATGTGGATTCAATATTACTTTTACTCAAATTAAAATTATGCTTAAAGAATTAAAAGTAGAAGAAGTGATAGTTGGATTTGATAGAGATTATGAAGAAGCAGATTCATTTGAAGCTATTGCTTATTATCAAAAGATAATTAAAAAGGTAGCTCCTTTAGTACCTTACTGTAGGGTTTATCTTATATTAGATAAAAAAGATAGACTTGGATATAAGGATTCTCCTACAGATAAAGGGAAGGACACGTTAATAGAATTAATGAAAGAAAAGATATTAATAACTATGGAAGATGTAAATGAGGCTTTAGAAAGACATGAGTGATAGAGATTTATTATTGGATTTAGGATATGAAGATGTAATCATATTTGATAATCCATCTTATGAAGGAGCTTTGATTGGAGTTACATGGGACAATCAAGCGGTATATGATTATGATTTAATGATTAAATCATTAATGGAAGAAGATAATATGACAGAAGAAGAAGCTGCTGATTTTATTAGTTATAATGCTTCTTATACTTATGGATATAAATATCCAATTATTATGGACAGTATTAAAAAATGGAAGGAATATGATTAAATATGTATAATAATATAATAGAAGCAGAATATTTAAAGGATTATGTCCGTCCTGTAACAGAAGAAGATAGAAATAAACTACCGACTTATTCACATTCAAAATTAGAGGTGTATGAAAATTGTCCTTATAGATATGGTTTACAATATGAACAGGGGAAAAGGTCAGATGAAACTACATTGGCTTTGGAGCTTGGTACTGTTTGTCATAGAGTATATGAAATTGCTTCTCAGATGTGGAAAGAAGGAATGGTTAATTACAATGATTTAAAGTTTTTACTTGAATATGGTGATACAGATGAAAAAATATCTGGCATTAAAGATTTAAGTAAAAAATATTTTGAAGAATGGTATGAAACTGACTCAGAAGGACATACATATAGTTGGAAAATGGGACAATTTGATAAAGGATTGCGTGAATATGTAGATAGCTTTAATTATAATGGATGGTTCCCTTTCAAAGAAGAATATGATTTTGAATTTGTTTTTAATAATAGGGCAATTATTCATGGATTCATTGATGCTATTTTAATTAATACAGAAGGTGATATGAAATGTCTTGATTATAAGACTTCAAAAAAGCCTTTCCCAGATAATAAGATTCCAACTAGCCAGCAGTTTAGTATTTATTGTATGGGAATGTTAAATGATTTTGGTAAATTACCTGTTCAATGTGATTATAAATTCATTCTATTAAATCAAGAACAGAATGCATTAACCAATGGATTTGCTAAAAGAATTGTTAAGAAATTAAATACCGTATTAGATAATATTGATAAAGATGGTAAGAGTGGAATTTGGATTCCAAATAGTACTCCTCTATGCTACTGGTGTTCGTACAGTTCAACTAATCCTAAAGCAATTCAATATAAAAATGAATGCGAATATTATAGTCTCTGGACTCCAACTGAGAAAAAGTGGGATGTTAATAAACGGTTTAATGCATTAGACTTGACAAAGGATAAACATGTAGATAAAATAAATAATGATAATAATAAGAGGAAATTGATTTTTTAAACGAGGTAGCAAATGTTTAGTATTCATGGACATACATGTCATAGTAATTATCGACTTAGAGATTCAATTATCAGAGTCCCAGATTTAATAACCAGACATAAAGAATTAGGATATATGGGTTGTGTCTATACTGAACATGAGAGTTTGGGAAGCCATTTAGAAGCAGAAAAATTTTTTGCTACAATTAAAGATACACCCGAATATAAAGATTTTAAAGTTGCATATGGTAATGAAATATATTTATGTCCAGATTATGTTACTTCAGAAAATGTTGGACATAATATTTATCCTCATTTTATTTTAATTGCTCTTGATAGTTTAGGACATAAAGCACTACGAGAATTAAGTACCATAGCTTGGACTAAAAATTCTTTTTATTCTGTAATGTATAGAGTACCGACTTATTATTCAGACCTTGAAAAAATTCTTGAAAAATATAAAGGTCATTTAGTAGGTTCTTCAGCTTGTCTTGGTGGAATATTACCTAGAAAAATTCTTGAATATCGTTCTTTAGAAAAAATAAATATTATTCACGCTCAAGAATTATGGGGGCAAATTAAAGATTGGATTGCATATATGATTGAAATATTTGGAGAAGGATATTTCTTTTTAGAAATGCAACCTAATTCTCATGAAGACCAGATATATGTTAATAAAAAATTACATCAATTATCACAAGAAACAAAAGTTCCTTTTGTTATATCTTTTGATGAACATTATTTGAAAAAAGAAGATAGAGATATTCATAGAGCATATTTAAAAGCGTCTGACGGTGATAGAGAAGTCGATGAATTTTATGCAAGTACTTATATAATGTCTCAAGAAGAAGTTCATAAATTTATGGATGAATATCTTGGGGCAGATGTAGTACAACAAGGCATGGATAATACAATGCTTATATATGATAAGGTGCAATATTATTCATTAAAAAATGAATTGCGAATTCCATATCTACCATTTGATTTATCAGAACCAGATGAAAATTTATTTAATAAATATAAAAATGAAATTGATTTATTAGATTATTTTTATCATTCTAAATATCCATCAGATAGACACATGACCAGAGAATTACTTAATTCTATTGAACGGAATGTACATTATCAATGTCAAAAAGGATATGATGCTATTCAAGAATGTTTGTCTTCTATTAAAATTTCATCAGAGGTGAATAAAGTTAGGTGGTCTGCTTATCTAATGCAAGTGAGAGATTATGTTAATCTTGCATGGGAATCTGATAGTATCGTTGCTCCTTCAAGAGGTTCTGGTGGTGGATTTTGTTTATTGTATTTATTAGATATTATTCAGTTAGACCCATTACGAGAAAATACTAAAATGTATCCTTGGCGTTTTCTTAATCCAGAACGTGTAAGTGTTCTTGATATAGATACAGATGTTGAAGCAGCTAAACGTGAAGCTATTATTCAAAAGATTAAAGAAACATATGGTCATGATAAAGTATCAAAAGTATGTACCCTTCAAACAGAAAAAAGTAGGAGCGCAATATTAACTGCTGCTAGAGCGTTAGAAATAGATAATGACACGGCATCTTATATTGCTTCGTTAGTTGTATTTGATAGAGGGATACCTAGAGATTTACATACCATGTATTATGGTAATGATGATTTTACACCAGTTTTTGAATTTGTTCGGGAAATGGATGCAAGACCGCAATTATGGGAAGTTTCTCAAAAAATTGAAGGATTAATAAGTGGTATTGGTTCTCATGCTGGTGGAGTTATTATTGATGATAAACCATTAACAGAATCAACAGCATTAATGCGTACAAATTCTGGAGATATTATTACACAGTTTAATCTTCATGATTGTGAAGATGCAGGATTAATTAAAATAGATTTGCTTGCTACGGATGCACTCAATTTTATTCACGCTACATTAAATTTATTATTAAAAGATGGTGAAATTGAATGGCAAGGCAATCTTAAAGATACATATGATAGATATTTAGGAATATATAATATTGATAGAACCGCTCCAAAAATGTGGGACATGGTAGCAAAACATAAAGTTATTAATCTATTTCAGATGGAGAAACAGTCAGGACGGCAAGCATTGGCTCTCGTTAAACCACATTCAGTCGATGATTTAGCCACTATTAATTCAGTTATTCGTCTTATGGCACAGGAAAAAGGAGCTGAAACTCCTCTTGAAAAATATGCAAGATACCATGATAATATTCAGCTTTGGTATAATGAAATGACTGAATATGGATTGACTGAAGAAGAACAAAATATATTAAAAGAAATACTTGGCATTTCGTGTGGTATTTGTGAAGCTCAAGAATATCTTGTTTTGTTAACAATGCATCCTAAAATTGGTGGTTTTAGTTTAAAATGGGCTGATAAATTAAGAAAAGCAGTTGCAAAAAAATCTCCTAAAGATTTTGATAAACTAGAGCAAGAATTCTTTCAGAATATGAAAGATAAAAATCTTTCAGAAAACTTGTGTAAATATGTTTGGTATGTATTGATATATACTCAGAGAGGTTATGGATTTAATAAAGCCCATACTCTTGCCTATAGTTGTATAGGAGTACAAGAAGCATATTTGAATTATAAATATAATCCTATTTATTGGCAGACTGCCAACCTTATTGTTAATTCTGGTTCATATGATGAAGGTTCAAATGAATCTACCAATTATGATAAAATTGGTGTTGCTATTGCTACTATTCAGATGGAAGGTGTTAAAGTAGAACTACCTTTGATTAATGAAGCACAATTTGAATTTACGCCAGATATTCAACATAATCAAATTGTATTTGGATTAAAAGGAATTAATGGTATTAATACTGACATTGCTCAATCAATCATTCAAAACAGACCTTATATTTCAATGGAAGATTTTGCTATAAAAATGCTTGATACAAATATTATTAAGAATGCTCAGATGATTAAGCTGATAAAAGGTGGTTGTTTTACAGAAATTCATTCCCATGATAAAAGAGAAACTATGAAGTGGTATTTGTCTAAGTATTGCGTTAATCCTGTTTCTAGTTTAACTCTTTCTCAGTTTAATAGAATGATTGAGTATAATATTATTCCAAACGAATACGATTTGGCTGTTAAAATGATTAATTTTAAAAAATATGTTCTTGATGATGAAGGATTATACGAAAAATGGATTGACCCATCTAAACCTAAAATCCCTAAAAGAGGTTATCATGATGGTCATTATATTTTAGATGAACCTTCTCAAGAATTTTTCAAACAGCATTTTACTGAAGATAGTATTGTGGATGTTGTTGGTGGTTTTTATGTATTATCAGAAAAAAAATTTATTAAAGAAATAGATAAGAAGATTGAATCTTTCAGAGTCTGGCTTGATGTGGGCGATGCTATTGGTATATACAATAAAGCCATGTTTGATGAAGTTTGGAATAAATATGCAAGCGGTACTCTTGAAGCATGGTCTATGGAAGCGTTGACTTATTATGATGGTGACCATGAATTAAAAAATACTCCTGAAGATATCTATGGTATTGTTAATTATTATGAATTACCAGAAGAGCCAGTTGCGTATGAGTTTTATACTAGATATATAGACGGTAAACCTAAAGCTGTACCTAAATATAATATATCTCGTATTGCTGGAACAGTCGTTCAAGCTGATAACAATCACCATTCAGTTGCATTATTAACAACTCATGGTCTTGTTAATATTAAATTTAGTAAAGGTCATTATGCTTTTTATAATAAACGAATTTCTCAAGTAAATGAAAATGGTAAAAAAACAACTATTGAAGACAGTTGGTTAAAACGTGGTAATAAATTACTAGTAAGTGGTTATAGAAGAGGGGAGCAGTTCATTCCTTGGATATATAACGATACAATTTATAAACATAGAATTAATCTAATTGAGCATATAAACGAAGACGGAACATTAGAATTAAAAGCTGAAAGAGCAAAGGTATAAAATGAGTGTAAAAGTTAAAGCTGAGATAGAAGGTATTCGATTTTATAAAGACCAATGGGGCATCATAGTATGCTCCATTGATAAAGTATTAAAAGGCGAATTCATTGGCGATAAAAATGGAATGGTGTTTAAAGGTAATATGCCAGAACCAGTATTAGGAGCAACATATATTATTATTGCAGATTATGTTGATGACCCTAAATGGGGAAGACAATATAATATTAAATCTATTTATAGTGATGTATCTTTTGATAAAAATGATAAAAATGGCAGAAGAAAATTTCTTTCAAATTTGTTTACTCCTTATCAAGTTGAAGCAATGTATGAAGCTTATGATGACCCTTTTTCTATATTAGATTCTGAAGACATGGAGAAGCTTGTTCAGATTAAAGGATGTGGAATTAAAACTGCTGATAACTGGATTCGTAAATTTAAAAAGAATATAAATATTGCAAAAATATTTGTTGAATTAGAAGATTACAATTTAACTAATAACATGATTAAACGTCTAATGAATAGATATAATTCTCCAGATATTGTCATTGAAAAAGTTAAAACTAATCCTTATATTCTTGTAAATGAAGTTGATGGTATTGGTTGGAAAAAAGCAGATGAAATTGCATTAGCTGGAAATATTAAATCTGACAGTCCAATGAGAATTGGTGCTTATATTGTTTATTATCTTAACAGATGTGGAGAAGAGGGATGTTCATGGATTACTCCTGACCAGTTATTAGGGGCTATTCTTGATAATCTTGGAGAAGAAATTCCCGATGAAAATATTACTATTGCAATTAAAGAGTTGGGAAACAAACTTTGGTGGAATGAAGCAAAAGATAAAATCGGATTATCAAAATATTATAAAATTGAATATGAAGTTGCAAATGAATTAATTAGAATTAGAGATGCTGAATCTAATATTTCTTGTAGTGATTGGGGAGAACGTATTAAACATCTTGAAAAAGTTCAAGGATGGGAATTTACAGCTGAACAAATATATGGTATTGAAACAGTTTTAAATAATAATATAACTGTTATTCATGGTTTGGCTGGTAGTGGTAAAACATCTGTTGTCTCTGGTGTGCTTGAAGCTTTAAATCATTATTCAAGTGTTATGTGTGCTTTATCAGGAAGAGCTGCTTCAAGAATGAGTGAAGTTACTGGTAAAGAAGGTTTTACTATTCATAGACTTCTTGGATATCCTAAAGGAGAGACTGAATATCAAGGATTCGAATTTAATCAAGATAATAAACTTCCCTATAATATTTATATTCTTGATGAAATTTCTATGGTTGACGCTAAATTATTTTATTTTTTACTTAGGGCAATTCCAAATGGTGCTAAATTAATTTGCCTTGGAGATAGTGGACAGCTTGAAAGTATAGGATGCGGCAATATTGCTTATGATATGATTCATTCTTCTGAAATTCCTACAGTTGAATTAACAAAAATTCATAGACAAGCTGCTAAATCTGCCATTATTACAGATAGCATTGCGATTAGAAATGGTATTCAAATTATAAAAAAAGATTGGACAGGAGTTGAAACAAGAGGAGAACTTCAAGATTTGGAACTTCATTGTTATTCTGATAAAAGTAATACTTTTTATAATATAATGGAAATTTTTTCTAAGCTTATGGCTCAAAAAGATTTTAATATTATGGATAGTCAGATTATTGTTCCAATAAAAACAAAAGGCGATGCATGTACTTATAATATAAATAATACTGTTCAAGAGTTATATAATCCTTCTGCTAAAAATAAAAAAGAAGTTACAAGATTTTCTAACGATAAACCTTTTATTATTAGAGAAGGAGATAAAATAATCAATACTTCTAATAATTATAGATTATCAACACCTATCTATAATGGAAATATCGGTATAGTTAAATCAATTTGGTATAGTGAAGAAGCAGATTCAAGAATTATGACAATTGATTTTATTGGTATTGGAAATGTAGATGTTCCAGAAGATTATTGGCTTGGTATTGAATTAGGATATGCTATTACAGTACATAAATATCAAGGCAGTCAGAGTAAAAATGTTATTTTTGGTCTTGATTTTACTGCTTATTCTCTTCTTACGAGAGAATTGGTTTATACAGGAATTACAAGAGCACAGAAAAAATGTTATCTTATTTGTCAAACTGGGGCATTAAGATTCGCAACAGCACAACAGTCTGTTTCTAATAAACAAACACATTTACAGGATTGCTTATACGAAGTTGCACATCCTAAATTGATTTTTTAATATGAATATAATATAATAATTATTAATATAAGGATAATAGGAGGAAATGATAATGAATGTATATCTTAATGAAATTACTGGTCTTGCAGACGCACTTACGTCTATGTATCTGAGCAAGAGAACATGGACACGAGAACTTGAAGAAAAAATAAGACATGATTGCAAAGTTATAGATATTTTAAGTAAATGTCCATATTCAAGTTGTGAGCCGTTTGCATTATTGTCGGAACTCCAATCCGCTCAAGACAGAACAGAGAAGCGTCTCGAATCGTTCTGCAAATTCGCTTGGAAACATATTACAATGCTTGATTTTATTACATTATCTGTAACCGTTGAAGGTCTGCATAGAGCTGGTCAGGATGACTGGGATGCTCATGCTTATAGGTTTAATAATAGAATTATACGTTCTTCTACACGACTTGCAGATTTTGGCGAAGATGAAATGTCTGATTTTTATAAAGATAAAATTATTCCTACAGAAATTGCGCTTGAGATGTTAGGTATTGAAACTCCACAAACTATTGAAAAAGATGGGCAGACTTTTGTATTGGCACAAGGTGGTTATGTAAGAGAAGATTTGCAAAATAATCGTGACGCAAAACGTGGATTGTATAGAATGTGTATTCCATCTAACTTTATTTTTAAAATCAATTTAGCACAGTGGGCGCATGTTTATAAAATGAGAAATAAAAATGGTACTGCAAATCCAGAGGTTAAAGAAGTTGCCGAGAGAATACAAGATGCAGTTGAAGAAATTCTTCCATGGTTTGATAGAACGTTTATTGATAAGATTAGTATTTAATACATATGAAGAAGCTCAGAAAGCATATGAGGAAGAGATTTGATATGAATAATAAATGTATCTGTTTTATAAAACCATCTATTGAAGATGATAATTATTGTGGTTATGGTGATAATGTAATTGATGATGTAAAATATCTTGGTTATGGAGCTTGGAATGGAATTGCATTAGACTTGCTTTTTGGTGTTCAACATAATGGTAGATATGTTATATGGGCAACTGGAGATGATAATGCTGAATATTACCCAAAGTTTTGCCCAGAATGTGGGAGGAAATTAGTTTAATATGCCATTTTATATTTGTTGCACGCAAGAAAATAATGATTGTCCTAAAAAAGAAGAATGTCGTAGATATTTAAATGCCAATGAAGGAACAAGTTGGGCATTATTTAAATATATGTGTACTGAAGAAAATGATTATCATCTTTTTATGGAGAAAGAAAATAAAGAAGATAAAGATGATAATATTAAAAATAATAAAGAGGAAAATAATATAGATGAGTGAAATTAAAAATGTAAAAATAAAAAATGTTTCATTGACAATGGCTGACCATGCCTGTCTTACATTTTATCTTTTACTTGAAGGTGATGGATGGGGAATTAGCTATGGTGGGTATTGTATTGGGCATGGTTATCTTCATAGTAAATCTTTTACAGCATTAAATGGTGGTGGTTTGGTTGCAATGATGAGAATCATGGATACTGTTGGTGTAGAACGATGGGAAGATTTAAAAGATAAATACATTAGAGTTGTAGATGAGGGATGGGGTTCACCAATTAAAAAAATTGGTAACATCATTGAAGACAAGTGGTTTGATATTGATGAATTCTTTAAAAATTATAGAGAGGAAAATGACAATGAAGAACAGAAAAAAGATTGATTATGAAGATATTGTTGAAATGGGTATATCTTTAATTAAAGATGAAACAGATTTTATATATGAATGTTCAGATGATAGTACTAGAGCACAAAGTGCCTTTAGAATTTCTGGTATTATTGACTTTTTGACAGAATTAGACAAAGCAACCAGAATAACTGAAGAAGCTGTAGTAGAAGAAATTAAAGAGGAATAACAAATGGCATTAATTATTATAGCAGGAAAAAGTGGCTCTGGAAAAGATGCAGTAGTTAATGAACTTTGTAGACGAGGATATAAAAGAATTAAAACATACACAACTCGTCCAATGAGACAACATGAATCACAGGGGAATCCTTATTATTTTATTTCTGAAAAAGAATTTAAAGAAAAAGAATCTAAAGGATTTTTTATGGAGACAAAAGAATACAATACAGTAAAAGGAATATGGTATTACGGTTCTCCTAAAAATGAACTTCTTAATCCTAAAAATAATACTGAAAATCGATTAATTATTTTAACACCTTCAGGGGTGGAGGATTTTACCAAAGAAGCTCGAAGTAAAAAAATTAATGCGAAAATTATATACTTACGAGCAAATTCGGGTACAATAAGTAAGCGACTCAAACGCAGAGGAGATAATCCTAAAGAAGTTGAAAGACGAATTGAAGCGGATGAAAATGATTTTGTAGCATTTGAATATTTTGCTGATAAATGTATTTATAATAATAGTGGTACTGAATTAAAAGATGTAGCTGATATTATTGATGAATATATTCAAAGCTTGTAAATATTATATGGATTAAAAGGATTATAAAATATTATAATTACTAGGAGGATAATAAAAGAAATGATGGTTTTATTTGTTAGTGAAGGTTGTGGCAGATGTGAAGGATTAAAGAAAAGATTAATTAAAAATGGTTTTAAATTTACAATTTCAGAAGATATAAATTTTCTTATTGAAAAAGGATATCAAAATGCCCCTGTTCTTCAAATTAATGGTACTCTTTATGATATGAAGGCTTCAATGGATTTATTGAAAGATTTTGAACATGGTAAAGGTATGTTAACAGAATTAATAAAGGAGCAAAATAATTTATGAATATAAATATTAGACTTGATAAAAATTTTACAACTAGGTATAACAAGCTTCAAGGTGAATATGGAACACAAATAGCAAGACTTAATGGTTTTGACGATAGACAATTAAGTTACACAGATTTTATTGATAATTTTGTAGATGAAAAAGTAGTTGCTGATTCTTCTATTGATGGTAATAGTAACGTTTGGCATAAAGACATTGTAACTCTTGAACGAGAAATGCCAAAACCTCATTCAAAATTACTTGCTTTTAATAAAATTCATTATGAAATACAAAAAAAATATGGCTTTAGAGCAGCGAATGATTGGCTAGATTTGGAATGGATTGGTGGAAGTTACATGCATGACTCTCCTTCATCAACTTTCCGTTCATATTGTTTTGCTTATGATTTAAAAGATTTAGCAGAAAAAGGACAATTCTTTGATGATGGAGATGGTGCAGAACCAGCTCAACATTTAACTACATTTGTTGATTTTGTAAAAGAATATGTTAGTTATAATTGTAACAGAACCAGTGGTGCAGTTGGGCTTCCTAATTTGATTCCTTATATGTTTTATTTTTGGAAAAAAGATATAGATAGTGATTATTTAGGTGTAAGAACATCTCATAATGAAAAGTATTATGCTCAACAAAACTTTCAAAGATTTATATATGCTGTAAATAGAAGTTATGTAAGGGATGGTAGTCAATCAGCTTTTACAAACACTAGTGTATTTGATAGACCATATTTTGAAGCTTTATTTGGTGGTGCTGAATTTCCAGATGGAACGTATATGATTGATTATGAAGAAGAAATCATAGAATTTCAGAAATGGTATATGGAAACAATGGCGAAAATTAGATATACACGAATGTTTACATTTCCTGTTAATACTATTTCATTATTAAGACAAAATGGAAAATTTGGTGATGAAGAGTTTGCTAAATGGGCAATTAAACATAATATGGAATGGAATGATTCTAATATATTTATTGATGATACGGTTACAAGTTTATCTAATTGTTGTCGATTAAAATCTTCAATTGAAGACCTTGGATATTTTAACTCAATCGGAGGTACAGCACTTAAAGTAGGAAGTGTTAAAGTTAATACAATTAATTTAGCTAGACTTGCTCTTGATACAAATTCAGAAGAAGAATATTTAAATGAACTTGTAAGAAGAACAAATATTGTTTTAAAAGCTTTAGATTGTGTAAGATATATTATAAAACGAAATGTAGAAAAGAATTTGCTTCCCAATTTTTCTTATGAACTAATAGATTTTGACCATCTTTATAATACTATTGGATTTATTGGCGTATATGAAACAATGAAAAAATTCGGGTATGTAACTATAGATGAATTTGGAAATACTTTTTATACAGATGACGCATTTAGATTTGGAGAACAAATTTTTAAAACAATGCGTCAAACTGCTGATGAATTTATTAAAAAATATAATTGTGATTATATGATAAATACAGAACAAATTCCTGCGGAAAATGCAGCAGCTAAGTTAATGTTAAAAGATAAATTTTTCTATCCAGATGCAAATATTTATGATTTACCTCTTTATGGTAATCAATTTATTCCTCTTGGTATTAAAACTACTTTACAAGAAAGAATTAAAATTGCTTCAATGTTTGACAAGTATTGTAATGGTGGTTCAATTTTACATGTAAATATTGATGCTCCATTTGATTCGTTTGAAAAAGCATGGAATATGACAGAATATATTGCTGACCAAGGTGTTACTTATTTTGCTTTTAATACTAAGATTCAATGTTGTGTAAATAATCACGCTTTTTATGGTACTATTTGTCCTAAATGTGGTAAGCCAGTAGATAGTGAATTTACTAGAATTGTTGGTTTCTTTACTAAAATTAATACATGGAGTAAAGAAAGAACAAAAGAATATCATATGAGAGAATGGGAATCAATTAATAATAATGAGGTAGTTGCATGATTATTAAAGGAATTATAGATGAAGATTTCATTAACTATAAAAAACCAAGTATGGTAATTGAATTTCCTTATTGTTCATTTAAATGTGATAAAGAGTGTGGGAGAGTTGTTTGTCAAAACAGCTCTCTTGCTAATGAACCTAATATCATAATATCAGAAAAAAAAATAATCGGAAGATATATATCTAATCCCATTACAGAGGCTATTGTACTTCAAGGGTTAGAACCTTTTGATTCTATATTCAGCGCTCTGTATTTAATTAAAATATTAAGATTAAATTATAATTGTCATGATGATGTTGTAATTTATACTGGATATAATAAAGAAGAAATAAATAAAACCATAATTGAAGAATTAAAGTATTTAGGACATATAATTATTAAATACGGTCGCTACATTCCAGACCAAGAACCTCACTATGATGAAGTATTGGGTGTAAATCTTGCATCTGATAATCAATATGCAGAAAGGTTATAATAATATGAAAGTAAAAGTAACAGATGATTTAAAACTCGCTAATCAAATTAGGGCAAAGTTAAAGGAGCGCAATGGCTTATGCCCGTGTAAATTAATTGACGCTCCAGAGAACCATTGCATGTGTAAAGAATTTCTTGAACAATCTACAGGAGAATGTCATTGTGGATTATATATCAAAACAGAAGAATAAAATTATGAATAATAGATATTATTTAATAAATTCAACATTATATTATATCCATCAATTGGGGTTCCATTATTCATTGAATGATGAAAATTATATTTTATTATTTCCAATTTTTAAAATAAAAGGAAGACCAACTCTGTTTTGTAAACTGGTATATAATATAGTTGACAATATATTAATGTATGATATAATTAAACCTAACAATGAGCATTCAGCATTATATTACGACCGTGAATTTGGGAATGCTAAAGAATATATTAGAAGAATAGATTCTATTGTTAATCGAAAAATAAAAGCAATGGGATTTAAAAAGAAAAAGAAACAAGTAAATAAAAAATAAAAGGAGGAAAAGGATTAATGAACGGAGCAAATATTTTTAACGGAATGTTTGGTAAGATTGAAGCAGGTCTAGTAAGGTTGGATGTGCATGGTAATGTAGCTGTTAGGACTACAAATGGTTATAAATCTTATTCTACTAAGTCTAAAAGATTGATTAACTGTGATAGTTTTGTATTTGATATTGGTGAGGAATTCTTTTTTGTAATTCCTACAAATAAAGTTGAAGTAAATGATATTATTCTTGCTACTGGTAAGAATGGCAAGAGAGTACCGAAGTGCGTAATTGAAGTAAATGATACTTATATCACAGTTATTAATTATGAAGATTCTGTAGTTGAGAATATTCTTCCTGAGCGTCATGTATTTATGGGGTCTACCTACTTTTATGGTAAGATTGTCTCTATGTTTAATTTTAACAAGGGTAAAAAGAACGGTGGATTTGAAAATATTCTTAAATTTAAAATGATGTCTGAGATGATGGGAAATGGTTCTGGTAATGGTCAGAACAATATGATGGGCAACATGATGATGTTGTCTATGATGAACAATGGTGGATTTGATAACATGTTTAATTTTGATAATATGTTTTCTTTGGGCGAAACAGAAGAGAGTGAAGAGGAGAATAAATAATGGGTAGTGGAATTTTTGAAACAAGCAGTTTTATAAATTATTCAACGAGTAGAGGAAGAACCATTGATGTTGTTAAAGGTACGGTAACATCTGATAATTTGCAAGATTTTTATCAGCAAACACATATTCACAAAGATTTAAATCCTTATAAGGTGGTTCGTGAATGTTGTGATTCTGATGAACACCCTAACACAATTCCAGTAATTATTGGTCTTGATGTAACTGGTTCAATGGGGAGTGCTTGTATTAAAACAGCCCAGAATCTTAATACCATTATCACATCTCTTTATGATAAATTTGATGACATTGAATTTATGATTATGGGTATTGGTGATTTAGCTTACGACCATGCACCTATTCAGGCTTCTCAGTTTGAATCTGATGTGAGAATTGCAGAGCATCTTGATAAGGTTTATATGGAACATGGTGGTGGTGGTAACGGATTTGAATCTTATACTGCTGCTTGGTATTTTGGATTACATCATACTAAACTTGATTGTTGGGGGCGTGGTAAAAAGGGTATTATTATCACAATGGGTGATGAACCTCTTAATCCCTACCTTCCTAAATATCCTCTTGAGAGAATAACTGGTGATAATCTGGAAGCTGATGTAGAAACAAAAGATTTGTATGAACTTACAAAAGAAAAGTTTGATATTTATCATATTGCAATTGATGATTTTGATGATTGTTATCAGAGTTATAAAACTAGAGTAGATAAGACTTTTAAAGAAGTGCTTAAAGAAAATTATAAAGTTTCTACACTTGATGAACTTCCTAGTACTATTGTAAAGTGCATTGAAAATTCTGTTAATGGTTATTCTACAGAAAATTCTGTTGAGACTACAAATAATAATTCCAATTTAATTAGTTGGTAAATAAAATATATGGTGGTGGAATAAGTAGACACAGCGAACGTTGCAATAGGGCGCAGAATGACGGAACCAATCTGCATGTAAGGTGTAAATCCTTACCCATATATAATAAAAAGAAAGGGGTGATGAAATGCCTACAAAAAACATTAAAGTTATTGTAGGTTCTTAGTCCAATTACGGTGATGAGGGCAAGGGATTAGCTACAGATTATTTTTGTAATCCTTCTGAAAAGTGGCTTGGCGTATTGACAAATGGTACATCTCAAAGAGCACATACTGTTGATACAATTGACGGTAAACATCATGTATTTTCTCATTTTAGTTCTGGTACTTTCCAAGGTGCAGATACTTATATTAGTATTAATTTTGCAATTAATCCTATTACTTTCGTCAATGAATATCTTGCTTTACAAAATGAATTTGGTATTACACCTAAAGTATATATTCATCCAGAATGTAAAATTATTACCCCTTTTGATATTTTAATTAATTTGACGGAAAGAGAACAATCTGGTCTTCATAATACATGTGGTAATGGTTTTTGGAAAACACTTGAAAGATATAAAGATAGTTATGGAATAGGTAGAATATCATTCTTTTATAAAAAGAATGAGTTTTGGATGGAATATTTAAATAATATAGAAGAATATTATAAATATAAATTAAAAAGTATTGATTTAGATTTTAATGGTATTAAAGCACATTTTATAAATGACCTACAATTTGTATTAGACCATTCTTTCATAATTGGAGATGAAATTTTAAAAATATATTCAAATATCATTTTTGAAAATGGACAAGGATTATTAATTGGAAGACAAAATTCAAGAGTTGATTGGGATTTTTGTACACCGTCTAATACAGGAATGAGATATGCATATAATATAATTGAAAATAATATTATTAATGCGGATGTAGAAGTATGTTATGTATCAAGAACTTATTTAACTAGACATGGTGATGGAGAACTGATTAATGAGTGTGGAGTAGAAGATATTAATAAATCAATTATTGACTATACTAATATTCCCAATGCATGTCAGGGTAGTTTAAGATTCGCTCGTCTTAATGATGAGCAGTTAATAGATAGAATATGGGAAGATTGGGTAAATAATATTAATCCAACTTATTATTTCTTTGGTAAAAATAAATATAAATGTTCTTTAATGCTAACGCATTGGAATGAAAAACAAATTGATTTAATAAATATAAAAACATGTAATTTATGTGATGGTAAAATTTATATTTCAGATGGAAAGACGAAAGAATCAGTAAGGAGTATATAATATATATGTTTGAACTTTTAAAATTTGCAAATGAAAATAATGTTAATGTTGATATTAAAGTTATGGATGGTTCATATAGACCGTTGGTCGGAGAAGTAATTAATATCATTACTTTTTCTAATGTTAATAATCCTGACATATCAACACAAGTAACTATTCTTAAAACAGATTCTGATTCAGATATTAAGAATAAAATCATGTCTGCTATGAATCCTGTTAGTGATTATGATAAAAGTTATTCAGAAATGATGGAAGCTCGTGAAAGATTTTTTAGAGGACTTTAATTAGAAAGGAATAAAAAATGATTAGAGATGATACTGAAGTATTGGTAGTTTGCAATGCAATAACAGCAAGACATTTATTGTCTAATGATACTACAGGACATTTATCTGAAGCATTAGTTATTACTTCTGTAGTTGAAGACGAGGAAGTGATTGTAATTCCTAAAGATGAATTTCTTCATTATCTTGAGCATGGTTGTTTTGATTTTACTAATGAATAGGGTATTAAAATGATAATAAAAGAAGTAAAAAAAGATTTATTTACGATGCCTAATGACTACGCATTGGCACACTGCATCAGCGCAGATTTTGCATTAGGCGCTGGCATTGCCAAAGAGTTTGATAAAAGATTCAACTGTCGTAAAAGATTATTTGATTTAGAAGAGGGGAATGGTATTGGTTATTGGGATAACGGAACACATGATTACTGTATTTTAATAGGTCTTTGCGAAAATCCAATAATACTAAATTTAGTTACGAAACGTAATTACTGGGATAAGCCGACATTAATCACTATTAAAAATGCATTGAGTTGGATGAAAAAACATTGTGAAATGCTCGACATTCATAAGGTTGCAACGCCTAGAATAAGTTGCGGATTAGATAGACAAGACTGGACTGAAGTTAAGAAGTTAATAGAAGAAGTGTTTGACGATGCAGATATAGAAATTTTGGTGTGTAGTTTATGAAAAGAACTAAACAGATTCTACATGAAGAATGTGAAAATTGTGAGAATTTAAGAACAATGTCTGTTTACATGGATGGTTCTGCTTACTATGGATGCATGAGTACACCAAACCACGTAGAAAAGGAAAGACATAAATCACCATGCCATAGATTTATAAACTGCAATGATTATTTCGTAATAGTGGAGAAGAAGGTTCCATATCCCAAATTCGTTGGCGAAGATGGTTATGTGGGTTCTGAATGGTATGCGAAACATTTTAACACAAAAGAAGAAGCTGTAAACAATATCCCAAATGATGGATTAAATTGGGAAGTACTTAATATCAATTGGTGTAAAAGGCAGAGATGAAACAGATAATTATTGTACGTAAAGATTTGAATATGTCAAAAGGTAAAATGGCTGCACAGGTTGCTCATGCGAGTATGGCTTTTTTAACCAATGCAATTAAGAATTGTTCGAATATTAGTAAATTTGACACTTCATATTATAATTGTGGTTTTCTTATTCCAAAAGAGCTATATGAAAACTGGATTTGTGGTTCGTTTACAAAAGTAATTCTTGAAGCCAAAAACAAATATCAATTAGAAAAGGTGTACACGATTGCTAACGAACTTGGGTTTAAAGAAGGTATTCATTATTTTCCTATAAAAGACAATTGCTATACAGAACTTGAGCCTGAAGAAACTGATGAAGACGGTATCGGCAGAACATTAACTTGTGTTGGTTTCATTCCTTTAGATGATGAGACAGCTAATAAGATTAGTAAAAAATATCAATTATATAAAGATTGAGGCAAGCGATTATGATTAAAGGTTATTTAAAAATTAGTTATCATGATAATGACTTTTTCGATTATTTTATTTGGGCGGCAGAATCGTTTATAAAAATAATCAAATACTACGATTTATGGGAAAGAATGCTTGATGATGATGCACTTCTTGATAAATTAAAAGTGTGTTTTAATAACCTTTTTAATTGTTATTATAATTTTAATATAACAATTGAAAATAAAACATCACATATAAAAATGGAAGTGGATGATTTTATGGTAGTTTGTGAAGATGAAATTCTCTGTTGGGACAACGAAGAAACAATTTATATTTCGTTAAATCCATATGACGATGGTTATTGGTTTATAGTTTAAAAAAGGAGAATAATATGCAACAGTTAATTAATATTGTACTTTCTGTTTTGCTTGTGACGATGTGTGTTTCTAGTATTTTTACCATTGCAGTTTTTTGGTATCTCGTTTTGTCGATACTATTTGATGGTATTACTGGAGTTATTCCAACCGATAAAGAAGTTGAGGATATGACGAAATGAAATATGTATTATCAAGTTTGATGACAGCTCATCTTGTTTATTATATGAATCAAAAAAATCCTTCAGATGGATTTTTAAATTTAGTAATTGCTATGATTCTTGGAATCGCATTAATAATTAATGATTATTATTAAAGGAGTAAATAAAATATATGGATGTAAGAATTAAAAAACTAAATGATTTGGCAAAGATTCCTACAAGGGCTGATATTGGTTCTGCTGGATATGACTTATACGCCGCAACAGATTGTAATATTCAAATTCCGCCGCATTCGAATGTAATAGTCGGCACTGGTATTACAATGGCTATTCCGCTTGGATATTTTGGTGCAGTTTATGCAAGAAGTGGTATCGCCTCTAAAAGAAGTCTTAGACCAGCTAATTGTGTCGGCGTTATCGATTCAACATATAGGGGCGAAATTAAGGTTGCGCTCCATAATGATTCGCCAGAGACAAAGGCTATACAGGCTGGTGAAAGAATCGCACAACTTGTAATTCAAAAGCATGAGAATATTGATTTTGATGAAGTAGATGAACTTGATGAAACTGAGCGTGGTACTGGTGGTTTTGGAAGTACAGGAGAGAAGTAATGGGAACGAGAAGTACAATTACATTTTGTGAAAAACGTGATAATAAACTTATTCCTTATGTAAATATTTATCAACAATATGATGGTTATCTCGAGGGAGTAGGTAAAGATTTATGTATGTGGTTAAAAAATAAAATTATTGTGAATGGATTTTCGCCTGATGATAAAAGAAATATTGCAAATGGAATTGGTTGTTTAAGCGCACAGTATATTAAGGATAATAAAGATGATGTTGGTAATTTATATATTTATCCTATTGGGGAATGCTGTAAAGGATGTGATTATAATTATTCTGTAATTATTGATGAAAGTTGGACAATATCATTATATGAAACAGAAAGAAAAGCAGAAGATATTACAATTATAGAAGTTAGTAATTGGGGAAAGAAACCATTTTTCAAAGGTACTATTCAAGAGCTTCTAGATTATATTGACAAACAAAAAGAGGAAGAATAAATGACAGAAAAACAAGTAGTTGAAGTCATGGAGAGAGTTAGAGACAGTGGGTCTCCGCTTCCTAATATAGTTGAATATTCTGAGGCACTCAGAAAAGTTTCTGAAATTTTAGGAAGTAATTATACAGAAAAACAATTAGACAATTGGATTCTTATTAATAAATATCCTTTTCTTATGCCAACATATTGGAATCGTGAAACAATGCAGTATGAAATTGATAAAGATTATAAATATGATTTTACATTGTTAGATAAAATGCCCGATGGTTGGAGAAAAGCATTTGGCGAAATGATGTGCGAAGAAATTTATAATGCACTCGTTGAGTGTGACGGTCTTGATGATTATAGAATTGAAGATATTAAAGAAAAACTTGGTTCTTTACGCTGGTGTAGTTATCCATCTTATAAAGAAGTAGAAGAAATAATTGATAAATATTCTGTCTTATCCGAAAACATTTGTATTATTTGTGGCAAACCTGATGTGCCGATGACAAATAATGGTCGGTTGAGTCCATTCTGCAAAAAATGTTTCACTACGCCATCTGACTGGCAGAAAAGAGAGCATCCAGAAGAAATTGAAAGATGGATTGAGTTTAGAACAGAAGACTGGGAAGAGTATGATTATGAGGGTAACAACAAAATGGCTGACTCTTATACCGTTGAGAGTTGGTCTAAAGAATATGGCGAGAAAACAACTAGGTATGACATCTCAAGAACTGCTAATATGATTAGGAGTAAATATTGTAATGGTACTAAAATCAGAAAATGATAAACAGATTGTATATAAAATAGATGGTGACTTTAATGGTGATATTAAAGGAAAAAACATAACTATTATTTTAATGGGAAATGGTAATATTAATGGCGATATTAGTGTCAAAGACGGTGAAGTAGTTTTAATTAGTGGTGATATTAATGGGGATGTTAAAGCTAATAAAGTAATAACACCGCAGAATCAATCGGCGCATAAAGCTTCATGTGAATCATGCGAGGCTGCTTCATCTCATTTTGGGAATAATACATGTTATTGTTATCGTCTTATGAAATATGTATCTATTGATAATACTTGTTCAGCATATCTAAATAAAAAAGATAATAAAGCAGAAATAAATGAAGAAGAAACTTCCATAACGAATTATATGGCTGTTCATCCAATTCATTTAACATGTCCAAAATGTCATGATTATTATAATAAAAACCTGAGAATTGATATGAGTGTTGCAAATAATAAAATCCTCCATACAATGGTAACACCTTTATAATATTAATGGGAAAAGGAGAATTGATATGATTCATAAAAACCGTGGTAATAGACGTTGGGTCGATAAGCGTAAAAGAAGACATAAATATAATCTTGTTCAGAAGATTTGGGGTGATGCAGAAACATTTCTTAATGGTATTCTTGGTATGTATGATAAGGGCAAAATTCACGATATTCAAAATTATAGAAAAACTAATAATAAAAAGGCTTCACAAGATGGCATGGGTTGCGGAAGACTTGGTAATAATTACTCCCATTCTGATAAAAAGAAAGTTGAATGTTGTAATGATAAAGTCAAAGATTATGAAGACGGTTGGTCAGAAATTGATGCAATGATAGCTGATGACATTGAATCTTATTATGATTGGGAGAGAGAGAATAACAAAATGAAGTGAGGAAAAGCGCATGAAATATCCAAATTTAGAATTGATTGAGTATATAACAGATAATCTTGCTGTAGAAACTTTTGATATTTTATATAATTCTTACACTCATCGATTTAAGATGTATGTGTTTCCTCAGACTTGGAGTTCAACCGCACTTGGATTTAGTGGATGTGGTGGACAGGCGATAACCGAAGCGTACACAACGGTTGTCGAAATGAGTTGGGATTATATAAATAAAACTGATGAGATAAGAGGCTTGAATCTTACAGAATCAGAAGATAGAATTTATGCAGTATTCTTTGATGGTAAGTTTGCATATATGTATCTGAATCCCAGTAAACAGTTTTTTAAAGATTTAAATAATAGATTTATGAAATCTCAAAGAGGGTCACAAGTATATGATGAAGATTATACTGGTAATGAAGGATTATCCTTTTGATGAATATATTTGCGGTGTAACAGGATTAACGTGTTGTGGATGTTCTTTGTATTGTGAACATAGAAAAAAGAAAACAGATGAAGATACCAATAGATAAAATAAAGAAAATTAGAAAGCAATATAATTTTCCAATATGGATAATTAAGAAAGCTTTAGAATATTACAATGGTGACGAAGATGCAGCTATTAAAAGATTAATTGAAATATATCGTGCTATTGGTGACCATCCAGATATTGTAGTTAAAAGAAATATTGAAGAATTTATTAAAGAAATACAATATTCAAAAATTGAAAACAAGTTACAAGAGATAAAGAAATTTCTCAATAACGAATTACATCCTGTTGTAAGTCCCGATAATTGGTGGTTATATTCACAATTGGTTGATTTAATTGATGAATTAGAAGATTTAATTATAGATGATAAAAGGAGTATGAATAATGAGCACAACATTGACATCACAGCAGAAACAAAACGTATTTGAACCAATGTTTAAACACTTTGAAACTGAAGAAATATTAGAATATTTTAAAGAAGTGGTAACTAAAATTCCAAATGGTATTTTTTATAAACCTGCAAGCAGCTCTGGAAAATATCATAATTCACAACAGATTGGGGATTATGGACAATTGATTCATATTTATATGTTTTCTGATATCCTTAATATGTTATTAGATTTGGAATATAACAAGAATAAATTTCCTAATCCGATTGAAAGAGATTTGATGCGATGCACTCCTGCATTGCATGATATATGTAAATATGGAACAGTAGGTAGTAAGAAACATACCATTAGTAATCATCCTGTTATGGCTAAAGAAAAATTAATTTTGATAAATAAACATCCTGATTTTAAACATCCATTGAAAGAAGAATATCTTAAAATGTTATGTGAAATGTGTGAAAGGCATTCTGGACAATGGAATACTTATAAAGAAAAAGAAATTATTAACAATGGATGGATGGATTATACTAAAAAGATTATTGTGAGAGAAATGGAAAAACCGCAAAATGATAGAGATATATTGATTCATGAATGTGATATGTTAGCATCCAGAACTTTTCTTACTTATGTTATTCCCGATGAATTGATTAAATTGTTTAAAGAGAATATCAAGATTGAATAAACCCAATATCCAATCTCTCCTTTCTAGGTAATCAGAGGTAATCAAAATTTTTAATTGTAATTGACAACTATCAATCCTTATGCTAGTATTAATTCGCCGCTTAAATAGGCAAATATGCTGGCATAGCACAGTCGGTAGTGCGTCGCATTGGTAGTGCGGAGGTCACGAGTTCGATTCTTTGTTAAGGACTAGAAATACTGATTTTCTAGTCCTTTTTTTGTATTATAAAAAAAGGTAATCAACAAAGTAATCAAACCACAAAATCTTTAATACTATCCATTATTGCGACTTTATTATCATAATTTTTTCTATCTCTATGATAGTATATTTCAGATGTTTTTATATTTGAATGTCCCATTTGATTAATAATAAATCTACTATCAAGATGAGCGTCTTGTAAAATAGAATCATAAGTCTTTCTAATTTTATGAGGAGACTTTTTATCTATTTTTATTTCATCACAAATCTTATATAATCTTTTGCGAATCAATAAAGTAGTAAGTCTTTTATTATTTTCATGAAATACAAATTCATGTCCATCTGATATAGCTTTTAAATTTCTAATTAACCATCTATAATGTGTTGGAATAATTATCTCTCTATATCCATTAATTGTTTTGGGCAATGGATTAATATCATAATATGTTTTACCATTTTCTTTATATCTGGTCTCAATACGTCTGATTGATATTGTATTTTTAATCGGATTCAAATCTTCAGGTTTTAAAACTGCTACCTCACCAATTCTCATTCCTGTTATAAACATCAATAAAACAGCAGCATTTCTTATATCAAGATGTTCTTTTAAATAATTAATAATTATAGGCATCTCATCTTCATCAAATACTTCGTCACAGTCTTTTTTAATTGTTTTTTTAAATTCATTTCGACTTATATCAACATCAAATAATATATCTTCATAATTCCAAGTTATTATTTTTTTTCGTTTTGCTCGTTTAATTATTCCTTTGGTTATGGTTTTTAAACTGGCAAATGATTTAGATGTTAAATGATGTTCAAATACTTGTCTTTCTAAAAATTCAACATATTCATCTTCGGTTATATCTTTAATTCGTTTTTTACCAAATGATGAATAATGTCTCTTATAAACCTGTTCAAATCTTGTATGAGATGATTTAGCTATTTTATTTAGACTTAACCTATAATCATTCCATTCATGAAAAATCTCTTCTATAGTTGGAGAATTAATCTGTTCATTCCAATAGATAATAATTATATCTTCAATATCTTGTTTAGTATTTCTTTTTTTTAAAATCCTCCCTTTCATTTCATCAGGTAAATAGGTATACCATTTACCATTTGTACCTTCCCAAATTTTATAAGGATGGTTATTTAATAGTTCTTGTCTTTTTGTCATTTTAATATTTGATTGAATATTGGGTTAATTAATTATCTCATTATCAATCAAATAAATCAAATCTATATTCAAAAAAAAAAAAAGGGAGAAGACGTTTGTCTACTCCCGTTTAAACTAACTTAATATATTCATTTTTTATTATACAACAACTAATTATGTAGCAGGGTCAGTACTATATGGAATCCCCAAGAATTTTAATGGATTGTTATAAATATATTCATTTAATGCTTGTTGAATGCACTTTCCATATAAGTTATAGCCGATTGGCGAAAAATGCTCATTGAAATTTGAATCAAAGAATTCTTTATATGCATTAATTTTTGTATTTATATCAACGTAATGGCAATAATCATATAAGTTTGCTATATATTCACATGCCACATTATATTTTGAATATTTTGAATTATCATAATTAGTATTAGATATACAGAAAATAACAGAATTTGGGGCAATCGAATGAATGTATCTTACAATGTAATCATAATTGCCATAATAACTTTGTGCGTTATTGTTAAAGTCTGTTGCAATATCTGATGATGAACCAAGAGTATATGAATTACTCATATCATTACCACCAAGATATAATATATAACTTTCTTTTACTTCAAGATTTGATTTATATGTATTTCTCCAATCTATTGTAGCACTTCCACCTTGTGAATAATTCGTTACAGTTCGTCCAATATCAAGTTCCATATAAGAAGCCCAATTAGCTTTTCTCAATAAGGCAGTTGCAGAGGAAATTGATATGCCGCCAATGCTTGTAAACCCAGCTGAAATACTATCACCTATAACACCAAAATTTTCAAAACACTGAATCAGATTGGCATTATTAATATTGACCCATTTTGCATCTAAATTTTCATCGAGACTTAAAAATTGACCAGACATTCCTAATGTGATAGGGGCATCTTGTTTCTCTCGTAGTTGTTTATTAAAAGTTATAATAGCACTTTCTTTGGCATCTGAAGCACTACTTGCATTAACAACACAAATTCTAAATATAGTATCTTTTGCAATAATAAATTTTGATGACGCTTCTTTCACACTACGAGTTAATACCGTATGATTATTATCATAAGTACATAAAACGACAACTTTTGATGGAGTTATTGATATATCTATATTATACGACATATATTGTTCGGTACTATATCTTCCATTAAATGGAACAATAGACCCATCATCTTCAAGGTTACCCGATACCCATGTAGAGTTTAAATATGCTGTTACATTTGTGCCAACTATTGTATTAATTTTATCATTTATATCAGATATTAAACTAATAACACCTTTGTTTTCAATAAAAACATTTTCTGCCGCTTCCGAAGCACTGCTGACATTAAGAGCACAAATTCTAAATATTGTTCCATGTGTAATTGTAAAATTACCAATTCGTTTTAATGTCCTACTTAATATTTCATGATTACTGTTATATGTGCATAAGAGAATTTCTACATTATTTGTGATTCTAATATCTTTATTATATAACATATATTCCACAGTAGCGTATCTATATGGATATGATACAATAGACCCATCATCATCAAGATTACCAGCTGTCCAAGAAGAATTTAAAGCACTTGTGCTACCATAATAAGTATTATTAATTGTATCTCCAACAGCTTTAGCTTGAGCCGCTTTTGTATTATCTGTGAGCGTGTCATCAAGGTCTATTGATATTTCATCAAATTCCCACTCTGTCACCTTGCCATTTGTAACGGTTTTAGCTTTCAATGCCTTACCGACATCCGTAGATGTAGCGGTATTGATATTATTTAAATCTTGTTTTACACTGTTTAATCCATCTTCATTTCCTTTTATTCCTAGTTCTATTTTATTTAACCTAGTAGAGGTGACCTTATCACCACTTTTCCAATTTGTTGGTGTATAACTCAAAACAATCACCTCCTATTATTCTGTTAAAATCATATAATCAACCTTGCCAATATTAATGATATCTGAGGTTGGTTCGTCTGAAGTAGGAGAGTAATTCCCAATTGTAAATAATACAAATTCTTGTGAATTCCAAATATAAACTTCAGAACCGTCATTACCATTTACAACATATAATTTGCTCCCCACTGCAAACCTACAATCATTAGGCAGTTCTTCAACATCATTACCAGTAATCACCATTGAATTTGGCAGATTTTTACTAATCAAATTTACTCTAAATACATTAGTTGGGAAGTTACTCCCATAAGGTATTACTTTTGTATCATAAGGATATTTGTAACATGATAGACAATGAATCATAATATCACCCCCTATTAAAATTCAATACTAATAGGAGAATCCCATAACTCAAATCCACCATCTACAAAGACATAAACTTCAGAACCATTACTTCCATCAACTACATATAAAAGACTCCCAACTGAGAAGTTTGCATTGTCAGCAAGTCCCTCTACATCTGCACCGCTTGTTGGCAATGGAGACGGGAGAGTGTTAGACAGCAATTTTACTTTAAATTTATTAGTAGGAAAGTCACTACCAAAAGGTATTACCTTTGAATCCTTTGGATATTTTTCACATGATAAACAATAAATCATATTATCACCTCCAAAAAACGAGAGAGTCGGTTTAACCCAACTCTCTCATACTATTAATTTTATTTAATTTTTATTATTCACCAGTAGGCTCTGTTTCCTCTTCAGGCTCAGGTTCGGGTTCTGGTGTAGGCTCAATCACATGCTTGTAGCACTGATTCATAATTGCACGACCATCGCTTGTAAGCAAAGTTGCGCTATGGGACTGGAGTTCGGAAACAGCCGCCGCCGCAAGCACTTCGTGATATTTAGCTTCAGCTTTTAATCTAGCTTTTGTAGGATTTTCATCAAATGCAAAATGCACGATGTGCCCAAATTCACCATTGTTGTATTGTTGAATTTCAATAATATAAAACTGATTCATAATATTTCTCCTTTATGTATAATTAATGTGTCCAGAATTTTACTTCTGTTTGTCCATCAGCATCTGACCAAATGTTGTTCGCACCTTTAAAAGTAAGAAGTTGTTGTGGTGTGAGTTGATAATGGATTGGTTCTGCGAGTTTGTAACAAACCTGTATTGGATTTTCAGATAACCAATTATTTATTCCCTCTCGTATTTTTGCGGCTGAAGATGTATCAGGTATTTTATCCATACTTAATGCCATGCGTATATATGGATTACCACTTCCGCAATAAACGCCCTCAACAGACGCATTTTGTCCAGAAGAATGTGGAACAACATATTTATCACAAGCATATATATAAGAATTATACAATCCTAATGGTAAATCTGAAAGTCCATCTGTTTGTCCAATGTAACCGTATGCTAAAGCCATATTATTATCATTAATAACTCCACTTGCACCTAAATAATGATTAATTCCATCAAGTGTAAAAGCCATATAAGTAGCAACTAACTCTCCAGTTAATATATCAATATAACCACCATAAATTGTTCCAATTGTGTCTGACCAGTCGCATATGCGTTTTTCAATATTTTGAGCAGGAGAAAATTCTTCTTCCACATTATCATTCTTAAAAAACACCATTGCTTCTTTTCCATCGTATGCACCACTATCCACATTTGTTTTTGTCAACGTTATTGCTAAATACGGATGTTCGTTACTATATAGCGTATTGTTTTCTCGATTTGCCATATTAAGGGCGCTATAAATAGGCGAACCGTCTCGTGTTTCCGTGTAGTTATCTGCAAATGCAAGACCCAATGTACAAGCACTGTCTACATTCTTTTTATAACGTATAACAGCATTCTTACCAACATACACATAATAACACCGATATGAAGACCCACTTGGAACTGATGTAGCATTTGTTGATATATTACCACTATTAAATGACCAACTGGGGAATGTTTTGCATATCAAATTCTTACCACTATGCCACAATTGCAACCCATCATATCCATTAATAGGACAGATGTTAGATGGTGTATAATACGGCTCCCACTCTGTAGCTTCTGTTCCCTCTTCTAACTGAATTTTCTGATTATCAACATTATATATACTCAGTGACACACTTACTGCGTTTTCGGGAGCGGTGAAAGTAACGTTTGTTATATTGCGCTCAAGACCAAAATAATCAATCACTTCATCATTTGCATTAAAAATACAACAGCCACGCCCCGAAGATGGATGTGCTATTGATGCTGAATATGTATATGTCGTATTTGCTTGAATCGGAATTTTGTATGTATGCTTGTTTGTCTGTCCGCTAGTACCGCTACTAGACCCGTCCTCATTTATCCATCCATTAAGCAAAGGTTGAGATGCATCATACAAATTCTTTGTTTCACGGCTTATCCAAGCCCCATCATAACCATGCAAATCTTGAATCGGATTCAGTTCAATTCTATACTGTTTTAGTGGTGCTTTCATATCGGTATTAAATTCCACTATATTCCCACTTGATGCGGAGATATGCGGTTGATTGAGTATAATCCTCTTACGTGTTTCTTGAATATCTTCAGTTTCAATCAAATCATATTCAATTTCAACATAATCTGCATTTGACCAAAAATTATTTTGACCTATGAAAGAGGAAAGTTGAGTTGGAGTAAGTTGATAGACAATTGGTTCTATTAAAGGATATGTAAAAGATATTGGATTATCTTTTATCCATTGTCTAAAATCCGTTTCATTATCTATTCCAATTGTTCCAACGGTATTATACAAATATGCCCTATTATTACTATTTCCAATTTTGATTTGTAGTTCGTTTTTTACAGCAGAGTTGCGATATAATACTTTTTTAGCCCTATTGCATACAACATATTGGTCAGTATAAAAATCTCCTGTTTTCATATCTAAAACAGTTGGAATAACATATGTTATACTACCTGCTCGATATTCGTAATTACCATTTTCTTCAAACGTATAAATTCCATATGTATTTTCTAACTCTCCACTAATCAAATCGACATAACCACCATAAATTGTACCTATTTCTGATGACCAATCTATTATATTAATATCGCCTTGATATGGTTCAAAATCAAAATCTTCTTCCTCCACTGGAGTTACCATAAATTCAGATAATGTAAATGACATGCCACAATTACGAATTTCAAAATTTTTTCTATTTAAATTTTGTATACCGTTATTAGAATATGGTGTAAATGGTACATTTGTATAAAATAATCTATTACCATTTATTATAATTGGTGATTGAAAACCTGTACCCAATGGACTTAACACTCTTATACGTGATATATCAACATTTAAAGGATTATTTATAATATCAATATTAAAAGATACGTTATATTTTTTTTCGAAATCTAAATTATCTACAAATATAGCAAAATAACCATTACGATATGAAACAGAATCATATTCAGTTGTATAACTAGACTGAGTAACAACTAACTTAGTATCTGGTAATAAAAAATCTGTAGTATTTATTGTAGTTCCATAATTATTTGAAGTATATCTAGGAGCATTAACTTCTCCATTTTTGGCAGAATATCCAACAATATGTGCAATATTCTTCCCACTTCCATTAACTTTAACACCATCCCAACCTTCAATTTCCCTAACATTCTCAGGACTGGGGTCACCAGTCCCAAGTTGTTTAGGACTAAAATGTACTTTTAAAGATTTAATATTCGTTTTAGCTGGGGTCATAAAAGTTGCAATTTCACCACTTGTTTTTACTGTTACATTGCCCATGACATCACCCCACAATATACTCCATCTGTAATACACATTTCATAAATTGTATTTGCTTCAATTTCAACCCACCATTCGGGCATTTTTACTGTTGATGGAAGAGTTAATACAGTTGGCGTTGAACCACTTGTAAATCTGAAATCAATTGTTCCACTTGATGGTGGCGTAACAGTGAGAGAATAAACTTCGCCACAATTATATCTGTAACTAGGTTGACCAGTTATTGTTACATCTGTTCCAGTTACATCTTCTATGAAAGAGTCGTATGTATCATGAATACCTAACATTTGTTTAATTGCAGTTTTGGCTTCGTCTGTATATGTGCCTACTTCATTGGATGATGTTGATTGCGTAGAATCACCAGCTGCTTTAGCTAGACCATAGAATGTTGATTGATGTTGTTTAAGAGTTGTTACTGCTCCATATTCAGCATTGCCATTCTTTATTTGTGCAGATGTCGGAAGTGCTAATGCAAGTTTCCCACCAGTAATACCAACGCCAAGTGATGCTTGTATTTTGGCTACACCAAAATCATTTGCACTCATAATCGGTATCTCAGCTACACCATCAGTAACAATCGAACTTCCATTAATCTGCACATCACTAACCACATCATCTTCGGATGGAACTCCAAGCATGGATTGAATTGATGCCTTTGCTTCTTCCGTATAAGTTCCTACGGCATTGTCAGATTGTGATTGGGTTGTATCTCCAGAAGCTTTAGCGAGACCGTAGAAAACGGATTTGTGCTGTAGGGGTGGAGTAATCGGTCTGTAGCCACCTTCGCCTCGTTTAACTTGAAGGTCAATAGCACTAGAAATATAAAGCTTTCCATCAGCACCAATTGTCACACCATTATTAGAATCTATTTTTACCACACCCGCAGAACTACCCGCAATCGGCACATTCGCCACTCCGTCAGTTACAACGCTCGTACCATTAACCTGCACATCAGTCAAATACCCACTCAAATCAATCTTAACACTACCAAACATTTCCCAAGCATTATTTACATAAACCCATTCTGTAAATAAGTCTGGACTTGTTCCATCTACTGTTGGTACTAAATAGAACGTAATATTATTTGGTTGTGCTATAGTAGGAATTCTAGTTTGTGAATCATATTCACTTGAACTACAAATATGGATATCCATACTTGAAGCTGGGTCTCCTTGTTCTCCCTTTTCACCCCTAATAGAGGGCGTTGTATAAGTTGTTCCATCGGTAAAGGTAAGAGTAAGAGTGTAATCGCCGTTAAGAACAGCAGAAGATATACCGTTGCCATTATCACCTTTTAGTGTAGGCACTCCTATCCAATTACCTTGGGAGTCTTTAAATTTTAATATACTCATATTTGATAACCACCTCCTCTAGGTAGTTTGTTTTTATGTATTAAAAAAGGGAGTAGATATACTCCCTATATTTTTATATTTAATTTTCTTCTTCATATAAAGTATCAAATCTTTTATTTTCAATAATATTCCCATCTTCATCAACCAATGTTAAAGCCACACTTGTAAATTGTGTACTTGTTACTGCCTTGGATGCTCGGTCATAGTAAAGCGCAAGCCCTGTGGCAAGAGATGACCGTGCTGTGACAGATGAGTTGATGATTCCATCGGGACGTTTGTCGAGTTCTGTTAAGAATGTATACATAAATTGCTCCTTTCTACTCTATTGGTTCACCATTTTCGTCATAAACCGTATCATAATGCACTACTGTATTTGCGTTGTTAGTCCACGGTGCATTTGCAACTTCACCCTCAGACCATGGAACATATATATCCGTTAACTTATTACAGGAATAAAAAATTTCTTTTTGTAAATCTTCTGCGATTGACTCAAAAAACACTTTTTTAATTTGTGTATTATAAAAAGCATATCTATTGGCTTTTTTTAGTTTTGGTAAACGCAACACACCGTCTGATTCTCCATAGCTTCCAGTTAAATACGAACAGCCATAAAAAGCGTCAGTTACATTCTCTACTTTTGATATATCAACGATTTGAACATAACTACCTGCGAACGCACGAAATCCCACAAATGTTGCATTAGCCAAATGTACGACTTTAAAACGACTTGATGAAAATGTATATGGCGCAATATTATTTGATGTTATTGTAACCTCTTGCATATTTGTCAATGCGCCCTCTGCAATATCATCAAGAGTATATCCCCCACCATACCCACTCGCCAAGGTATGTACCGCATCACTCAGATTTGTATCCGATGCCCCTGTGACCTCATTAGCATAAGTGGTGAGCGCATTGATTGAATCCGTTAAAGGTGTACTCATTTAAATCACCCCCAATGCCGTAAGTGCAGAACTGTAATCATCTTTTAAAGCTTTTAATTCTTGTGCCGTAATAGTCACTTCGTTCTGCGTATTCATACCAAGTGTTAATGAACCAGCAAGTTTTTCATTACCACTCCAATCAAGAGTCATAGCATTAGAACGATTTGAATTACTCGTCCCATTACCAGCAATTAATATATAATCACCTTTGTCGCTGGTAGTTGAACCGCCAGTATCAGCAACATTCGACTCTCCAATAACAAACTGTGATTTACGCTGTGCAATCGTAGCCACACCACTTGCATGGGAACATGCGCCACTTGCCGTTGTGGAGAGATTCTCGGCGTGGGAATTATCGCCACTTGCTATTGTCGATGCACCCTCCGCATGGGCTTGATTTCCACTTGCTAATGTGCCACCACCCTCAGAATGTGCTTGACCACCCGTGGCTCTTGTTCCAGCACCTTCGGCATGAGCGCACGTAGCACTAGCAGTTGTTCCACCACCCTCTGCGTATGCATTCCATCCGCTTGCAGTATTTTCAGATACGTGACCAACGACAACGCCGCCATTATCACTAGGGTCATCTTTAACATATTTTAAAGAAGTAGGTATTTCTGGGATATTTGCTATACCATTATTTACAACACTTGTTCCATTGACTTGAACATCCGTCACAATATCATCAGCAGTTTCGTCTGTATCAATCCACACATCAACGCTTTCGTCTGTAGGTTCATCTGTGCCAATATAAACACCTGATTCGCCAGCATCACCTTTTTCACCATCTCTAATAACAGAATATGGAATATATTGAGTAAAAGTTTCTTCATTATAAACAATAGTGATTGTAATAGTAGACGAATCAGGATATGGATACCATCCAGCTGGTAATGTATATGTAATTTGTGTATTTGTCACAGATGGTGAAATCTGCTTCATCGTGTATTTTCCACTAGCATCAGGTCCCTGTCTGACAGTTATCTTAGACGCCGTTTTGGATGTAGGAGTCACCCTCGTTTTGCCAAGGTACACGCCCCAAGGAATAATTATCTTTGTATCATTATCTAACACATTGTTATCATTTAAACGTATAATGGCACAATCAGTACCAATATTAACGCTTACACCATCTTCACCTTCTTCACCATCTTTAATAATCAAAAATGTCCACGGTTTCTCAAATGTATAAACATTTTCTTCAGAATCTTTTGCAGTAATTGTAATCGTGGATGTTGTAGTATCAGATGTAATCTCCCAATTATTTCCTATACTCCACTCAAATCTAAAAAATCCATATGTATTAGTCTTATACTTGGTATAATTAATTACCATACTAGTAATATAGTTACGATAAATAGTTGGAATCCCTGTTATATCAGTAACATACAAACGTTCATCACCTTTATATGCGGCTATATCTACAGAGACAGATTCATCCTTTAAGGTTCTTCTTTTACCATTTAATTTAAGTACGCTTATATCGGTAGATATAGTTGCATAAAGATAGTTGTCAAGCGTATCTGCAATTTCCTGTGCTTGTGATGCACTTTGATTTGCTTCATTTTTTGATTGTTCCGCACTCTGAGCATCTGCACTAACAGCCTCAGCAGTCTCATCAATCTGCCCCTTTAAAGTCTGAACATCATTTTTGATTGTTAATGTTTCATCCTTATATCCTTTTGTCTCATCTCTATAATCAACAATATTTTGTTTTGCTTGAACTGCTTGGTTCTTAGCCTCTAAGGCTTCATCCCTATAACCCAATGCTTCAGATGATGCGTTAGTTGCTATTTCAGCTTTCTGACTTGCAATATTCTTGGATTCAAGAGCCTGTTGTGCAGACTGTTCTGCCTGTTGAGAATAATTCAATGCATTACTTTCATATTGAGCCGCATTCTGTGCAGAAGCTTCAGCTCTTTCAGATGCATTAATAGTTTCTTGCGCTTTCTGACCAACAACAGTAGCAGTATCATCAATATCTTCTTTTAAATTAATTACATCTTCTTTAATATTTGCAACTATAGTTTTATCAGCTTCTGTTTTATTTGCATTTCCATTTGTAACTTCAATCGCATTGTTTAGTTCTGCAATTGCTCTGTCTATAGTTCCTTGTTGTTGTGGAAGAGGTTCTTCATCCGTAGGTTTTGCTCTTTTAATTAAAGGTATCCTGACCTCATATACAGTTTCACCATCAGTTGTTTCACTGTGCAGATATATCCAAGCATAAATCATCAAAGCACCATTCCAAAAATATTCATCAGGAATTTCTACTAATTTATTACTTCCAATCTGAGTTTTAGAATCGCCTTTATCTTTGTTTGAAAAATGTACTTCAAATGCTTGTGGAAGATTTAAATCTGCGAAATATAAAAACTGTCCGTGATTATATTGATATTGTGATTTAGAGGTGATTAGATGTTTTCCTTTAAAATATATATAAATTATATTTTGTTTTGAACTCATTGATATTCTCCCTCACAATTTTATTTTCATTTTAAAAGAGAAGAGTAGTTTAACCTACTCCTCTCAATAATTTATTCAACGGGGACAAGTGTATTTACACCATCAACTCTTACAATTTTATGAGTAACAGCCCCATTTGCTCCAGCAAGAACTACCCAACCATCAATTTTTCCGGGACTTAATGATGTAGCCGCTCGTCCACCATCATATCTACAATAACGCATTTGTCCTTCATTAAGCACATCATAAAGAACTGTCTGTCCCTTAGATACACTCATACCATATGTCCATACGACAACACCAGAACCTTCAATTATCGCAATTCTTGCTTCAAGTTCAGCAAGTTTCGCAATAATATCAACCTGTTTTTCTGGCTTTGCCATTTCACTTGCAAGAGTAAGAAGTTCTACTCTTTCTTCTGCATTAATTCTATCTTGCGCAAAAACTGTTTCAATTTTTTCTTCCATAGATGAAAGAACAAAATCACCACTATTAATTACATTTTTATAAATTTCAAAAACAGTCATATTTTACCCCCTCATGAAATAATACCTATTGCTTGACTTATTTTTTTATCAATATAAGCAATCGGGTCTTCGTTAAATTCAGATTTTTCATCTTCAAAGATAGGCATGTTTGTTTCTGTATATTCCCTATGTAAGTTTTCTGGGTCTATTGCTTCATCATACATTACGCCATCTCTCTCAATCATTAACCTTTTATTAGAATAAGAGCGAATAAGCCTTATTCCATCAGAACGAGTTGTATAATATTCTTGTATAATCATTTTTAATTCTCCTTTTTATCATTATGTACAAAAACCCAAAACAACACCCAATATCCCAGAATCGCCATAACCACCACTTCTACCATCAGATGAGATATCTGCATAAGTATTACTATTACTATTACCACTATAAGAACGTAGCCACCAAGAATATCCTATATTTGATAATCCATAATTTTTTTTTCTGCTGGTATTATCAGTAAAAAAATCAGAATAATTTATTCCAGAAGCTTCATGATTTGCGCTATTAAACATCTCTTTCATTGATGGTATCCATAATTTATCAGAAACAATACTTGTATTAGGATTAGGTTGTAAGGTTTGCATATATGTTTTATCAACTGCTAAAATTTTATTTTTTACAGTTGAATCAATTTGTTCATAAATTACATTATTTAGAAAATCTCTACACGAACAGTCTTTCCAATTATTAGTTGTAATAATATTAATAGGAAATTCAAAAGGAAATCCTTTTGATAACCAAGTAATTTTCGCAGTTGAAGTATTATCACTTGATAATATATCCCTATCAAATGCAATAATCTGCATCAAAACATAAGTACCACCTACAACAAGATATTTTGTATCACCAACGCTATATTTTGTTTTATATGTGCCATTATTTTCAGCTTGGAATATTTCATCCCAAGTGTCTGTAATTGTTTCTCCACTTAATGCTTTTGGATATTCGTCTATAGATACAATTTGGCTTGCATATGTAGACCAATTTGAAGCGGTTTTATATGAATTTAATAACTCTGATGGCACGTAAATCCAACCTATACCATTAGCAATAGGGGTATTAGTAAATGCATTAGTAGAACTTAATGAACAACGAGTACTATTTCTAAGAATTAAATGAACTAACGAATATGCACCATTAAAACAATTAGTTGGTATTGATGAAACTTTATACAAATCTAGAGTACTTATTCTTGTGCCACTTACCATATAAGAACCAAGAGATGTACAATTTGGTAAGACAATAGTACCAGCCCCCAATCGGTCTAAACTATGAGTATTTAATCGTGTTATATTTTGTAAATCAATTGAGTTTAAAGAAAAGCATTTATTCAAAACATAACCGTTTAAAGTGGTTAGTTCTGAAGAAAAAACAGCTGATTTCAAACTATAACAATTTTCAAACGCATCACTTCCAATAGTAGTAGCATTTGGAATATTAACAGAATTAAGACAATAACAACTAGAAAATGAATTAGAACCTATATTTGTAACTTTTGGAATATTAATATTATTAAGTTTAGAGTTACCAGAAAAACTATTCCCACCCAAGCTTGTAGCATTTGGGAAATTGGCAGATTCAAGTTCGGTATTTTGCAAAAACGCTCCCCAATCAATAGTAACAACATTTGGGAAATTAGCAGATTTAAGTGTATCATTATAATAAAATGCTTGTCGCCTTATACTAGTAACTCTATCATCTTCTATACTATCTAAGGAATGCGCTATTAACCTATCTAATGTTTCTTGTTCGCCTAATATATCTACTGTATTAGCCATTCCTTCACCCCCTTTTATTAATTAAATAATTTAAATTATCCTAAACAAAAACCAATAACAACCCCACATTCGGTAGTAGCAGTAACATATGTAATACTTCCTAAGTACGTTACTGCACGAAATTGGCTAGCACTACTACTATATGGAGTCCGTAACCACCATCTATCACGACACTGAATATCAAAACTATATTTTATTTTTTTATATTCACGGTTGAAGAAATCTGTATATACAACTCCAGAATTTTCATAACCACTTCCAGTATATATTTCTTTAGCAGACGGTATCCATAATTTATCAGTTAAGGTTGTAGTACTACTCGAAGCATTAGTTGTCATATATGTTTTTTGAACTTCTTTAATTCTAGAGGTGATTGTAGAATCAATAGTTGATAAAATATCGTTATTTAATTTTTGACGCAATAAACAACCACTCCATGCATTTTCCATTACTAAACTATCATGTATTGTATCTTGGAAACATATTTGTCTAGTAATAAATGTAATAGGTACAGTAGTTATACCATCACTTAAAACATCTCTATCAAAAGCTACAATCTGAGCATATACATCAATATTATTAATATTTATTTTTTTTGTATCCCCAACATTATATTTTGTTTTATAAGTATTATTATCAATTGAAGCAATAATTTGTTCCCAAGAATCTGTAATTGTACTAAAATCGGTAACAGGATAATTATTAATAGGATATATATTACTTGCATATAAAGACCAGTTTGAAGCTGTTTTATAAGAAGAAACAAGGTCAGATGGTACATAAATACCGCCAATTCCTTGTGATATCGGAGTTTGAGTCATTCCATCATTGCTTGTTAATGTACTTAATGAAGTACTTCTCAATATTAAAGTCTTTAATTTTAAGATATTTAAAGCATAATTGTTAATAGTCACAGGAAGTGTGTTTGAAAATTCTATATATTCAACGTTATCAGTATTATCAAAAGCGGAATTTTCAACGCTTACAACTGGTGCTTTAACCGTTTTAAGATTATACAAAGTAGATAAAGCATAAGTAGCAATTTTAGTTGTATTATTTTCAGAAATGTATTCATCAATTGAACCAGTTATATACTTAACTACAGGAGTGCGTAAATCTTTATATTGAGCATAACAGTCTGTATTACCTTTTATATTTTCATTAGATGGATTCCACCCAATAAATTCAAAGTTGGAGGGGTCATCTTCATAAACAGGAGTAGTCCCAGTATAAACAGCAGTACCATCATATAAAACATCTGTAACAGTTTGAATTAATGTCGTTCCATTATAAAATCTTACAGTATACTTTTGTCCTACTGTCGTATAAGTTGCGTAAACATTTCTATCAGCTGTTACATGTTTAGTTGCATTTTCTTCCACATCTCCATTAGGAGTCGTTGACCATCCTGCGAACGTATAAATATACCTTGCATCAGCAGGACGAGTAGGTGTTCCGTTGTAAGTACCATCGCCACCATCATTAATCTGTTCTGTATATAAAAGCTGTGAGCCATCATAATTGTAATAATACAAATTAGAATTAATATGTTCATATTCAATATCAATATTAGGGTATCTTGCTTTCATTTGAGCAAGCCATGCACCAGTAATTGTTCCAAGTCCTGTAATAGTACCACTTACAACCGCCTTATCAAGATTGTCACCATTCTCGTCAAGTCCTCTCATCGTATCAAGATAATCATAAAAATTCTCAACTTGTGCTGTAGTTGTAAGAGTTAGATTTAACCCAAGAATTCTTACACGACTGTTTGCTTGAATTGATGTAAGAATTGTATAAATAGGAATTGCGCTACTACAATTCTCGATGCGAAGAGTTGTGATATTAGAATATGACGGCATATAAAATGTTGTGATAGCTGGCTGATTCCTTACAGTTAAGTTTGTAATTGTTGACGGTAATCTTAATTCTTTTAAGATACCACCAATAGGCAACGCTACAGCTGTAACCGCCGTGCCATCAAAATAGACATATTCAACGTTTGTTGCACCTGACAAATCAACTGTTGTAGCTAATGATGTACAATTCCTTGCATCAACTGTACCCAACAATTGATTATTACCTACGTTAAGTTCCAATAAATTAGGATTCTCGTAGCTACTTGAACCATCTCCGACTTTAATATATTGAAGTCTCGTAGCACTTGCAAAATTTGCGGTTCTGCATTTAAATCCCGACAAATCTCCAACGCTTGCAAGCTGAGACGCATTAAGAATACTAACAACGTTATTACCAGCTTGAGTATAAGGACAAGGAAGCGTGATTGGTTGACCATGAGTCGCACGAACCATATCAATATCATTATCCCATTTAATGGACGCATAGATATCCGCATAAGGTGTAATTGTTATACCACTATCAATTGCACCTGGTCTTATCATGATATAATCAGTCAATGTATCACCAGCTGAATACTTGCTATCAATATATCTAAATCTGTTATACAGCCACCACTTTCTCTGTTCGGCTTTTGAGCCAAGTGCCATTGACAGATAAGCAGCATCATTATCATTTACCAAAGGGTCAATATATTTAAACCATGCATCTTCATTAAAGATTGCTTCAGCCCATTTACTTTGATGAGTTTCAAACATTGATTCAATAAGTTCATATGATAACGCACCAGTAGACCTTAATGTAAAATACATTGACGCAAGTTCATTATAAAAAGCCGCACGAACATTAATCCACAGCACAGAATTCTGTCCGTTAAATACATTTTCCGTTCCAACTTTATCTATATCTTCAAGAGAATAACCATACGTTAACGCACCTTGGTTATCAATACCAATTGCAGTATCCATATCATATGGTAAAAAACACCACTTGTCACCTGACAAGAATGATGGAAAAGCGTTCTTTGCTCTTGAGTCAACCATTAAGAATAATTCTGTAAATAAATAATAGAAGAGTAATGAATCCATTTCGAAATGGTCTTTTGCTTCAGTCCTAAATTTTGCAACTCTATAAGCGGCGTTATCTATTGTATGTACATTTCCATCTACATCTGTGTAAGATGGAGAAAGTGTATTGCCAGTTGCTTTAGTTTGGTCTGTAGAAACAATCCAAGCCGCTAATGTTTGAAGATTAACTGGATTTGTATTATCTTCAGGGTATCTTGCTTCATAATCTGATAACCATCCATTCCCAGAATAATCACCAGATTGCCATAATGCCCATACACCAGAGTTGTTTAAGGTTTCCCAAGACTCATCTCCATCATCAAATCCAAATACTTCTGGAGTTCCTTTATCATTGTTGAAGTTGTACTTCGTGCTGTTGCTTTTATGACTTATCAAAAGATAAGCGAGAACGGTACTTCTTTAAGTGGTCTGATTACCTCTGACCGTTCTTCTGCGATTTCATTTTTAGATTATATTCGCAGTCCAGACTGTTACTTAGTTGTTATGCAACCCCTTTTCGTTCAGTCGTTGTTGGTGAATAATTTTCAAATATATAAGGTATAGTTGGATTTCTTGTTCCATTAATCCATCGTGTAATTGAAGATTCTCTAACATTAAAATATTTAGCCGCATCACCACGACTATCAAAGATTAAAACTTCATTTGTTTCTTTGTTAGTGGCTTTAACCTTCCTCATGTGACCAACACTTTTATTTCTTCTTGTCTCTTCAGAAATATTTTTTAAACTATTTGATTCTCCAATTTTACGTTTTGTTTCTTCTGACATTTTATAACCAGTTCTTATGCCTTTATGAGACTCACTCAATTTTCGTTTATGCTCTTCAGAAAGTGGTTTACCTCTACGTTTATCAGTCGCTTCTTTTAATTGTGCAAGTAGTTTTTCTAATCTTTCTTCGGTAAAAACACATCCCGATATACCTTCGCCACCATCTGTCAAATTATATCCATAAGACGGATTATTATATTTACAAGCATTAGTCTTATATTTGGCAATATAAAAACACTCTAGTTCAGACGCTTGTTCGTCTGTTAGAGTGCCTTCAAATAAGATATCAGTCTTTATATTTTCCGTTCCATATTTTTGGATAGCGTTCCATAACAGTCTACATCTTTTATAATGAGACCAATCGCTACCTTGTCTCTGAGTCATAGAGCGTTTAGTTTTACCTATATACTTTTTCCCGTTGGGGAAAGTATACATATATATGTAATAATACACATAATTCCCCCTTTTTATATATTATTTAATAATTTGTTTTTATTTGAAAATTATTCTTCCAAGGCGTTATCCTTCTCAGGACTTTCGCCGTATATTAGAAAAGGTTTAACGTGGGCTAATACGTCAACCCACAAATGATACGGTGCTGCCATCATCCCAAAATACAACCATAGGAAATCCATCAATACCCTGTCTTATTTTATTATCTGTTATTTGAGGTGGAGTTTTATATGGACAAGCTTCATCATAAAGCCTTACCAATTCCACATTGTTTGCACCCTCAGATGAAGCAACATCAGCTTTGAATGTAAAAGTATTAGTAGGAATTGCATCTGCATTCATCGCAAATTTTGAAACGGTCTCTCTACTTGATGTCATTTCAAATCCATTTTTAAATTTAAATTTATAATTCTTTCTTGGATAGAATTGAGATGACGTACCTTGTACATCAGCCTGAGCACCAGTGAAAGAGAACGACTTAGATGAATCATTTGGATTTACAAAATATCCGTCAACCGTTTTCTTATCACCTTTATATTGTGGTAATTCTTGTGCTTCTATAACAAAATATGGCAAGTCAGTAGGTAATTTTTCAATTACTATATTTCCATATTCATCATATACATTATTATGCTCATATCTAGATAAGAGTGTTGTAATATCTTGTGTATCAGCAATCCAGTTATTAAGTATCTGATAACGTGTTAAGTTATTATCATATACTCTTATACAATAAATATCAGTAGTGCAGCTGTTTGTGCCAATAGTAATATTAACTGGCGTAACTTGTGAGAAATCATCATCAGTAGGATATTGAATAACGCCACTCATTATTCCATTAATATAAATATAGAGTAATCTATGTTCTGTTCTTTTCTCAGCAACAAAGCTAACACGCACGTGTTCATCTTCCTTATATTGTGTAGATATTTCAGACTGTTCAGATTTAAGCAATGCTTTTTGAGCTGTAAGCTGAAATCCTCTACCACCGCTCATACACGAAATCAGCAACGCATCATAATCAAGAATGTTCCTTGATGCAAATTCAATTTCAAATGTTTTACCAGTTGAACGAAAATCACGAGCAAAAGGTTTATATGGTATAGTTACTCTTGCATCACCAGATACTCTTAAAACAGTAATACCATCTTTATCTGTCATCCAACCATTAGAAACAAAGTTGAAATTAGAAAGAGTGGCAGAGATACTATGTTCTGTATCTTCCCACATTTCTGGATGCTCTTCTGCATTAGAGCGTCCATAACTTGTAAGATGTAAAACAAGAGCATCTGTTTCAGCTTCTACATCTATTTCAGATTCAGTAATATTTAAAGTAAAAGTCTTGCTTGTTATTCCTGATTCAATAGTAAGAGTAACAGACCCGACATCATCATATCTAAAACTCCATGCCTGTTCTGTACGGTCAACTGTTACTGAAGAAACCTGTGTTCCATTTACAGATAAAGTAACGGAAGATGTTAAACTATTTGGAGTATATACTTTATATGGAATAATAACTGTTTCATATTGAGAAGCAGTAGTTCTGCGAAAAGTACTTGAAATAATAGGAGTATTCGATTGAGCATTAACAACAATTAAATCATAATATAATTCATTAGACCTAACAGTTTCTCCATCTATTTCAGCTGTAAAATATACTAATAAACTATGCGCCCCATGAGTCATAGCTGGAAGCGAATATGTTTGTTGTCTTCCTGAAGTTGTGACAACAGATGTTCCTATATCAGTTCCATCAACTACAAAATGTACAGTTTTTTCTAATGCGCCATTTGGAGTATAGGTATAATCAAAACTTGTTCCAGCGGCAAAAGTACCCGACACATCAAAATTACTTGTTAAGATTAATTCGACTGCCCTCACTGTAAATATAATATTCCTAGATTTACCATAAATATCAGAAATACGGATTCGAATAGAATTATTACCAACAGTAAGATAATCTGTTACATCAATAGATAATGCGCCTTGGGCAATATTAGCCGTTCTTTTCAAAGAGTTATTTACATATACTTGTAACGTGCCATTACCCGTAGGTTGTTCATCCTCAGTAGAAGACCATGTAAGTGTCAACACAACATTTTGACCATATGATATGGTCTTAGATAACCAACCAGTGGTGTTCTGTACTTCAAGGACAGAGGCGCTTTCATCTCCGCCACCGCCGCCACCACCGCCGCCGCCACTGACTATCTCTACTCCCTCGCCAATGATTTCCCCATCAGAGGCGAGATATAAAACATTATCTTCATAGATAAAACCATTAACAGCTTTTTTATTAACATAATCTGTCATTTCATCTTCTATATCAGATAACTGCAAACCTAAATTTGCAAGAGCATTACCAGTAGTTTGAGCATCGGCTGGTTTGTCAAGTATCGAAAGCGTCTTATCAGTTTCATAAGCATTTGCATTATAAGTGCCACCATCAGTCCATGCAGTACCATTATAATAATACCAATGACCATTTACATATCCACTTTCATTTCCTGTATAAACATATATTCTATTTATATCTGTCATATCAGATGCAACACTGGCAGTAAGTGGAGTACCAATCATTGCTCTGACTGTACGGACTGCATCACCAACAGCCTTGGCATCTGCGGCTTTACCGTACTCTGTTAATCCAGTATCCAATTCAATATTAGACGTAGGAATAACAACTTCTTCTTTAATGGATGAGTCAAACGAACTATAAAGAGTAAGTGTATTCGTATTTGAATCAAATCTTACTTTATCAAGAGCGAGTGCTTCACGCTCATTGTTTACAAATTTCCTAAATTTTACTTTTTCTTTTGTATCAGCCATGTCACTCCCCCTTTCTTTTAACCAATATAAACTGCACCATCATCATCTATTACAAACCTTAAAGAATTAGGATTATTATCATCTATATTATTTGATTCTTCATCATCAGAAATAAATCCTTTTTCTCCATAAACATATTTATGCATAGTTTGATTTACACATACAATCAATTCACTGCCTTTATCAAATATAGCAGAATTTGTAATACCAACTATATCTTTACCATTCACTGGCATTTTATCCAAGGCAGTATCACTAATAAGTTTTACTTTATATAAGTTAGGATTATCGGAAGATTTACGACATGATAAACATCTAATCATATTCATACCCCCAATTTAAAAAAGGAGAGTGATTTGACTCACTCTCCTCAACATATTTAATTCTTATCCGACAGTAGTCTGTCCTATCTTGCCAATCAAATCACTGACATAGTTCGAACCACGGCTCATTACAATACCAGTAAGTACCATTCCAATATAATGATTTACTTGTAACCCAAGTGGTACAAACATATCTGCATTAAATGCAAATGCAAGACCAATACCAACAACAATAGTTACCATTTGTGTAATTGCTGTCTTTTTTTCTCCACCATAAAACATGTCAGTAATATTTTTACCATATTCTACAAGTCCCTCAATAAGAATTGCCACCGCAATAATAACTGCTATGTTCATAATTTATTCCTCCTTAATTACTAACCTTAAAATTATTCTTTTCTAAATGTTCTTGATAATCATTCTTAATGTATTCAATTGATGCTTCAGTTTGATGATTCTTGAA